>CAKOPW010000014.1 GCA_934101115.1 uncultured Bacilli bacterium | reverse complement strand
ATAACAAGACATAATAAAAACCTATAAAGTAGGTCTCTCTTTTTTTTGAGTGTCCACTTTATAGGTTACATTTTAAATGCTACTTTCTTTTTGTTGTAAAATTATAATGATCAAAAGAAAGGAAGATGATAAGATGATCAGTATAAAAAAAGAGGTAATGCATATCAATATTGTTTTGATGTAGGTAAAGTAAATGGAAAAAGAAAACCAATAACTAAATCAGGTTTTAGAACTAAAAATGAAGCATATATAGTAGGTCAAAAGGCATATAATGAGTTTATTAATGGAGATAATACAAAAGAAAGTAATATGTTATATTCTGAATATTTAGATTATTGGATGAGTGGGTACTTTGAAATTAATTATAAGTATTCCACAGCAAAAAGATATAAAGAATCTTTTAGTAATATAAAAAGAAATTAGGTAATTATAAATTATCAGTGATAACTTCATATATACTTAATCAAGCATTATTAAGGTTATATCAAACATCAACTACTAAAGAAGCATTAAGAAATTATCAAAAAGTAATTAAAAGTTCATTAAGATATGCAACATATTATTTTGGCTTTATTGATTATGATCCGGCAGCAGATTTACAAGTCCCTAGCTTGCTGTCATTTGAACTAAAAAAAACAATGTAGGTCATATTTATACTAATGAAGAAACACAAAATATTTTAAATAGATTTAAAAATAATAAAGTTTTTTATCAGCATTCTTAACTGCTTGTTACACAGGTATGAGAACGGTTGAAGTATTTGCTTTAATTTGAGATGATCTAGATTTAGATAATAGAATTATTAAAGTAAGTAAAACAGTATATGCAAAAGATAAAGAAGAAAACGGTAGGTGGTATGTAGGAACTACAAAAATCATTGGAAGTCAGAAAAAAGTATATATTTGTGATAATTTATATAAAGTATTATTAAATTATAAAAATATTCAACATAGTTATAAGAAACAATATAGTAAGAATTATAAAAAGTATGTTTTAGAAGAAGTTAAAAATAAATACGGTAAATTAGTTGAGTATAAAGTTATAGAAAGTAATTCTAAACGTAATAGAGTAGATATGGTATTTACTCGAAAAGATGGGACATATTCTGGAACTGATATTGTTAAATATCCAATTAAGATAATTCATCATGAATTAGGAGTAAAGTGCAGATTTTATGATTTAAGAGGCAGTTTTGCTGCTATTTGTTTAATTAATGGCTGTGAAATAAAAGATATTGCTGTAGTATTATGGCATAAAAGAATAGAAAAGACTCAAAAATATTATATTAAAAGTACAGAAGTTGATAAAAATGAAGTGATTAAATCATTTGAATATGGTATAAGTTCCAATATAGAATATATTGAAAATAATATTTGTTAAAAAGATAAGTAAGTATACAAATTAAAAAGTTTAAGAAAGTATGGTATAATCATAATAGGAGATGGTAACATGCAATTAGATAGAAATTATATTATTGATTATATAAAAAAATATGCTATGTCGAAGGACTATGTTTATGCCATGTGGTTAGAAGGAGCAGATGGATTAAATCAAGTTGATGAATATTTTGATTTGGATTTTTGGTTTGATGTTGAAGATTCTAAAAGAAATTCATTTATTTTTGATTTAGTAGAACACTTATCATTGCTTGGTAA
Organism: uncultured Bacilli bacterium; assembly: GCA_934101115.1. GTDB lineage: Bacteria > Bacillota_I > Bacilli_A > RF39 > UBA660 > CAG-582. The sequence goes on along the minus strand of CAKOPW010000014.1, from coordinate 33,785 downwards.
GATTGATTCCAGAATGGATCAATCAACACCTGATATATATCAAAGCAATATACACATAGAAAATACAAATGAGTATTTAACAATTGATTTAGCTGCTCAAAACGATTCAAGAGACAGAGAAGACACTTCTTTTGCAAGAGATAGTATAACTGAAGTACCATTAGTGATATTTGATAAGAAAAATGTTATTAGTTTTCATGAACAGTCACAAATAGATAAAGAAGAATTAGATACTGTTTTTGAGCAAAAGAAGAATAGAATTTTACAATATTCTAGAGTGACTAAGTATATCAAAAGAAATCAATATTTAGAATGTTATATGGAATATGAAAAACAAATCCTTAGACCACTTGTAACTATAGCAAGAATAATTTATACACCAGAAATATATGATTATGAATTATGTCATATTTCAAGACATTTGCCCAAAGATATTGTTGAAAAATTAGAATCTTTATATAAGGTAAGCTCATTTGAAGATATTGAAAATAATATTATTATTGCATTAGATATGCTTAAACATTTTGAAGAACAATATAAAAATAATTTAAAACAAAAGGCATTATAATATTCTGATATCACAAATAATATAAATTATTTAAATCGCACATTTTATAAAATAATGAAATATGATTTACTTATATTAGTGAACGGATGTGGGCAATGTCCACAGTAGATAATACTTATAGTATAGATAATACGTACAACACAAATAATACAGATGATACCTAGTCTTAAAATACAATAAATACTGATAGTACTATAAATACTAATAATACTGATAATATAGAGAAATCAACTTCTTGCGGTTCAGGTAAAAAAAATATAAGAATTGCTGTGGAAAATAGCATATAATAATGACATATTTGAAATTTAAAAGTTATTAGTTAGTTTAGTTTTCAGAAGTTGATATTAAAAAGATTAAAATATGTAATAAAGAAGGTGTGAACAATAGCTATATTTGTTGACACCTTTTAAATTTAATAGGTGATTTCTAATGAATGAAAACAATAATATAGTAATATATCAATTATATGATGGTAAAACAAAAATAGATGTAAAACTTGAAAAAAAAACAGTATGGTTATCTCAACAACAAATGGCTGAACTTTTCTCTACTTCAAGAACTAACGTAGTTGAACATATAAATAATATATATGAAGAGGAAGATCTAGATAAAAGTTCAACATGTCAAAATTTACGACAAGTTCGAAAAGAAGGAAATAGAATGGTTAATAGAGAAATTCCATATTATAATTTGGATATGATTATTTCTTTAGGATATAAGATAAAATCAAGAGTTGCTACTAATTTTAGAAGATGGGCGACTGAAAGAATAAAAGAATATATGATTAAAGGTTTCACTATGGACGATGAAAGACTTAAAGGCAATGGTGGAGGTAATTATTGGAAAGAATTACTTGCTAGAATCAAAGACATTAGGTCATCAGAAAAAGTATTATACAGACAAATTCTTGATTTATATGCAACTGCTGTAGATTATGATCCTGAAGACATTAAATCAATTGAATTCTTTAAGATTGTGCAAAATAAACTTCATTATGCTGCTCATGGACATACAGCTCCTGAAGTAATATATGAACGAGCAGATTCTGATAAACCTTTTATGGGCCTTACAACATTTAGTGGTGATTTGCCAATAAATAATGAGTGATGTTGTAATTGCTAAAAATTATTTAACTGAAGAAGAACTAAAAATTTTAAATAATTTAGTATCTGGATATTTTGATTTTCCTGAAATACAAGCAATTAGACACAATCCGATGCATATGGATGATTATATTAAACAATTAGATACAATCCTTTCTAGTACTGGAGAAAAGCTACTTGTTGGTGCAGGTACAATTAGTCATGATGAAGCAATAGAAAAAGCAAAATATGAATATAAGATATATCAAGTAAAAACAATAAGTCCAGTAGGAAAAGAATATTTGGAGACTTTGAAAGCAATAAGTAATAAAATTGCTGATAACCCGGAAAAAGAATAGGATATATTATGTAGATATACTCTTTTTTATCTACAAAGCGGCAGGAAAATGTAATAGAAATATTTAATTTATAATATGTTAATGCCTTAAAATACTCATAAATTTAAAATATGTTATTAATTGTAAAGCTGGAATAACAAAAAAGTTCTGCTTTTTTTTAAATAAAAACTGTAAGCGATATTTTTCTTACAGTTTTTATCTTATTTATTATTTATTGCGTTTTTTATTTCTTCTAATGATATGTCATTATTACTATCTTTATTTTCTTTTTTATATTTTTCAAGTTTGCTTGGGAATAGACAACTACTTTCATTATTTGAATTTTTTAAAAAATTTAAATCCTTGCTAATATATCCAGCAATTGTGATAATTAAATTATTTAATTCTAGTTTTTTTGTATATTCTTCTGGAATGTTTTCTAAACCTAAGTATGCTCCAATAATATTACCAGCAACAGCTCCTGTAGAATCACTATCACCGTCATGGTTAATTGCACAGATCAATGTGTCCTTAATGCTGTTTGAATGTTTTAGGCAAGAATAAATTGCTATTGCTAAAGTTTCTTCTGCTACCCATCCTTCTCCTAGCATATTTATAGCTGTCTGATCATTTATATTTTTTTCGCTAAGATGTATAGCTTTCGATAATAATTTAAGCATATATTTTATTTCTTCGCTTTGTTGTATAGAGCTATATTCTTTCTTAAATATTTTTATTGATTTATAAACTAGTTTCTTTAAAGGCTTTTTAGGATTATTTAATATTAAATTTAATAGAACTGCTAAAATACATGATGAGGTATATCCAAGGATATTTCCATGGGTAATTGCACTTGCAGTAATTGCTACTTTTCCAGCCTCAACTGGGTTGTCAATATATAATCCGATAGGTGCTATTCTCATAACTGCACCACATCCCTTACTATTGTTAATAGGATTTTCAACTGTTCCAATGTTTCCAGAAGCTAATGCAGATAAACAAGTATTTCCAGGGGCTCTACAAACGTTTAATTCGGCTATTTTATTTAAGTTGGAAATTCTTTCTTCAGATTTGTTATTATTTTGAGTATCAAACCAATCCAAGTAAGAATTATAAAATACATCTTTGTAGGTTGCATCTCTGACTATGTCTTTATAAATTAGTGCCATTGCAGTAAATAATGTCATTTGAGTATCATCCGATATAATTCCGGTATCATCAAAAGCAGTTACCTCATCACTTTTAACATTTCTTTTAAATTCTATTTTATACCCTAATGCATCACCTATAGCTCCTGCTAAAATTGAACCTATTACTTTGTTTTTTTTATTTATATCATTATCTCTATTTTTTAAATAATTTTTTAATTCTTTACCATCGTAAGCATATTCATTGCCATCACTATGTAACCAACTATGCCTAATTGTAAAAATAGCATCTTTAGCTAACCTATCATTTATATTATCAAACATATATACTCTCCTTATACAATTTCTTATAAACATTATATCATAAAATATTTTGTAATATTAATAATTAGGATTTTTATTTAATTTAATTAATATATACTCTATTTTTTAATAACTAATTATCATTCTATAGTAGTTAGAATAATTAAAATATATATGTTATAATTATGTTGGAGCTGAATTAAATGAAAATGGTGCGTAAAGCAGTTAGAACTTTTTTAATTAATGATAATAAAATAATTGCTATTAAATATAAAACTAGTAAAAACTTTGGCTATTATGATATTCCGGGTGGAAAAATAGAAGAGAATGAAACATCTCTGGAAACATCAATTAGAGAATTTAAGGAAGAAACTGGAATGGAAATCCTTAGTCAAAAATATAAAGGAAATGTTATCGTTGAATATCCTAATTTAATATTTGATTTTGACATTTATTTAGTAAATGAGTATAAGGGCAGTCCTCATAAACTTATTGAAAATGATTCTTTATGGATTAATATAGAAGAATTATTTAGTATGAATAAAAAATTTCCTAGTGTAGAAATAATAAAATATTTAGGTTGTAATAATTTCAAGTTAAAAATATATTCTGACGATAGCCATAATATCTATAATATAGAGCAGTTTACAGTTTGAAAGGTGGGTAACATGATTAAAAAAGTTTTAGTAACAGGTGGAGGAACAGGAATTGGTGAGGCAGTTGCTAAATTGTTTTGTGAGAAAGGATACGAGGTTTATATAATCGGTAGAAGAAAGGAAATTTTAGAAGAAGTTTGTAATGATTCAAATAATTTAATTAGTTATTTTGTGTGTGATGTAAATAATGAAAATGATGTAGAAAAATTAATCGAAAACTTGGAGAATATTGATATCTTAGTCAACTGTGCTGGAATAATTAGTAGCGGAGAAGAATCACTAAATTATAATATTTTAGAGCTAAATAGCATAATTACTACTAATTTAAAAAGTGTAATGTCAATTTGTTTACAATTTATTGATTTATGGAAAAAAAGCAATACAGCTGGTAACATAATAAATATTGGTTCAATAGTAGCAAGAAATGGTTCAAAATACTTTCCTATATATTCGTCATCTAAAGCCGGAGTTATTGCATTTACAAAGTCAATTGCTTCTAGATATGGTTCGTATGGGATTAGATGCAATGTGATTTCTCCAGGTGTGATTCAAACACCGATGTCTTATATTGAGACGCCAAATTTTAATGATTACATTGGAGACATAGAGTCCAGAACACCATTGAAAAGAGTTGGCAAGCCTGATGATGTGGCAAAAGTTGCATTATTTTTAGCTAGTGATGATTCTGAATTTATAACAGGGCAAGAAATAATTGTTGATGGTGGCTATACACTTGGACAGGAATAATTTGAATATAAAAGATGGAGGAAGTAATATGGAATTAGTTTATAAAAAAATAGACGAAAAGGATAAAGAGCAATTGTTTAAACTTATAGATATTGTTCTAAAAGGTTTACCTGATCAAGCTCATTTCATTCCTTATGAGCAATGGGAATTAGATAGTATGTTTGATGATGTTAATTATGCACCGTTATATGGAGCTTATGATGGTGATAGATTAGTTGGTATGGCACAGCTATATGTATCACAAGATATGCTAAAGGATTTTAAAGAAGAGTTTGGGATATCAGAATATAAAGTGTGTGAATTAGGAGGTAATTTAGTTTTACCAGAATATAGAGGAATGGGAATTACAACAAAATTACAAACAATGGAAATGGAATTAGCAAGCGAATTAGGATTTGACTATATAATTTCAATGGCACATCCGGATAATATTGGAAGCTGCAAGACTTTAGAAAGAATTGGGTTAGATTTTGTAAAAGAAACAAAACTATCGAATGGTTTTCTAAGAAAACTTTATATAAAAAAATTAAAGTAACAAATATATGGAGTATATTATGTATGTACTCTTTTTTTTTGATTTTTATTATTAATCAAACTTATGTTATACTATGTCTAGAAAATATGTTTTTAAAACATATATAGAAGAATACTAAGTTGGAGGTTATATGAATTATTTGATTCTTGTTAATAAAGCTAATTTGTTTAATAAAGAGATGCTAGGTGACATTGTTTTAGCTGGTAAAGACTTTCATATGAAAGATATATATTTAGAAAAAAATACATGTGCAGCAGTTTTAAAAATGCTTAATGATGTTAATGCTATACCCGGATTTAGTAAAGTTATTTTGGATTCTGGTTATCGTTCGTTGGAATATCAACAACAAGTTTTTGATTATTATGTTGACAGAGACGGTTTAGATGAAGCCAAAAAGAGAGTCGCTTTAGTAGGCACAAGTGAACATCATACTGGTTTAGCAGTTGATTTAGCTTTAAATGTAAATGGAGAATATCTTGATGAATTAAATGGTAATGAACAAGAACTTATATGGCTAGCTGATAATGCTTATAAATATGGATTTATTCTAAGATATCCAAAAGGTAAAGAAAGCATTACAGGATATAGTTATGAACCTTGGCATTTTAGATATGTTGGAAGTGAAGAAATTGCCTTAGATATAAAAAATAAAAATCTTACTTTAGAAGAATATTTGGATAGCAATCTAAATTAAAAGTATTTCTTTAAAATCAACTTTTTATGCATTATAAAATAACGTTTGTTATGTTTATTTGACAATAATAATATTATATAATAAAATAACAATTGATATTTTATTGAAAGAAGTGATCATATGGCAAGAAAAGTGGAGTACGATAAGGAAATGTTTTTGCTTAAAGCAAAAGATTATATTAATGAATTTGGTATAGAGTTATTAAATTCAAGAGATCTATGCAAATATATAGGTTGTTCTACTCAACCATTGTTTAGAAATTTTAATAACATGGATAATTTTAAAATCGAATTAAAAAAATATCTTCATGATTATTATGATTTATATATAGATAAAATTGTTGATAAAAATGATTATCTTTATACAATAAGTTATGCATATGCAAGCTTTGCTTATAATGAATCGAAAATATTTAAAGCATTATTTATGTCTGAGTTAGCAGGATCAAGAACAATTGATGAAGTGTTATCATCAAGTTGGAATGTTGAAACCATAACATCTATTCCTAAACAATATTCTTTAACACCTGAACAAGCAAAAAATTTATATCGTGATGTTAGATTTTATACTCATGGTTTATCCTGTCAAATTGCTTGTAAAAGTATTGTCGTTTCAGATGAAGAGATAAAAAGTTTAATAAGAGATTTAATAGATAATTTAGAAATGGTGATAAAATATTCTTTATTGAAAATGGAAAAATAATAGATTCTGGAACTCATAAAGAATTGTTAAATAGATGTTCTGAATATAAGCATCTATATGAATCTGAAATAAAAAAAGGAAAGTAGGAAATATTTATATTAAATGATATTATAACAATTTGCTTTAATAAGAAAGCTGTTATTATAAGTAGAAAAGACCTCTTTTAAATTTTTTTTGCAATGTTATACTATGTTGAGTCTTTTTGTTAGTATATAAAAAAGGAGAGATGATTTTATCTCTCCTTATGTCGTTTCAGTCTTTATCAAAAATTTTTGATAGTAATTGTTTTTGCATAATCTAAATAGTTTTATTTATAAAATAATGGTTTTTATTTAAAATATTTTAAGTCATCATCTAATGAGGTTGTAATTCTTATAGGTTCTTTAGAACTTGTGTAATAATTATTTGCTTTTGTTACACATGTTTTCTTATTACATTGAAGATCAACGTATCTTTTTTCTCCGGGGTAATTGTTGTCATAAACACCAATATAGTAATGATTCGAATCTGAATTATCTTGAACAAGACTAATTGCATTTATTGCATGAAGACCACTACTGAATATTCCAAATATTACAGGTGCATCCCCATTATCTAGTCTATTTCTTAATAATTCAATGAAAGCTGCTGAGTTTAGTTTTTTTGATGATTCTGTTCCAACAACATTTCTCGACCATACGATAAAATTAGATGATGAAGAATAATGAGTTGTATCATTTTGTTTTATATAACCTGCATATATTGCATTTAGAATTTGTTTATCAGAGTTTTCTATTATATTACTCGTTTGCATTTTATCTTCATTTAGGTAAGCTTTTTCGGCTTCTTTATAGTTAACTCCCCATCTTTCTAGTTGTTTTTTTGAATCTAATGTTGATTCATTTACTGATATATCATATATTTCAGAATTAACTAATTCTTCTTTGTATTTGTCACTATAAACTAAAGTTTCATTAGATAATGTCATATAATCTTTTGGTTTTTCCTCTCCAAATGCATCAAAGCCAACTGTATTTTTTAAGATATTAGTTTTTAATTTATAATCATATAGATTACTGAAATTAGCAAAATATGTATTATTTAAATCATATGCATATGATGTTTGATTTTTTACTGTTTTGCTAGCAAAACTCAATGGTAATTTTTTTGTATAATAAAGTTCTGCAATAGTAGCCATTCCATAACAATGTCCACCTTTTGATAGATTAGTTCCGTAATTTGGAAAAGAAAAACCATTCTTAGTTACTATAAATCCACTGTCAGCAATTAATGTTCCGTCAACGTTTCCGTCACCATCTACGTCAACTAAATTATAGTTTATATTTGCTCCTATAATTGAATATATTTCGTCTAACGCTCCAGCATCACTCGCATTATAGTAATCACATCCAGTACCCTCTGCAATAGTATTAAGGTCATCAGTATCTATTTTAGTTCCTAGACCAATTACACAGATTTTTACGTCTTTATCTTTGGCTTTGCTTATGATTGAATATTTATTTGAAGATAACGTATTATATGTGGATGTATCATTTCCGTCAGTTAACAATACTAAATAATGCTTATTATCATCCTTTTTAAATTCATTAATACCACTTGTAAGTGCATTTACAATGTTTGTGCCACTTCCAATTTCATCTATATCATTTTTTATTGCATTTACTGCTTTTTTTGCTGTTTCTTTATTATCAGTAAACTTTTGCTTATTTATGTAATTACCAGCAAATTCACTTATTCCAAAATTATAGTTGCCTGTAAACATATCAATTAAGTTGTTTGTTAAAGATAATCGTTTAAAATTAGTATCATTACCATCTGCTCCTGTTATTTTAGTATATCCTAGAGATGTAAGTTGATCATAGCCATACATAGAAATAGAATTATCTATAACCATCATTATTTGATTATTTGTTTTGGCTAATACTGCATTGCTGTCACCCAAAACATATTTTGAGAAATGTTTTAATGTAACTGTAATTTTTTTGTTTTCTTTATCAACACTTGTTGGCATAGCTTCTAATTTTTTTGTTGTTTCATCAAAATAGTAAAGAGTAAGATTATCTTCACTTAATTTTTTTGACGTTAATTCTTCTAGTGAATATGGTATAGTTACTACTGCTGTTTCTATTTTTCCTAGGGTATAGAAATTGTATACAATGTCTAATAATCCACCCATTTCTTTGAATGTTGAATTTTTAGAAGTATCAATCGTAGAACTAGCAATATTACCAGTACCAGATATTTTCATTGTAATTCCATCTTTTTCGTTTTTTATGGAATAAGATACTTTTCTATCACTATCTTTTATACCATCACCTTTAGAATCAGCTTTTAATGGATCAAGACCTAATTCTATTTCATCAAAATCATTTAGTCCATCTCCGTCTGTATCGGCTTTTAATGGATCAGTTTTACTTGTAAATATTTCATAATAATCGTCTAAGCCATCCATATCAGAATCAGATAATTGAGGATTAGTACCATATTCTTTTTCTTGCTTATTAGTTAATCCATCTAAGTCTAAATCTTCATCAGAATCATTATTTATTTCATAACTTAATGATAATTCTTGTTCATCAGCAAAAGGATTTATAATAGTAAATTTTTTACTTATTTTCTTTAATTTATAACTTATATCTACTTTGCATTCTCCTAATGCTTGAGTTAAATTCCAATTTAATTCTAGACCAATTATTTCACTTTCTCCGCAAGTTGTTTTCACTTTTAATTTATCAATTTTCTTTTTATCAGAAAATTTGAACCCAAGTTTAACGTTACTTTGACTTATGTATTTTAAGTTGTAATCTTCATATTCCTTATTCCATTTTAAACTTTCAAAACCATATAGTTGTTTATAAGTAATAAGTATAGCACTTACTATTACTAAACCACCACCAGTGATTAAAAGTTGCTTTTTGTTTTTTGAAATAAATAGTTTAATAGTGTTTATAATTGAATTAAAATAGTTTTTGCTTTTTTTAGAAATTATTTCTGTCATTGTTTCTTCTCTAATTTGATCATTAGTAGAAATTTGTTTACTGTTGTTATATTGTTCATTTATGATGCTTTGATTTGTTTGAATAGTTTTCAAATTTGTTCCACAGTTTGAACAAAATTCGGACTCTTCTGGTATATTAGCACCACAGTTTGGACAAAACATATTTTCCCATCCTTTCTTTATTAATAAAAGGCAACATGGAAATTAGTTGCCTTTTAATTAAAACTTTATTCTATATAGATTAATTGTAAATTAGTGTACTATGTAACTAGAATATATTATTTAAATAAATTTAAAAGTCCATCTAATTCACTTGACACTGAACTCTTGAATAATTTCATAAAAGCATAATATCCAGCAATTGTTAATAATCCAAAACAGATTAGATTAAAGTAAATCTTTTTATCACCATCTAATTTTAATATATCGTTCATTAATTCATATAGAATGATTAATGAATAAATTCCACCGATAACTATAAATATAATACTTAATGGATTCCAAATTTTTCCTGCTAATGGAGAAATGATCATTGTGCATATAATAGCTGGTATTACTGAAGTGGAAACGATTGATAATGATTCTATAAAACTTAATTCTTTTTTTACGATTAAACTTCCTAAATAGAATATTAAAGCAATAGCAAAAAGGGCACAAGCATATATTAAGAAGTTTTTACCAATAACTTCAATCCATTTAATGCTTTTTAAATTATCCCATTGCCATGAATAAGTATAACCACTAGTCCAACTATAACTTGCAACTCTTACAGTTGAAAATATAGTTTTTACTAAATTTATGATTGTTAATGCACCTGATATAATTAGTGCTAGAACAAATGATGTTTTAGTATTATTTAATTTAGCTTCTTCATCTTTAAAACTTTTAAATGGTTTTAGCAAAACAGCTATAATATACATTAAATAGTTTAATGGAGAAGTACTTTCATTCGTATTGACACTTGATTGTTGAATTGGTTGATTATATGTTGGTTGTTGAATGTGCTCTTGGATGTTTGCTGATTGTTTTTCATTTGTTGGTTGTTCTTGTTGAATATTTATTGATTGTAAATTTTGAATAGGTGCATTATTACTTTGAATGGTTTGTTGCATTTCTTTAAGATTTGCACCACATTTAATACAAAAATTTGAACCATCAATATTATTTGCACCGCATTTTGAACAAGTCATAATTTTCCTCCTTTTAATTAATATTATCTTTGATTAGACTTGCGGTAGGACTAATATTTGCAATTAAGTTAATGAGCCCTTTAAATGAACCAAAGATTTTGTTGATTTAAGATTGTGTATTCATGTTTTTATCATTGGTATCGGCCATTATATATTTTGTAATTTCTTGACTGAATAATAAAATTTTTTTACTATAAGCATAAAATAAATCTAGAAAATAAGAATTTCTGCTGTAATCCTATTCTGTAAAAATCATTCTTAAAATTACAAAAATTTCTATTACAAAAGCTATTTTTATTTTTGTATGATTCTTTCTACAAAGTTTTTTTAGATTGTCGGCGTAATTGAAATAGAATTCATTTGTATTGCTAAGTTAATTTTGAACTCATAGAAATCTTTTTATTGATTTACCAATGACCTTTTATTATATTTGGGCAGTTTAAAAATTCTTATAGAATACCTCCTTTTTTATGTGTTATTATTTCACACATAATAAGTTTTTGAATAGTCTAAAGATTGGTCGATTGAATGTTCTAAAAGCAATTATCAAGTTTTGAATATATTTATTTTTGTGTTAATCCTATTTTCTTTTCTAAACTACTTGTATATATAGAATATAGCACCGATTTATTTAAAAATAAAAACATCATATACTAGTATTAATAACTATAACTTCCCTCTACTCCTATTCTTTAAAATTATACCATACTTTAAAGAATGGGAATAGTTCTTTTCTTGCTATCGTGTCACTATTGCAATAAAAAAATAAAATGTGATATCCTAATGGTAGGAGTTGGTATTATGAGGAATATTCTCATTATTAATTTAGATAAGATAGACAATTTGTTCTTTAGAATATACTAAAAGAAGAAATTAATAGATGTTATTTTTCAAAGCCACATAGAATATTTATAAAAAATAATTTAAAAAGAGATAATATTGTTGACTTAAAAGAATTGGAAAAATTTAATGATAGTCATAACAATTATATAAAGAGAAAATGGTTAGGAGAGTTTAAATGAAAAAGTGTAAAGATTGTAATGTTGAAATGATTGAATGCTCTAGTCTTCATACTAATTATGTTGGTGGAATTAAATTTGAAGAACAAATATTTTTAGATTATGATGACGAAGAAAATGGAACTAAAATGTTATTTAGTAATAAAAAAATGTCTAAAAAACGTTTAAAAGCAAGAGTTTGTCCATCATGTGGTGTAGTTGAATTATATGTTGATTTAACTAGTAATGAATAAAAATTTATAAAAAATGAGAGAAATGTTTATTCTCTCATTTTTTATATTTAGATTTCAATTGGTTTATATGTAAATAAAATTTTAACTTAATTTCTTCTTATCAAGTTCTTCTAAAATTTCTTGATTTAATAAATCTTGATTTCCCATTTCATTGCACAATATTTGATAGTCGTTTAAATTTTGATTTTTCAAAAATTCGGAAGCTACTATAATTTTAATTTTTTCCTCAACAATTGGTTCGTCAATTTTTTTATCATATGAAAGGGTAAATAAGAAATCTATTTTTTCTTTATCTTGTTTATTTTTTTCTTTTATAGTTCTTAATTTTTTATTTTCATTTTCTAATAGATTTTTTTTGTAAATGTCTAATTGAAGTAATAATGAATCTTTTTCTCTTTTTACTTTTTTTGTTTTAAAAAGTTTTTTTTCAAGGATAAATATTCTTTTTTTCAATTCTTCAATTTCATCCAATTCTTGCTTGCTTATTTTATCTTGCATTTCTTCAAATGTAGTGTATTCATCTATTTCACTTTTTATATTATTGTCTAAATCTCTTTTATAGTTTTCTAAAGCTGACTGAAGTGTTTTAAAAGAATAATTTGGCATTATGTCTATGATTTCTTCAAATATATTTTTATTATTGGCATTACAGCAATCTACCACAAATTGAGAAATGTATGAGTTTGGAAATAAGTCTGCTGCATAATCTGTGCTTCTATTCATTCGTATTTGACGTAATATTTCAATTAATAGTTTATCTGATGGATTATTTTTGTAATGTTCAATTTTTTTGTCTACTTCTTCTTTTTCGTGTTTTGCTATTTTATCTAAATCCATAAAAACTATTGGAATGTTAAATTCTTGAGCAGCCTTAGTTGCAATCTCAAATCTTTCTCTTACTGATTTTGAAAATTGTGCTTTTGGGTTGGATGAAATTGGATATATTATATAGTCTGGTTGACATTTATAACCATTTTCATTATATTTATCACAAACGACTTCATTATAGTAAAAAATGCTATTATTATTATCATCAATTACACCACTCGTTGATAATAATTGGTTTGTTGAACACAAATTTTTTACATTTTTTCCTGGTTTTAGATATGTTTGAAGTTTACCATTTATTGTCTTGTTATCCAAGTCAGCTGATGAAGCATCATATAAATGATTAAGTTCATTGAATCCTACAATCCACCACATATCGCTTCTTTGTGTACTACTTATTGCAACATTAAACATGCTATTTGAAACTATTGATCTTGAGTCATATGGAAATTTGCTTTCGTCTGTATTCCACTTTTCCATATAAGTATCAGCTGCACGTCCTAAAAAGTTCATTGATTTTATTAATATGGTAAAATTGTATCCCGGATTTTTAATCTGAACATTTATTGGTAAATCAAAATCATATTCATTTTTTAACTGATCTGCCGTCATATTTGTGAAGTTATTATAACTATTTATTTTCCCGTTCATTTCCTTTTGAAACTCAGCTAATAATCTACTTTTGGGATTAGATATTTCGTGTGCATAAACCTCATAAATGCCATTTTGAATTTTCTTTACGTTTGTTATAAACTCTTCTAGTTCTTTATCAGAAAAGTTTATTTCACTGATATCTGTTTGCTTTATATATTTAAAATCCTCATACGATAAATTTAAATATTTATGACAAATATAAAAAGCTATTAATTCTTTAACTGCTAATTTGTCGGCTAGAGCTAATTTATCATCTTTAATAAAATTTTTGACATTATAACCATATTCGTTTCTAACTATGTTTAAAATCTCTTCTGGTAAATATCGTTGATGTTTCGTTGTTTTTTGCATAAAACTATATAAAATGTCTTCTTTTATTTGAAAATAAAAATTTTTATAATAATCATTTTGTAAAATGTTGGATAAATTATCTTCAAAAGTCATATTCTCACCAATTACAATATACTAGTTTATTTGTTATAAATCTAATATTACCAATAAATTGCTAGCTTTTTTACAAATTATTGACAAAATATATTTTTGAATCTATTTCATGATTAAATTTTTGCTATAATAAAAAAAAGATTTATAAAGGTAGGAAACATGTATGGAGAAGTTTTATTTAGAAAGACCATCAATTCAAAGAAAAGATGATATTGTTGATTATATTAATGAATTTGTAGTTTATAATTCAGATCTTAATGGTATGGGATCTTTAGATAAAATTCTTGATGGTTTAACTTTTGAAGAGGCATTAAAGAGATGTTTAAATATGCAAGATGAAGAATATGCGAGAAGCATGCACCGAGCTCAAACTAAAACATTCTTACTTATTAGAGAAAATGATAATAAGTTGATTGGAACAATAAGCGTTAGATGGAACCTACCAAAGGAAATGGTTCCTTTTGGTGGAAATATAGGCTATGGTATTCGTCCAACGGAAAGAAGAAAAGGATATAATAAAATTAATTTATATTTGGGCCTTCTTGAGGCAAAAAAAGTTGGATTATCCAATATAATTCTTTCTTGTGATGTTGATAACTTAGGTTCAAGTAAGACTATGGAAGCATTAGGCGGTAAACTTGAAAAAACTGAGATAGATCCAGCGGATGGAATACTTACAAGTGTTTATTCATTTAATGTTCGTGAAACAATAGAAAAGTATAAAAACGAATTCGAAAATTATATTAAAGCTTAGTAATATAATAATTTTGAATAATTTAAATATAATAATAATGGAGATGAATATGAAAAAACTTATTATTATATTGTTAATTACATTTGGTGTAGCAGTGCTACCTACTATTTTTATTGATTTTAATACGGATTATCTGATTAAACCTGCTTTATTTCCTCCTAAGATATTATTTCCTATTGTATGGACAATTCTTTATATACTTATGAGTATTTCTTTGTATTTGTCCAGCAAAAATGATAATGATGTTTATAAAGTTTATGGAATACAGCTTGTTTTGAATTCATTATGGAGTCCATTATTTTTCTTGTTTAAAACTTATCTGTTTTCAACAATGGAATTAGTGGTTTTAATTTTATTTGTAGCTGTTATGATTTTTCAAATGTATAATAAAAATAATGCAGCTGGATATTTACAAATACCTTATTTTATTTGGTTATTATTTGCATTATATTTAAATGTTTCAATATTTATTTTAAACTAGAGATATATTAAGTTATATCTTTTTTTGTTATAATTTATTTAGAGGTATTTTTATGATATTAAACGTAAGTGGAAGGACAGATGTTGTTGCATTTTATACAGACTGGTTTATGAATAGATATAAAGAAGGTTTTGTTGATGTAAGAAATCCTTTTAATAAGAAATTAGTTAGTAGAATATTTTTTGAAGATGTTGATGCAATTTTATTTTGTACTAAAAATCCAATTCCTATTGTTGATAAACTAAAACTTATAAACAAGCCAATTGTTTTTCATGTAACAATAACTCCATATAAAAAGGATATTGAACCAAATGTACCTGATAAAAGTAAAGTTATAGAAGCTGTTAAGAGAATAAGTGAAATTTTAGGAACAGAAAATGTGGTTGTCAGATATGATCCAATATTTATAAGTGATGGTTACTCGATTAACTATCATATTAAAGCGTTTTCTAAACTTTGTTCAGAACTGGATGGTTATATCAGTAAAGTAATCGTGTCTTTTATTGATGATTATAAAAATGTTAGAAAAAACTACGATGTTTTAAAATATAAGGAATTTAGTAATTCTGATTATGCTTTAATTGGAACTAATTTTAGCTCTATTGCTGAATCTCATAACATTAAAGTATCGACTTGTTTTGAAGATAATACTTTAGTTGAATATGGATTTACTAAAGATGAATGTATGTCAAAAGAACTTGCTTATAAGTTAACAGGAAAGATGTTTAAAGGTGAATGGACAGCTAGAAAGGAACATAAATGCCACTGTGTTCCGATGGTTGATATAGGTTGGTATAACACTTGTCCCCACATGTGCAAATATTGTTATGCAAATTATGATGAAGATATAGTTGATGGGAATATTAAAAAGCATGATAAAAATTCATCCTTGCTTATTGGAAAGCTGGAAAGTGATGATATAATAAAAAGACGTTTAAAGTGAGGAATTATTATGTATAAGAAAATTTATATAACTCCAGATAATTTTGATAATATAATACTAGAAAGTGATGGCAAATATTTAACTAGACTAGAATTTTCTAAGGAAGAAATACCTTCATCAAATGAAGAAGTATTTGCCGAAGTAGAAAAATGGTTAGATGTATATTTTTCTGGAACTAAACCCGCATTTACTCCTAAATTTAAAGTAACTGGTGTAAGTGATTTCTGTTTATCTGTACTGGAGGAAATCAAAGACATTCCTTTTGGAGAACTTTATACTTATGGAGACATCGCCCAAAATATTGCTAAAAAACGTGGAATAAATAAAATGTCTGCTCAAGCTGTAGGCGGAGCTTTACACAGAAATCCAATCTGCTTAATTATTCCTTGTCATCGTGTCATTGGAAAAAATAATTCTTTAGTTGGTTTTGGTGGCGGACTTAACAACAAATTAAATTTGCTAAAATTAGAGGGTAGTTATAAAGACTACATGCAAATACCGGAGGAAATATGAATAGATGTTCTTGGTGTAATTTAAAAAATCAAAAATATGTTGATTATCATGATAATGAATGGTGTATTTTAAATAAAGATGAAAGATATTTTTATGAGATGTTTATTCTTGAATCATTTCAAGCTGGTCTTTCATGGGAATGTGTTTTAAATAAAAGAGAAGCTTTTTTAAAAGCATATGACAACTTTGAAATAGATAAAGTTGTGAAGTATGATGAAAAGAAAGAAGAAGAATTAAGAAATAACAAAGATATTATTCGTAATCGTTTAAAGATACAAGCAAGTATAAATAATTCTAAAATATATATGAACATTGTAAATGAGTTTGGAAGTTTTTATAACTATCTTTCGAGTTTTACTGGTGGACTTACTTTTAATGAAATTGGAAAAACTACATCAGCACTTTCTGATAAAATATCTTTTGATCTAAAAAAACGTGGAATGAAGTTTGTTGGATCAACAATTATCTATTCATATCTTTGTGCAATAGGTATAATTTATGCTCATGAAGCAGCTTGTTTTTTATATAAAAAGTGTTAAATTTATTGCTAATTAATAAAAATATTACTATTTTCAATAAATTATATAATATCAAAGTGTAGTTTAAAATTTTCTATAAATAATGGTGTTAGTTTATTAATTAGAATATTATCTTCAACTAATACTGCTTTTTGGTTATTAAAAAAGCAGTATTTTTTTTGTTTGCCATTTGTGAGGTAATAGAATTCCGTATTGTTAAATTTGCAACTGCTAAAAACTACATAAGTGTTTTCATCAATAGTTACTAAATCGTTTATTTTCATAATATCTCCTTTTTTTATAAAGTTTATGATATTAAAAAATATTTAGAATTATTAAATATAATGATATAATTGAATAGACGATGGATGTGATTTTGTGGATCAAAATAAAATAGGTGAATTTATAAAAAAACTTAGAACAGAAAATCATTTAACTCAAAAAGAATTTGCTGATAAATATGGTGTTACTTATCAAGCGGTTTCTAAATGGGAAAATGGAAAAAATCTTCCTGATATGTCACTTATAAAACAAATGAGTGAAGATTTTAATATTGGAATAGATGAGTTATTAGATGGAGAAAAAAAACCAAAACGTCAAATAGATTATAAATACTTAAAAGGTGCAATATTTGGGTCATTAATAATTGTATTTATGTTTTTCATTATGTTATTAGGTCATAATGATAACTATCAATTTAAAACTTTATCAACTAAATGTGATGACTTTAATATTTCTGGTACTGTTTCATATAATGATAAAAAATCATCAATTTTTATAAATAAGATAACTTATTGTGGTGGAAACGATGAACAAATATATCGAGATATAGAATGTATTTTATATGAAAATGATGGTGATATAGATAAAAAAATTGCTACTTTAACACATGATAAAGTAACTCCAACTAAGTTAGAGGATTTTTTAGAAAGTGCAAATTTTGTTGTTGATAATTATTCTCGAATTTGTAAAGAGTTTAAAGAGAATAGTTTATATTTAAAGATTAATGCTACGGATTTAAATAATAATGTTATAACATATCAAATACCATTAGAATTAAGTTCTGATTGTGTTTGTAAATAGAATAGAAGTGAGGTGTATTTATGGCACGAACAAAAAAGAAAGTTTTGGATAATCGATGTCCTAGATGTCAAGCTCCTATTGAATTTAATCCTAAACTTGGACTTTTTAAGTGTGAATATTGTGATGGAGAATTCACTGCTGAAGAATTAAAAGACATGACTTCTGAAGAAAATAATGTTTCAGAGAGTAGTGTTGAATATGTTAACTATAACTGTCCTGATTGTGGAGCTGTAATAATAACGGATGAAAATACGGCAGCAACTTTCTGTGTATATTGTGGAAATACATCAATCATTAAAAGTCGATTAAGTGGGAAGTTTGCTCCAAGTAAGATTATTCCATTTAAAAAGACAAAAGAAGATGCCATTGCTGCTTTTCAGGGATTGAAAAAAGGAAGACATTTGATACCAAAAGAGTTTATAAACGAAAAAAATATTGAAAAAATTATGGGTGTATATATTCCTTTCTGGTTGTTTGATGTAACATCTTCAGGAGATATTCAAATAGATGCGACTAGAGTAAATAGTTGGACAAGTGGAGATACACATTATACTAAAACTGATTACTTTAAAGTTGAAAGAGAAGGAAGCATGAAGTTTTATAAAGTTCCAGTAGATGGGTCGGTTAGATTTGATGATGATATCATGAACACAATTGAACCATTTGACTATAATTCTTTAGTTCCATATAATCATGCTTATCTTTCTGGATTTTTAGCTGAAAAGTTTGATGTATCTAAAGAAGATGCTTATAAAAATGCGGAGAAAAGAACATTAAAGTCTACCAAAGAAGAAATGCTTTCAAGTGCACTTGGATATGCTTCAAAAGTTGTAACCAGCAGTAATATTTCTGCACATAATGATAACTGTGAATATGTTATTCTACCGGTATATATGGTAAATGTAAAATATAAAGACAAATTTTATATTTTTGCAATGAATGGTGAAAGTGGAGAATTTGTTGGAAACATTCCTCTTGATAAAAAGCAAGCAGTGGTAATGTCTATTTTACTATTTGTTTTAACTTTTATATGTATTTTAATTATTTCATACATTGTTTTTAAGTTTGGAGGTAGTAATTAATGAAAAAGAGATTATGGGTAATTATATGTCTTTTATTGATTATTCCAACTTTTGCTTTTGCAGCAAATGAAACAGATTTAAAGACAAGAACAAGTTCAAATAATTATGGAGTATCTAAAAAATGGGATATGGCTTCAAGTACTAGAATAAATCATGCACTTTCTACACCTTACGTTGATGCATCTGAAAAAATTTATGATTATTCAAATATTTTATCTACTACTGATAAAGATGCGTTAAAATTAAAAATGGATAAATTTATTGAAAAAACAGGATTTGACATAGTTTTTGTATCCGTTGATTTAACATACTATGTAGATTCAACCAATGAAGATTATGCTGCTGATTTTTATGATTATAATGATTTTGGATTAGATGATGAGTATTATTCAGGTGTTTTATTATTAAGAAATACTTATGAAAGTGATCCATATTTTAATATTTATACATTTGGTGAAGCTCAATTATATTTCACTTATGAAAGACTTGAAAATGTTTTAGATGATATATATCCATATTTTAAAGATGGTGTTGATTATAAAGAAGGTATAGATAAATTCATTGATGAATTAAACTCTTATTATGATAAAGGAAAACCAATCAGTTCTCGAAATGATACATTGGATGAATATGGAAATGTCGTTAAGGGTTATAATCCACCTTATTTAGTTGCTTTTATTGGCGCTATTGCAGTATCAGCAATTGTTGTCTCAATTGAAGTACATAAAAATAAGATGGTAAAAAAGGCTACAACGGCATTTGATTATTTAGATAAAAATTCGATAAATTATACAAAGAAGAATGATAGATATTTAAGAAGTTACACAAGCAGTTATAAAACTAGCTCATCATCTGGAGGATCAGGTGGTGGACATAGCAGTGGTTCATCAGGTGGTGGACATTCTTCAGGAGGAGGAAGACATGGATAATCTTAATGAATTAAAAGAACAATTAAAAAATTTAGAAAAAAAATTAAATGACATTGGGAGGTCTCTTTGACGTCGATAAGAAATATGAAGAGATAAAAGCTTTGGAAGATAAATTAAATGATTCTTCAATTTGGTCAGATCAAAGTAAATATAATGAAATTAACTCTAACTTAACGGTCTTAAAAAAAGAGGTTGAAGACTATAACGTTTTAAGCAAACAAGTTGAAGAGGCAAAACAAACATTGGAACTGCTTACAGTTGAAAGTGATTTGGAACTTTATAATGAATTAGTTTCACTTATTAATTCAATATCAACATCACTTGAAAGTTTAGAATTAAATACTTTATTAAATGGTGAATTTGATAAAAACAAATGCTATTTAGAAATACATCCTGGAGCTGGTGGAACTGAATCTCAGGATTGGGCAGACATGCTTCTTAGAATGTATACAATGTATTTTTCTAAAAATGATATTCCTTATGAGATAGTTGATAAGCAAGATGCTAATGATGCTGGCATTAAAAGTGTTACTATTTATGTAAAAAAAATATATTCCTATGGTTATCTTAAAGGAGAAATTGGTGTACATAGATTGGTTCGAATAAGTCCATTTGATTCTAATCATCGAAGACATACTTCATTTGCTGCTGTAAATGTTACACCAGAAATAGAAGATGCCAATATTGAAATCAATGATGACGATATAAGAGTTGATGTATATCGTTCTAGTGGAAATGGTGGACAAGGAGTAAATACAACTGATTCGGCTGTTAGAATAACTCATTTTCCATCAGGTATTGTAGTAACTGTTCAAAATGAACGAAGTCAAATTAGAAATAAAGAAACAGCTATGAAAATCTTAAAAAGTAAATTATATAAAATTAAGATGGATGAACAAAATAAAATGTTGAATTCTATAAAAGGAAATAGTTCAATTGATTTTGGAAGTCAAATTCGTAACTACGTTTTAGAACCTTATAGTTTAGTAAAAGATTTACGAAGTGGTTATGAATCCAATAATCCAGCAAAAATATTAGATGGTGACATTGGTCCAATCATTGAAAGCGTTTTGAAGAGTAGGTAACTTATGGATAAAATTATTAGAATTTTTAATATAATTGCTGGTTGTATTATTATTTCTTTAGGACTTAATTATTTTGTGTTACCTAATCAATTAATTACTGTTGGAAGTGATGGCTTAGCTTGTTTACTTAGCTATATTTTTACATCAAACATATATATAAATATGTTTATTCTTAATATAATAGTTTTGCTTTTTGCTTTAGTTTTTGTTGACAAAGAAACTATTAAATTATATATATTACCAGCAGTTTTAATACCAATTATTTCATATTTAACTAGTTTTATAAGTGAGTATTATCCAATACAACTTCCAGAAATGATGGTAAGTATTCTTGTTGCATCGTTTTTAATTGGTATTGGTTATAGTTTTATATTTAAAGCTGGTTATAAAGCATCCGTTATATTTATTGTTGAAGATATATTTTCTTCATTAACCAATATACATTCTAAAAGCTATTCTTTTGTTGTAGATGTTTTTAATGTAATATTAACGGTGATATTTATAAGTTTAAATGTTGGATTATATTCTTTAATAATGATAATAATTATTCGTTATTTAATAACTAAAGCAGAATTTGGTATAAATGATTATAAAATGTTTTATGTTATAACTCAAAAAGAAAAAGAAGTTAGAGATTATATTGTTAATGATTTACATTATAAATTAACTACTTTAGATGTAACAGGTGGATATAGTAAGAAAAGCAGTAAGATATTGTTATCGGTTATATCATCTGATGATTATTTCAAGTTAAAAGAAGGAATAAAGCTTATAGATGATCATGCTTTTATAGCTATTGTGGATACATATGATTGTATAAATAGAAAGATTGTTGATAATTATGAAAAAGATTAAAATTGTTGCTATTTTATTATTTAGTTTTCTTCTAGTTGGTTGTGGAAGTAAAAGCAGTATTACTGGAGATACTTTTGCATCTAAAATGACAGAGATGAATTATTCGATAAAAGATGTCTTAAGCAACTATGACTATGCTGTATCAGCATATAATGCATATAAAGATGAAGTAAGTGTATTTTTTCTTAAAGGGAAAAAGAAATATGATGTTGAAGGGATATTTATTGATGAATATCAAAATCTCTTTAATGAAATAGGTGAAAACTATGATAAAAGGATTTCTAGTGGAAAGACTTGGACAAGTTTAATGTTGAAAACGGATGAGAATGTTTACTATATATCTTGGATAAGTGATTCATATATTCTTATTAAAGCTCCTAAGGATAAAACGAATGAAGTTGAAAAAGTGATTAAAACTTTAGGATATTAATTGTAAAATAGATTGTAAACAATGAAATTAAATGAATTGTAAATTTACATGTTTGATATAATCTTAATAGGAGAGTGGGATTATGTCAGAAAAAATTAACCTGTTTAATATTGAACTTGATTCAATTAATCTAGTTTTGGAAAAATTAGTTACTAGACAAAATTCAAGTGTTTTTGATAAGTTATGTATTAAATGTAATGGCTTGTTGGATAAAATTATTGATTCTACTCAAGAGATTACTACCTCGGAGGAACGAAGACAAGTAATTGCTACTTTAAGAAGATTAAGAGATGCTGCTGTTCGTTTATCAGAGTATAAACAATATCTAATAGCTACAATTGATAACAACATTAAAGCTCTTGAAGAAGAAGGTAAAGTTGTTGAATTCCCAAGTGATAATGTTATATCTTTACAAGACGAAAAGGAAAGAAAGTTAACTTTAATCAATGAAAATAAAAATGCTGCATAGCATTTTTTTTCATAATATATTCATAATTAAGTTATATATTTTATTTGTTGGATGTGATAGAATATATAATAGGTGGATAAAAATATGGGTGCAAAAACATTTAAAACTCTAGATGAACAAATTGAGATATTAAAAGGTAAAGGTTTAGTAATCGATGATATTGATTATACTAAAAATATCATATTAAGAGAAAATTATTTCTTCTTAATGGGTTATCGTCATTTATTTATGAGAAATGATAATCCTAAGTTATTTTTAGAAGGAACTACTTTTAAAGAATTATATTCTTTATTCTATTTTGATAGACAATTAAGAAATATAATGTTTAAAAATATCTTAATTATTGAAAATAATACTAAGAGTATATTTTCATATGTTTTATCTCAAAAATATGGTTATAAAGAAAGTGATTATTTAAGAAATATAAATTATAATCAAGCGCCTGATAAGGTAAAACAGGTAAATGATCTATTAAAAAAGATGAAACGTCAAATTAGAGTAAATGGTGGTCAACATGAAGCTACGAAACATTACATCAACAATTATGGTTATATTCCTTTATGGGTAGTAGTTAAAGTTTTATCATTTGGTATCACTAGTGAATTATATACAATATTAAAACCAAATGATCAAAGAGAAATAGCTAAGTATTATGACGTTGAACCAGAAAATTTATTGCAGTTTTTACCAATATTATCCAATTATCGTAATTTGTGTGCTCATGAAGATATTCTTTTTGAACATCGAACTCAAAAAGTTATACCAGATAATATTTATCATGATAATTTGAATATTCCAAAGATAAATGATGAATATATATATGGTAAGGGAGATTTATTTTCTGTAATTATTATTTTTAAATATTTATTGTCAAAGGATGATTTTAGACTGTTAATGGCTGAGTTATCCTATGAAATAGATGCTTTATCTGGAAAGTTAAAAGTAGTATCAATAGATAAAGTTCTTGCGAAAATGGGATTTCCAATAAATTATAAATCACTTTTAGATATGGAATAGGAGGGTCTTCTATGGAAGAAGATAAAAAATCAAAAAAAGGATTAAGTGTAGCAATAATTGTAGGTATTATTGTACTTGTACTTGTTGCAATTGGGGATATAGTTGTTAACTATGTACCATTAAAAGAAATTTTTAGTAAAAACGTAAAATATGTTACTGAAAAGGAAGTTACTGTAACTGATAAAGGAATAAGTGATGCTGTTTCTAAACTATATGATGCATCTGTTATTGTTGAAGTTGGAACTAGTGAAGACAAACTAAGTGGTTGGGGAAGTGGTTTTGTTTATAAAACTGATGACAAATATGGTTATATATTCACTAATCACCATGTAGTAGATGGAGCTAAAAGTATAACAATTGTGTTATCTGATGAAACTGAAGTAACTGGAGAACTTGTTGGAAGTGATGAATATGCCGATGTTGCAGTTGTTAAAATTCCAAAAGACAAAGTTATAGCTGTTGCTGAAATTGGTAAAAGTGAGGATGTATTAGTAGGAGATACAATATTTGCTATTGGAACTCCAGTAAGTCTTGAGTATTCTTTCACAGTAACTCGTGGAATTCTTAGTGGAAAAAATCGTATGGTAGAAATGAGTTCATCTTCTAAGAAAAGTTATTATGGACAAAGTGGAGATTCATGGTATATGAATTTATTACAAATCGATGCTTCAATAAACTCTGGTAATTCAGGTGGTCCACTTGCTAACTCAAATGGTGAAGTAATCGGAATTACAAATAGTAAATTATCTTCATCTACATTAAGTGGAACATCTATTGAAAATATGGGATTTGCTATTCCAATTGAAGATGCTTTATCTGTTGCTGAATACTTAGAAAATAATGGAAAAGTTACAAGACCTGTTTTAGGTGTAACAATGACATCAGTTGAAGGTGCTGAATATAATGGTGTAAAAATAAGTGATAGTATTACAAGTGGTGCTGTTGTTACAGATGTATCAAGTGGTTCTACAGCTGATGCTGCTAAACTTAAAAAAGGTGATGTAATTATCAAATTAGATGATTATAAAATTAAAGATTATAAATATTTGAAATATTATCTATATCGTTATAGAGTTGGTGATAAAGTAAAAATAACTTATATCAGAGATGGTAAAGAGAAAACTGTTGAAGTTACATTAAAGGATTAGTTTTAATCCTTTTATTTTGTCTTTATTCTTGATATAATACTTTGTGAATTGGATGTGATAACATGGCTTTAAAAGCTGGAATAGTAGGATTACCAAACGTTGGAAAATCAACTTTATTTAATGCAATAACTAAAGCAGGTGCCCTTGCTGCAAATTATCCTTTTGCTACAATTGAACCAAATGTTGGAGTTGTTACTGTACCTGATACAAGACTTGATTATTTAGTTGAATATTATAAACCAAAAAGTGTTGTACCAACTTCATATGAATTTATTGATATAGCTGGTCTTGTTAAAGGTGCGTCTAGTGGTGAAGGACTTGGAAATAAATTTTTAAGTCATATTAGAGAAACAGATGCCATAGTTGAAGTTGTTAGATGTTTTGAGAATAAAGATATAACTCATGTTGAAGGAAACGTTGATCCAATAAGAGATATTGAAATAATCAATGTAGAATTAATACTTGCTGATTTAGAGATAATTAACAATCGTTTGAATAAAATTGGTAAAAAAGCTAGTATGACAAAAGATAAAAATGAGCTTTTGGAAATAAACACTTTGAAAAAATCAATGGAGGCTTTAGAAAAAAATATACCTTTAAGAAGAGTTGAATTTGACGATGCTGAAAAACAAGTGTTGAAAAATTTCTCTTTTATTACAGCAAAACCAATTATTTATGTTGCTAACGTAAATGAAGAGGATTTATCCGTTGGAAAAAATGAGTATACTGAGAAAGTGCGTGAGTATGCTGGTAAAGAAAATGCTGGAGTAATCGTAATGTGTGCTAAGATTGAAGAAGATCTTGCTCCACTTGAGGATGAAGAAAAACGTGAATTCATGAGTGAACTTGGAATAACTTCTAGTGGTCTTGATAAATTAATATTTGCAACTTATGATTTACTTGGTCTTGCAACATTCTTTACAAGTGGTACTGATGAATGTCGTGCATGGACATTTAAAAAAGGAATGAAAGCACCAAGCTGTGCTGGATTAATTCATACTGATTTTGAAAGAGGATTTATTAAAGCTGAAGTAATGAGTTTTGATGATTTTAAAAATTATGGAAGTGAAATTAAAGTAAAAGAAGCAGGTCGAGTTAGACTTGAAGGAAAAGATTATTTAATGCAAGATGGAGATATAGTTTATTTTAGATTTAATGTTTAATAAATTATATCTTTTTTTCATATATTGTTTACAAAAGAAAGTGATTTTGCTATAATACTCGTGAGCTTGAAGGCTCCTTGCTTCTTAATTGAAGCCAAATAGACCATAAGGAGGTGTAGTATGAACAAATATGAAATGATGTTCATAGTAAAAACTACTGTTGAAGAAGACGCAGCTAAGAAAATTGCTGAAGATTTAAAATCAGTTATCACATCTATGAAAGGTGAAATTACTGATTCTAAAGATTTAGGTAATAAAAAACTTGCTTACTCAATCAATAAAGAAATTACTGGTTTTTACTTTGTAGTTGATTTTAATGCAACAAATGAAATTGTTTCTGAATTAGATCGTAAGGCTAGAATTAATGAAAACGTTCTTAGACATATGATTATCAGATTAGACGAGGAGTAAGATATATGAATAATGTATGCTTAGTTGGAAGATTAACAAGAGATCCAGAACTTAGAACAACTGGTACAGGAATTTCCACAACAACATTTAGTTTAGCTGTTGATGGAAGACCAAGTGCAAATGGAGAACCTCATACAGACTTTATTAATATTGTTGTATGGAGAAACCAAGCTGAAAACGTATGTAAATATTGTTCTAAAGGTAGTATGGTAGCTGTTATTGGAAGAATTACTTCTAGAAGCTATGATGCTCAAGATGGTACAAAGAGATACGTTACAGAAGTTGTAGCAGACAATGTTAGATTCTTAAGTTCAAAAGGAGCTAGTGCTGATAATTCCGTAAATTATAATATGAATAATGCTGGTGAATCATCAAGTACTCCTGCTAACCTTGAAGAAGATCCTTTTAAAGATTTTGGTTCAGAAGTAGTTTTAAGCGATGACGATTTACCATTTTAGAAAGGAATGAATAAAATGGCTGAATTTTTTAGAAAAAAGAAAAAAGTTTGTCAAATGTGCGCTGGTAAAAGCGTTGATTATAAAGATGTAGCAATCGTTTCAAAATACATCAATGAAAAAGGTAAAATTATGCCTAGACGTATGACTGGAGCTTGTGCTAAACATCAAAGACATATTGCTCAACAAATTAAAAGAGCAAGATTTATGGCTTTAATACCATTTGTTAAATAAGAGAAACGCAAGTTTCTTTTTTTTGTTATAATATGAGTCATTAAAAAAGTTTATGAATTTGTAGGAGAATACAAATAAATATTAAAATATAAGAAAAAATTATAAGCAACTGGAATTGTTGACTTTAGTTCCTTTTAATATTCGATTTTTTTTTAAGTTCGGTTGTGGTATAATAACTGGCACATTAGAGGTGATTTTATGGATCAAATTAATGAACTTTTATCTCAAAAACGTTATGATGAAGTTTTTAGCTGTATATATTCCCTTATTGAAAAAGGAATGCAACTAAAGAGTTATATCCAATTTTGTTTAAACTGGCTAAACTTGGATATCATTTTCAAGTATATGACATTTTGAATAACTTAAGTATTCCAGGAAAAATGGAAAAAAGATTAATAGAAAATGAGATAAAAAATGAACAAAAATATATGTTATTAAACGATTATCAAAGAGAAATATATGATGATGCTATTTGGAGAATTTCTGAAGAAATAAAAAATGGAAAATATATTTCTGCCTATATGTATGCAAGCTATGCATATTCTATAACAGCGATGCCTGAAATGTTATATTATAAAGGAAAAGCACTTTTTAAAATGAAGGATAATTTTGGTGCTCGAAGTGCATTTTTGGAATATATAAAAGTTGGATCTAAACGTGTTAATAAAGCATATATATTTTTACATTCAATTTCTATAAAAGTTCATAGTAAAACAATGGCAAACTACTATAAACAAAAGATGGATAAATTGGAGTATTTGTATCAAAGTGATTTTGATTATAAAGATATTGAATATCATTTGAGATTCTATAAAAAGGAATATTAATGAAAAATTCATAATAATTTGATATAATATTTGAAGATGGAAGTGATAGTATGAAAGTTATATTACTTAAAGATGTAAAGAAACAAGGGAAAAAAGATGAAATAATCAACGTAAGTGATGGTTATGCTCAAAATTATTTAATAAAATTGGGTCTTGCTGTTCCTTGTAATGAAGGAAATAAAAAGAAATTAGATAGAACTTTAGAAGAAAGAGAAAAAGAGGAAGAAGCACGCATTAAAGAATGTCAAAAATTAAGTGAAGAGCTTAAAAATGTTACTATTTCATTTACAGCTAAAACTGGTAAAGATGGTAGAATGTTTGGTTCTATTTCCAATAAACAAATTGCTCAAGAGCTTAAGAATAAAGGATATGATATTGATAAAAAGTTAATTGAATGTGACCATATAATTGATACTCTTGGAGTACATAAAGTAAAGATAAATTTACATAAAAAGGTTATTGCTTACGTAAATGTTTCAGTTAACTAGGAGGATTTATGGCTGATATAAAAGAAGAACCTAAAAATTTAGAAGCAGAGATGTGTGTTCTTGGATGTGCATACATGTCTTCATCTGCTTTAGAAAAAGTCTGTGATGAACTCTCTAGTGATATGTTTTATGATAAGCGTAATTCAGTTATATATGATGCTTTATCAGAATTAAAAAAAAGAAATGAGAAAATTGATTCAACGATTCTTAAAAATGAGATAGAAAAAAATACACCAATTAATTCAGTTGGTGGTGTTGAATATTTAAGTGACGTTATTGATTCAGTTGTGTCAGCATCTAATATTGATTCATATATAAAAATAGTTAGGGAAAAGGCTCTAAGAAGAAAACTTATTACAGTATGTGAGGATATTGAAAAGAATGCTAGAGTTGAAGATCAAGACACTAATGATTTAATTGAAAGTGCTGAAAAAAAACTATTTACAGTTACTAAAGCGAGAAAAGCTGGAGAATTTAGAACAAGTCGTGAAGTTTTAAAATCCGCTATAAGTCAACTTGAAACTTTATCCAAAAATGATTCTGATGTTACTGGTGTTCCAACAGGATTTTATGATTTTGATAAGTTAACTAGTGGTCTTCATCCAAACGAACTTATAATTATTGCAGCTCGTCCTGCTATGGGTAAAACAGCTTTTGCTTTGAATATAGCTGTAAATGCTGCTTTAGCAACTAATAAAGCTGTTGCTATATTCAACCTAGAAATGGGTGCTGAACAATTAATGTTCCGTATGCTTTCGGCAGCTAGTTCAGTTGAAGGTAATAAACTTAAAACTGGTAAATTAAGTCATGATGACTGGAAAAAAATAAATGAAGCAACAAGTGAACTTGGAGATGCACCAATATTTATTGAAGATACTCCAGGTATTACAATAGGTGAGATACGTGCTAAATGTAGACGTCTTGCAAGTGCTGGAAATTTAGGATTAATTGTAATCGATTACCTACAACTTATAAGTGGAGGGCCTGGTTATGGTAATAATCGTCAACAAGAGGTTTCTGATATATCTCGTAGCCTTAAAACAATGGCAATGGAATTAGGAGTTCCAGTTATTGCTCTTGCCCAACTTTCACGTAACGTTGAAGGAAGAGAAAACAAACGTCCAATTATGTCAGACTTAAGAGAATCAGGTTCAATTGAACAAGATGCTGATATAGTTTCATTCCTTTATAGAGATGATTATTACACTAAACAAGTAGATAATCCAGATGGAGTTTCTATTTCAGAACTTATAATCGGTAAGCATCGTAATGGTGCAACGGGAACAATTGAATTGTTATTTGAAAAGAATATAAGTAATTTTAGAAATTACGTTAAAAATGTAGAAGAAACATAGGTGGTTTAATGAAAGGAAAGATATTGGGGTTTATATTAACAATATTGGTAAGTGGTTTATTATTCTTTTGTGGAACTAATGTTGATTTTGCTTCAGAACCACAAGAAGTTTATCAAGTATATTTAAATGGTGATAAAATTGGTTTAATTAAATCAAAAGAAACTTTCTTAAATATGATTGATACGGAACAAGAAGCTTTAAGAAAACAATATGGTGTTGATAAAGTATATCCACCAGATGGTTTAGATATCAAAAAAATATATACATATAATGATGATATATTAAAAGAAGAAGACGTTTATAATAGTATTAAAGATAAAGAGCCTTTTATGATAGAAGGTTATATTGCTAAAATTGTTTATACTGAAAAGAAAATCATTAATGATGATCAAGTAATTGAACCTGGTGAACCAATTGAAATAAGTATGATGAGTAAAGATATTATGAAAGAAGCTTTATATAAAACAGCTGCTGCTTTTATTGGATCTAAAGATCTTGATGATTATAACAAAAATACTCAAGAAAAAATTACTGATACTGGATCAATTATCAATTCAGTATATTTTGAAGAAACTATTACTATAAGAAAAGGTCTTGTATCAACAAATAATATTATATTTAAAGATTCTGGAGAACTTTCTAAATATTTGTTATATGGAACTTTGGATGAACAAAAAACATATATAACAAAAGTTGGAGAAAACTTGGATGCTATAGCTGATGCTAATAACTTAAATATTGAGGAATTGATGATTGCTAATCCTCAATACACTAAGTCAAATGTATTACTTGCAGCAGGTGAAAAAGTAAATGTAGGACTTATTTCTCCACTTGTAAGTGTAGTTTATAAAAAGACTGAAGTTAAAGATATTGAAGTACAATATAAAACAACATATATTGATGATAAAGATAAATATACTGACTATAAACAAGTAACGACTCAAGGACAAAATGGTGTTAAGAGAATTACTCAAGATATAAAGTATGTTAATGGTGAAATAAATTCATTAGTTATCAGTAAAACAGAAACTATAAAGGATCCAGTTAATGAAGTTATAACAAGAGGAATTAAGAAATCGGCAAGCAGTGGAAATGAATTCTATCATTCTCCTCAAGGTAACAGTGATTGGAGTTGGCCAACAATATCTCCATTTGTAATTACTTCTCGATTTAAGTATCGTTGGGGTAAACAACATCAAGGAATAGATATTTCGGGATGTGGATATCGTTCTCCAATATATGCTGTTCAAGATGGAACAGTTTATAAAGTAAATTACAATTCTAGTTTAAATGAAGGTTTATCCATTTACATTGATCATGGTAATGGTTATGTAACTCAATATATGCATTTAGCTGCTATCTTAGTTAAAGAAGGTCAGACGGTTAAAAGAGAACAAAAAATTGGTTTAATGGGATCAAGTGGTTTCTCAACAGGAACTCACTTACATCTAGGTGTTTATAAAGGTAGACCATATCAAGGAGGAGTTGCACTAGATCCTTGTGCATCTATATTCAAATGTTAGTTTCAGTTTTAGCAAGTGGAAGCGAAGGAAATTCCACATATTTGAAAATAGGAAATAAGAATATCTTAATAGATATAGGTATGAATAATAAATATATTGCAACTAAATTGGGTGAGTTGGGTGTTGAAACAAAAGATATTGATTATGTTTTTATAACCCATACTCATACCGACCATACAGGTGCAATGAAAGTATTCTTTAAGAAAAATACTCCATTTGTTTTTGTTGATGAAAAAATGATGGTTGAACTTCCTTTTTTAGAGGATTATCCAAATTTATGTTTTGATTCAGAAGAAATGGATTTTGGTGATTTTAAGGTTGAACCTTTTAGGACAAGCCATGATGCTCCAGGTTCACGTGGATATATTTTTAAAGAAGGAGATAAAAGTTTTGTTTATGTAACCGATACGGGCTACATAAATCATAAGCTTTTTGATAAACTAAGCAATCATGATTTATATGTATTTGAAAGCAACCATGATGTAGAAATGCTTATGCATGGACCATATCCACCATGGTTAAAAAAACGTATTAGAGGTGATGAAGGCCACTTATCAAATAATCAATGTGGTTTTTATCTAAGTAAATTTATTGGACCTAAAACTAAAGAAATTGCTCTTGCCCACCTTTCACATGAAAACAACTCTCCAGAGCTTGCTATGAAAACCGTAAAGAGTGAATTAAAAGAAAATGGCATTGAGTTTGACAATATAATAATAGCTAAACAAAGAGAAAGAACGGATCTAATAAAGTTATGATTAAGGTAATATGTGTAGGTAAAATAAAGGAAGAATATTTATTTTTAATGATAAAAGATTATTATAAAAGAATAAATAAATATCATAAATTAGAAATAATTGAGCTAAAAGACTCCAATATGGAAGCTGAAGGGAATTTAATTTTAAAAAATTTAAAGCCAACTGATTACATTATTACTTGTGAAATAGATGGTAAAAATTTAAGCAGTGTTGAGCTTTCTAACAAAATTAATGAGTGGTTTATAAATAATTCTAATTTAGTTTTCATAATTGGCGGATCCGATGGAATTGATGAAAGAATAAAGAAGATGAGTAACTATAAGTTATCATTTGGAAGGAATACTTTTCCACATGGAATGTTTAGAGCTATCCTTTTAGAACAGTTATACAGATCATTTAAAATACTTAATAATGAGACATATCATAAGTGATATGTTTTTTTTTTGCAATCTTTTTTACAAATTGTTAAAAAGAGGTTGACAAATGAAATTGTTTTTAATATTATGTTAATAACAGGAGAGAAAACTCTCTTGATAAATTTTAATTTTTGTTATTAACAAAATGTTAGAAAGAGGATTTTATGGAAAAGAAAAACTTAGAAGATTTTGTAAGATGTGTTTTTAACATCGATATGGTAGAAGGGTTTGTAAATATTGGACCAATGTCTAATAAAAAATATAACTTACTTGTGCCAGCTCAAAAGGAAATTATGGATGATGTTAGGAAGGATGGTGAATTAATCACTTTTATTGGAGAAGCGCATTCAGCAAATGCTTCTGAATTTATAAATTATCCGCCTCATTGTAAAGCTGGTACAAAGGAGGCTGAGTTTATAAGTGATTTTAATGAATATTTAAGATATGTTAATACATTAGTTTATCGAAAAAATTCAATTAACGGAATGTTAAATCCAAAATTGCTTGAAGATTTAAAAAGAATGAAAAGTTTAAAAGAAGTTATTTTTACTGGTGTATGTGAAGATTTATGTGTTATGGATTTTGCACGAACATTTGCAAGATATATGGATGAACTTAATAGACCAGTCAAAATGTTTCTTTTAGCTAATGCTGTAGATACGTTTGATGCTGAATATCATAATCGTGAACATTGGAAAAGTGTTGCAAA
>CAKOPW010000013.1 GCA_934101115.1 uncultured Bacilli bacterium | reverse complement strand
TCACGCACACCAGCATTTACACCATCTACAAGTTCTTTAATAGCTTCAGGCTGATCACCATTTGGTTGATACTTAGAGACTAATTTAAACATAAATACCTCCTTTATTTTTATCTGAAATAAGCTTTCCTTTTAGTTTTAGGTACTTGATTTCTTATTGCTTCAATTTCTTTTCCTAATATTTCTTCTTTATCAGTTTTATGAAAAATATAATCTGGTTGCTCTAATTCAAATCTTTTTTCTTTTTCATTCCAAAAATACCTCGGAATTCTTTGTATATGCCAATCCATAAGCAACCAATTATAGAAACGCTCATTAATATTAGTACAAGAAGTTACAATAGTTCTAGGATTGTTGGAAAATGTGTAGCCATTAGAACTATCATAAATGTTATTAAGTATATTTAAATCGGCATATGGTATTGCTCTTTCAATAGAATCATATCCTAAATACTGAACACAAAAATCTTTCATATAAGATATTAAATTGACTATTAAATACTGATAATAAACTTTCATTTTTCTATCATAATCTTCAATATTATATTTTTTAGCAATAAATTCACTATTATCAGCATAAATAATTCTTCCAAGCGAACCAAAAAAATCATTATTAGAATAAAGCTTATGAAAAAAACGCACCATATCGGTTTTTAATATTTCAAAACTATCTCTTTGACTAAAACTATAAAGTTTGGCATTATTAGTTTCTTCTTCAAAACAGCGTTGTAACTCATCTAAAAAAGTTTGATAAGATGTCTTATTAAAATCATAATAATAATCTACCCCTCTTTTTACGATATCATCAAAGCCTTCATATTTATTCATTTCTAATAATTCTTCATAGCCTTCAAATTTTAATTGTGGCATTCTTTGATTTTTAATAACAAAGCTTACAAAACTTAAAAAAATAGGAGTTACTGGATTTCTCCAATTACCATGTCCATATTCTCCAATTAAAGTACTATAATTTATAATTTTACCTTGGGGATTAATATAACCAATTAAAGGTAAACCAGTAAATTGTTCAATTTCTAAAATTTCTTGTTCATTGAAGTCTATTGTCATAAGGTCCTCCTATAAAGTTAGACATATTATATCACAAATAATTTAAATCCTATATTATTTAGAAATATTTTTTATTATATATAATAAGATACAAAATATTCTATATGATTTTCGGAAAATGATTCATTTTTTCAATTACATTATACCTGTTCTTGTTGCACCTATAGTTAATACTTAGAAACTAATTTAAACTTAATACCTCCCTTTTAAATTATTTGTATTTTATCATTTTATATACAAAAATAATAATAAACCATTTAAGTTAAAATTATTTCAATATTAATTACTTAACTACTCAGGCTTTTTATACTCAAGTTTTTTAATATCTCCTCCAAATATATCAAATAGATAGTCATCTAGAAAATTACTTATTGCTACCTCTAAACCACGATATCCAAGATTCATATTATATGCTTTATCAACAATTTCATCTATAAAGTCATCACTGATTTCATATTCTACACCTAGCATTTCCAAATACTTATTAAATAATTGTAAATAACTATATTCACCATTTAATAAAGAATCCTTAAGATTTTCTTTACTAGGATTATTTAAAATAACCCTTGATCCAATTCTTCCAACTAGTTCATGTATCATTCCATATTGTTCTAGATTTTCTTCATTTATTTGTTTTCCTACATCAAACAATTTACTGAACGCCCCAGAAAGAACAAAGGTCATTCGTGAAGTATCAAAAACAAGGTTCTCTTCATTTAATCCCATATTTTTAGGAATGCTCTTGATTATCTCAGCACCATCTAACATTTTTAAAAGAATTTCTTGAACATCTGTAGTGTTAACATAGCTAACTCCATCTTTAGCTTCACATATCTTATCAAATTCATCTATAAAAACAATCGCGTGATTAACTTTATCCATATCATCACCACAAATATGATATAGATCCACTAAAATTGATTCAACATTTTCTCCACTGAAACCATTTGAAGTATATCTTTTAGCATCAACTATTATGTAAGGATTGTTTAAAATTTTCGCAATACTTTCAACTATAAAAGTTTTACCTGTTCCTGTTGGTCCAACAAGTAAAATGTTGCTTTTTAATGTACTAACAACTTTTGAATCTAAAGAAGAATATGAAAGAGACAAATTTTTCATAATATTGGCAAGTAAATGTTTTAATTCTTCGTCTTGTCCAAAAACAATTTTTCTTAATTTAGTATACATGTTCTTTATTTCGCTAGTTCTAATTCTATTATTATCAACTTTTTTTACATCAGCTGGTTTACTTATCAATCGACTTACAATAGAGGAATCTAAAAAAATATGATCTGATGATTCAGAATTATTTAAAATAGAATTTAACTCAGCTGCTAAACTTGGAACCGGAAAATGATCAAATTCCTCTTTTATTTTTTCATCATCAGTTTCTTTTATAACAATTATACTATCATTCATAACTGTTACTTCATAAAACATATCTAAATAAGTTTCTTCAGCTTGTTTTAAAGTTTCATCTTCACTTACATAATCTTGAGTCATATTTAATAGTTTAATATTAATCGTTTGATATACATAATCCTCATTTTCTAATTCTTTTAAGCTATTAGACAATTGTTTCACTGGTTTATTATCAATATCTTCCATTGTAACACAATTATCATTAACGTCAGCATAGGCAATTTTTTCCACCTTCAAAATGTGTTTAACATCCTCACCTACTTTTATTTTCTTATGTTTTAAAATTTTAACTAACTCCATATATTTACTCCTTCAAAAAAATAAATTAAATTTATTATAGCATAAATATTTTAACTATAATTAAGCAAAATATTATTTATTAATATATCTATTCATTATTTAAATATTCTTTTAAAAATTCAATTACACCATCATTATCATGGTCATATTCTGTAACATAATCAGCTAAATTTTTTACCTCAGGTAAAGCATTTTTTAAAGCAACTCCAATACCACAATTCATTATCATATCTAAATCATTTAATCCATCACCAAAAGCAATAATATCTTCATTAGCAATATTTAATATTTCAGCCAATTTAGAAATTGCATCATACTTAGAAATACTCTTTTTAGAAATTTCAATCCATTGTTCATTAGAATAAGAATCTTGCATTATAAAGATATTTAAATCTAAAAATTGTTTATTTAACTTATCATAAACATCTTTAACATATTCATTTGCTTTCATCGTTATTGAAATATGACTTATATCACTACATTTTTCAAAAATAGAATTCCAATCAGATTCTACTTCTATATAATAATCTGAAGATTTATTCCTATTTTTTGTATACTGATAAACTTTTTCTTTGGTACAAATATCTATATAATCACATTTATCAGAATAATACTGTTCTAGTTTCTTAGCAGTTTCAACCTCTATTGGATTTGAAAAAATAATTTTAGAATCTTCACCACTATAACAAGTTGCACCAGCATCAGTAATAATATAATCAACAAAATCAAAATTTTTAACAACATCCTTCATAGATTCATACATTCTTCCAGTTGCTATAACAAGTACATACCCGTTATTTTTCAAATTTTTTAAATAAGTTCTACTTCTTTCACTTATAGTTTTATTACTTGTTAATAAAGTACCATCTAAATCAAAAACTATCATTTTCATATTACTAATCACTCCTATAGCATTAACTAAATCTTAAACATTATATCATAAAACAAAAAAAGACTGAATAATCAGTCTTAATCGATTCTAGACAAATCTTTATTATAAAGATTTTTATAAATATCACATCTCTTTAATAGTTCTTTATGTGTACCATTATCTATAATTTTCCCATCAGAGACAACAAATATTCTATCGGAATCTATGACGGTTGAAAGTCTATGAGCTACAATTAAAATAGTATATTCACCCTTTAAATTATTTATTGCTTCTTGAATTTGACTTTGAGTTTCATTATCTAATGCACTTGTTGCTTCATCAAATAAAATTATTTCGGTTTTCATTAATAAAGCTCTAGCAATCGCGATTCTTTGTTTTTGTCCACCGCTTAATATAACACCATTTTCTCCAACTTTGGTTTCATACTTTTCAGGTAAAGACATGATATAATCATCAATACAAGCAAGCTTACAAGCTTTCCTAATGTCCTTCATGCTTGCATCTTCTTTTGCTAACAATAGATTATCCTTAATTGAGAAATTAAAAATATAAGGATTTTGAGTTATAATCGACATATTATTTCTAATAGTTGAACAAGTTAAATTTTCTATATTATTTCCATCTAATATTATATGACCATCTTCAGGAGTATATAATTTTGTTATCAAATTAAATATAGTAGTTTTTCCTGCACCACTTTTTCCAACAAAAGCAACTCTTTCATTTGGTTTTACTTCAAAGCTCATATTTTTAAGAACTTTAGTTTTATCGTAGCTAAATGTAACATTATCAAATTTAATGTCACCATTTAATCTTTTAATTTCAATATCACCAAATTTTTCTTTTTTAAACTTTTCATCGCCAATTACTTCAAAAACTCTAGTAGCTGCAACATTAAATTTTCTATTATATTCTGTGATTTGAGCTATACCATTAAATAAATTTTTTACTTTGGATTGATAATTATATAGAATCACAAACGTAGCAATTTGAAGCATATTCTTACTATATAAAAAACATCCTAAAAAAATAAATCCTAAATCAAAAATGGTTCTTATATTGCTTTCAATATAACCATAAAGATTTCTTATATTCATTATATGAATTTGTTCTTTTGTAACATCTTCTATCTTTTTTGTTGTTTGCTTTAAGATCATATCGTTTGCATTTAGCACTTTTACATCTCTTATTCCCCTTACAAGTTCACTTGTAAATCCAGTTTTGCTTTCTTTTATTACTTTTAGTTTCTTTTGAACTTCATATTGTTTAGATAAACGCTTTCTATCAATCAAATATACAACAGTTGCTGTAATAAGGCCATATACAAACATATATTTATTAAGAATAAATAAAGTAACTAATACACCTACATTAGTCAAAATATATGATAACCAATAAGTATATTCCATAAATAAACCAGCGATATCCGTTGTATCATCATTAAGGCGATCGATAAACAAACCAGACGTGTTTTTATCTATTTCTTGAACTTCCAAATTAAGTATTTCTCTTGCAATTGATTTTTGAATTCCGATCAGAGTCTTTTGATATATTTTTTGATAAAAGAAGCCTTTAAAAAAGTATGCTACATATAATATCAGTTCAATACAAAACACAGCTAATGAAGCATATAATATTTGATTAATTGCTCCATTAGTTATATTTAAAATTACTTTTGCCGATAAAAGAGGTAATATGGCACTTATAATTGCTTCAAAAACACTTACTAATCCATATCCAAAAAGATTCCATTTTGCTTGCTTTATATATTTCCAAGTATTTTTAACATTTAATTTAAAATTATTACTACTATCTTTAGACATTTATTCACCCTATAATTCTTCTATTTTTAATTCTAAAAGTCTTTGAGGATCTTCGTTTTCAACTTGTTTTAAACTACCTGATTGATTTTCAAGAGTTGCAGAATATAAAACTGCGCCTTCTAATCTATTTAATTCATAACATATATTTTTAGCAAGTACCTTTAATTCTGAATCAAAATCTCTTTTTTCAGCAGCTAAAACAAAATCTCTTAAACTTTTTCCATTAAAACGTATCAAAGTATTTATCTTGTTACCATTTGCAACAAAATACACTAAATCCTCTTTACGAACACCATATTTTTGTTCAAACGTATTGCATAATTCAATGTTACGTCTAAAGGCTTCATTATATTCTTCGGATAAACGGTTTCCACATTTTATACTTAAAGGCGTTATAAAAGAGGTTAAATCGCTTGATGAAATGTCACATGGTAATATATCTGCATATGCATTTAATTTATCCAAAGCGTTAAGAGATATGTTTGCATTAACATCAAACATTACAGTTTCAAGGTCATCACTTGATGAAGCAATCGCTTTCATAAGTTTCTTTCTGAAGCCCGGAATAGTTTCTACTAATTGATTGTATATTCCTTTTGCTTTTTGATAACTACATTTATATCTATTCATAATAGAAGATATTAAAATTGTATCATCTATATTCTTAGTTGAAGGTCTAATATCTACAACACTTTCTTCAGTTTTTTCTTTGCCTTCTAATTGCCCAACTGCTTCATCCATGAAATCAAAACCTTCATCTAATGTAGGAACAAAATCATCTATTTCCGCAATAATAAATGGAACTTTTTCTTTAGCTATCTCATATAATCGTTTTCCAAATACATATAATTCTGGAATGCTAGCATATTCTGTTTTAACAAGTTTAATAATTAAATCTTTTAATTTCATAGCATCAACACTAAAAACAAGATTGGTTAAACTACCACATGGAAGGATATTTCTTGCATCCTCCTCAGAAATTCCATTTGAAGAGAAATAGATAAATCTATTATTTAAATCCTCCAAATGATCAACATAGTTTTGTCTTAACTCATCATTATTAGTTAAAACATTTCCATCTTTATCATGAAAATTTGGAATATAAAAATCTCCTAATATATCATTTGAAGAAACAATACCAATTTTTTCTTTTTGTAAAACATATTTTACTAAATTAGAGACTTTTACTGCTTCAAAAACATAACTATCAGGGAATACAAGTGATTTATCACCATCTTTTAAAATATGTTCAATGATTTTTGTATTAGTCTCTATTCCATTTGCACTAAATTCTTCGGTTACATCCTCAATACTTTTAGCATCCATTTGAAACTTATATAATGATAAACCAATATTAGTACTTTGTTCCAATTCTAGTCCTTTTATATCTTTTATAAATGAACCTTTTAATGATATAAGTCTTGAATTATATACTTCAATTTGTTTTTTCAAACTTGCAACTTTTTCACTTAAATTTTCTCTTGAGTTTCTAAATGCATGCAATAATTCTTTTATAAACTTGCTAATTTTACGGCTAATATACGTATCCTCTTCTGATGTTTTAACAATATTAAATGTCATCTCATTTAAGGAATCTTCACTTAAACCTGCAGTTAATAATTGATCTAAACTTCTC
This sequence comes from uncultured Bacilli bacterium, assembly GCA_934101115.1. Lineage (GTDB taxonomy): Bacteria > Bacillota_I > Bacilli_A > RF39 > UBA660 > CAG-582. The sequence continues at coordinate 28,807 of CAKOPW010000013.1, read as the reverse complement.
GTTAATTGTCTATTACTATTTATTGCATCTTCTATATATTTATCTATTCTTTCTTCTAATCTTTCATAATCTAATTTTTCTACTAATTGTACTCTCACCAAAACTACCTTCCTTCATAAGCACTAACATTATAACATAATACTAAAGTAATTGTTAATTTTATTTAATATCAATATGAACTGAATTACCCATTGTTGAAACTTTTTTCTTATTTTTAACACCATTTAAATTGCTATAATTATTACAATATCCATAACGGCTATTCGGCATATAATTTATCCAAAAATCTATTACTTTTTTTCTATATGATAAACTTTTAGTTTTATTGTTATAAAAGTCTATTGCTTTAGTTCCATTTTCTTTATTGAAATGACGACTAGTTTTAACTCCACCAACTCTTTTATTGTGTTTTTCGCAGCGGCAGCCACTAGAAATATATATTGGTTGATTAAAATGATATCTTAAAGCATAAATATTATAAAGAAGTTGCTTTTTTATTGTTTTATAGCCACATCGATCATTACAAGCTATTTCATCAACCTTAAAATAATCAGTTTTAATAAAGTCTTCTTCAGTTGCATTACCAGTCATAAATTTTTTATAAACTTGTCCAAGCTTTCTATCCGTTTTAGGACCATAAATTGAGTCTTCTTTTAATCCATTATCTTTTTGAAATTCTAATGTAGCTTTTTTACTTTTTTTACCCCAAATGCCATCAAATTTTCCATCATAATAGCCAAGTTGAAAAAACATTATTTGTCTAGTCCTTTTACTTTTCATGACTTTCATCCTTTCTAAAGTTATGACAGAACGATTCAATCATTAATTTTATTTCCATATCATCCATTTTTATATTTTTACTTTTAAGCATAGTTTTAATATTGTTAAATGCTAAATTATATTTTTCTTCAGAGTCATTGCCAGTATATAGTTGTTCACAAGCATTCACACAAATCTCGGTAATGCTCTTTTTCATTTCATCGGTTACATATTTATTATATAAATTTTTAATTTTTATAGTTAGATAAGAAACAAATGTTGTTAACAATAAATATAATAATTGCAAACCATTGTTGATTAAGAATTCAATAAATTCTTCCATAAAAAATACCTCCTACTATTTAATATGTAGAAAGTATTTTTTCGCGTTTGCTAATCAACTACTTAAATAATCTAGAAAGAATGCCATTTTTTTCTTTAACAATTTTAGCTCCATAAGCAGTCATTATTGAATCTAAATCATTATCAGTTTTATTTAATGCATAAGGAATTACACATTCTCTAATAAACTCTTCTCCACTTTTTTTACCATTTTCAGTAGTTACAGTTGAATCAACTGGAATTTTATCTAATACATCAATTTTATCAAGATAATCAAGTAAAGTTATTTGCTCACCATTATACATTAATTTAGTATTTAAAAACTCGCTTTCACTTATAATTGATTGGTACTTTTTAGCTTTCTCAGCAAAATCACGCTTATGTAGTTCAGTTTCAGCTGCATTATCTAAAATAGCATCTAGTTCTTCGTTTGTTAAACTACTAGTTTCACTTTCAGGTGCTTGATCTTGAGAAGTTATTGAAGAATTACCATCTTCAAAAGATGCATTTTCTGATTTTTCAGTTCCTTCACCAGAGATTATAGAATTCAAGAAGTCATCAATGGCTTTATCTGTCGATTCAATATCAGAGGAACTATTCCCACCATTAACAACAGGAGTTTCAACCTTTGGTTCTTCTATTATTGGTTCTACTGGATTGATATCTTTTGTTTCTTCAAAAGCAATAGTTGGTTGTGGTACTTTTATAACTGTTTCATCCATTTGAACTATTGGTTCACTTTTCTTTAGACTTCCATAATTTTCTAAATCTAATCTAGAATTTTCTAAATTATGTTTTAAATTTTCAATTAACATAGTCTTAGCATCATTAAGTGAAAAAGCATCTAACTTTTTATAACGATCTAAATCATTTTCTGGAACTTGACCATATACAGCTAAAGTATCATCAATTGCTTTGATAAGTGAATTATAAACTTCAGTATAAACATCAATATTTTCATGAGATACTTTTCTAAACCCAACTAAATTTTCAACAGACTTTACAAATCTCATTGGTGCTAATAAAAGATCAGAATTTTTTTCAACAAATTCATTTAAGACAGCTAAAGTTTGATCTAAATTTTCTTTTGAACATCCAATTGTAATAGTATCATTAAAACTAACATGGAAATCCGAATTAATTGCTATAAAATAAGGAACATTAGCTTTTTTAGCTAAATCATAAAACTTTGCTAAAGCAACAATTTCATCATAATTAAAAGTATTCAATACAAATTCATAGTCAATATTGTCTTTACTAACTCCATCACTTTTAACAACAATTTGTTTTCTATCTTCACTGATTATTGAATCAAATATTGCTTTACTTATCTCTGCTTGTAAACTTCTTTTTTCATCTTCGGATAAAGAAAAAATATTGATATGATGTTTTTCTAAGTAATCAACAACAAGAATTTGATTAAAGAAATTTGAAAAATCCTTACCATCTATTTGAGTATTATCAGTTTTCCTTCTGACTGCATATTTAAAACCATCAACACCAGTCAACTCTGTTTTTCTAAGTCCAGAATATATGGAAAGGGCATCAGTAACATAAGCGTTCAATGCATCACTCTTACCAAATAATTTTTCTTTTGTAATTTTTTCTTCCATAATATTTCCTCCAACCACACTTGCCTACTATAGATAGTATAGCAAAAAAAAATAAGAAAGTACACACAAATTAGTACATTTTCTTATTTAAATCTAAGCCTAGTAATTGTAATTTTATTGAAATATACTTTATGTCTTTATCAGTCAAACCATAACTTTTTAAATCTTTTTTTGTTTTTATCCATAAATCATTTACGGTTTTTATTTGATTTTCAACGAGTATTTTATTAATCTCATCATCAAGTTCTAATATTGATATCTCTTTATCAATATATTTATTTGCTCTTTTCATTTTATCTAACCTCAATGATAATTATAACATTTAAAAAAATATTTAGTAAGTAAAATTTATGAAACTTTCATTGCGCGATCAGCATCAATTTCAACTTTTTTGGCTTCTTCTTGAATTCTATCAATGTCGTTTGATAAACTTTCTTCCATCTTAGTTGTAATTTCTTGAAGTTCTTTTGAATAAGGGAAGCTATCATTTAGTTCGTCAATATCAAATTTCTTTGAAGTACACAATAAATCTAAGACATAAAATGCTACCATTTTTGTCATGTCATCGTCTGAGCTAAACAAATCCACTATTTTTTTTGTATCATCATGGTACTCCGTAATCAATCTTCTAGCAAGCGGATACTTTGTTACTAACGATGCCTCTAGTTTACGTTCTGAAATACCTATTTGTCTTTCATTCATAAATATTCTTTCTTCAAATGATTTTAAAAATCTTTCTATGTCAAAAGTATCTGAATTTGATTTTGACTTAAGATATATCGCAAATTTTTCATATACACTATCGGCAGAAGCAATTTTAGACTGAAAAGCATCAAGTACGTCTCCAAATCCAGCAGCTCTTAACTTTTGTTCCGCTGTTTCTAGTTCTTTTCTTTGTAGACCTATCTTTCTCAATTGCTCTTCTTTTTCATATATACTTCTTTCCAATTTTCTCAATGGAGCTTTATACAAAGCTCTTGAATAAGTTTGATTCAACATTTCTTCTCTATCAGCATAATCTTCTTTCAAAGAATCTTTTAACTCTTTTTCTACATCTGCAAATTCATCAAGTTTAGCTGAAAGAGTAATATATCTTTTTAAAAATGTTGTGTAATTTGCACTTTGTTTTAAAACTTCATAGCATTGTTGTTCTTGAACATTTTTAGCTTTCATTTGGTTGATTCTATTTTCTTCATCAACGTAGTCTTTTAACTCTAAAAATAAATCTTTATCTTTTATTATTGAATATATTATTGTCATTATATTTTCATCAACAACATCACCTTTAAATAAATCAGTTGAAAAATAACTATCATATCCATCAGTTAATACACGTTTAATAATTGATATAAGTTGTTTAGTACTAGTTACTCGATTATTCATTGCAACAACATAAGAATTAAAGTTTCTAGTTTTAACAGTTTCATTTAAAAGTTCTAATCTTCCTAAACTCTTTTCCAATGCTCTTAGTTTTATTTTAGTACGAATATTCATTTCCACACTGCCTGTTTTAGCATGCTCATCAAGTAACAAATTCTTATAAAGAGTTACTTTATCAATCATATTCTTTAGTAATTCTTCTGTTTCTTGTAATGAAGTACTTTCAGAGACTAACTTTTGCATAAGATCAAATTCTAGTTGGTAACGTAAAGTTATTGAAAGATCTTGAATTACTTTTTTTGTTTCAGGGTCAATTTCTGAGCTATCTTTATACTTGGCCAAATCACCCACTAAATGTTTGAAATCTTCTAATTCTAAATTTACTTGATTACTCACCTTTTCCATTTTGATCATCATCCTTTTTGTCATCTTCTTCTATGGTTGCAATGATTTCATCCAACTCTTCTAAAAGTTCAAGTTCTTCTTTTAACTCTTCCATGTTATCAACCTCCATTATAAGTTTAGCATAAACACACGTATTTTATAATAAAAATACAATTATTTTACATTGAATAATACAAAAAATATTGCTATAATTACATTAGGATAGGTGAGATTATGGAATTACCAAAAATTTACTTTGATACAAATTTATTAATGGATGCAATTATGAAAAAAGCATGGGAATCATATCGTGGTGGCATAGCTGGGTGCAAAATATCACTTGAAAATTTAAGATTAGAACTTGAGGATTTAAGAAGAGAAATAGAAAAGTTAGACGAAACTAAAGAAGACGATCGCAAAAGATATGCAGAATGCATTGATGAAATTCAAAAAACATATAATAAGCTAGCTGATGGTAACAAATACAGTTTACGTGATTTCATTGATAGACTTAACTGCCAAAGACTTGGAATTGATCCAGAAGAAATAAAAAATATTGATGAAGATAAACCGATTTTTGATATTGAAGATGAGCAAATGTCAACTGATGAAACTCAAGCTTTATTAGATGATCTTCAAGAAGAAAAACGCGAAACTGTTTATCCAACTCAAAATGTTGATCAACTTTTTGAACCATTTGATTTTCCAAGCATCACTTCAGAAAATCCAATTCAGCCAAGGGATTTAGAAACTCATAATAATTTACCAAGATAAAAATAGTTCACATTCTAGTGTGAACTATTTTTTATTTCTAATGAACATAAGCTCATACATTTGCTTATCTTTTTTTACTATTACTTGTAAAATTATTCCAGCAATCCATAAAAGAAGTGCTAAAGTAATTAAGAAACAAGCAAATATTAAACTTGGAAATTTTAATACTAAACCTGTTTTAAAATATTCAACAAATACAGGCACTGCTAAAATAACTCCGATAATTAAGAAAAGTACAGCAAAGATGTTAAAAAATAATGCAGGACGATATTCTTTAAATAAAGTACCTATTGTTTTAAGAACTTTTAAACCATCTGAATAAGTATTAAGTTTAGATACACTTCCTTCTGGTCTATCGCGATATTGAACTGGTATTTCAACTAATTTAAAGTTTTTATCTACAGCATGAATAGTCATTTCGGTTTCTATTTCAAATCCTTTAGATAAAACTGGAAAATTTTTAACAAAGTCATAAGAAAATGCACGATATCCCGTCATTACATCTTTAACATTATTTTTAAATATTTTATTAATTAAAAATCTTACAATTCTATTTCCAAAGTTATGAAATGGTCTTTTGTTTTCTTCAAAATATGTACTTGAAAGTCTATCTCCGATAACCATATCAGCACGACCATTTAAAACTAAATCGCACATTTCACGAGCATTTTCTGCTGGATATGTATCATCTCCATCAATCATTAAATAACAATCAGCATCAATATCTCTGAACATGCTTCTAATAACGTTACCTTTGCCTTGGCGATATTCATAAACAACTTCTGCTCCAGCACTTCTAGCAATTTCATCTGTTCCATCACTCGAATTATTATCATAAACATATATAGTTGCCTCAGGCAATACTTTTTTATAATCATGTATAACTTTTTCAATTGTTTTGGCTTCATTATAACATGGTATTAATACAGCAATTTTCTTTTCTTCATTTTTTTTCATTTTTTTCACTCCTATACTCTTGAATATTTAAAATTATTAATGTTGGTAATATAAACATATATGGCATTGCATATCTAAAATATGTATTTGCTGGTGATATAAAGCAAATAAGAATAGATAAATAAAGTGGAATATAAGCAATTAAATACTTTTTCTTCTTTACATAAACACTTAAAATAAGAACTATCCATGTTGAAAAACCAATTGAACTAATTAAACCTATACCTGGTAAATAAGGGAATACACTCTCGTAGAAAACAAGGGAATCTCTCATAAACTTAGTAGACTTATTGAAGTGGTAATCAACAACATTAGCCTTAACTACTCTTTTATCATATGTATCATATACATACCAATAATGTTGATTTGGATAGATATAACCATATGTATTATCTATAGTTGCATTGATATAAGTAATTGGATACTTAAATAAATACTTAAACCAAACTTTAAAATAATCTTTTAATTCCTCTTTTGTTGTATATTTATTGAATTCATTTTTTACATCATCTGCAAGCCTTGGATTGTATCTACTTGCTAAAGTATCATAATTTAAAACTTTATCAATTATTTTCTTATCTTCATCACTTATTGCTTCATCATGATATTTTGCAAGTCTAGCAGTTTGTTGAAAAGGTACCGATAGAGTTTCTCTGATACTTGCATCAGCTATACCTAAATATGGAATAAGTACTTTATTAAAGCCAACAACAATTCCTGTAAATAAGAATAATGATAAAAATAATTTAGAAGCATTTTTTCTACTATAAATAATTAAAGCAATAAATGAAATTACTGCAATATATAACCCATTATGTCTCATCAAACTCATCAAAGTAACCATTAAAGTTATAAACAATATATATTTAAAATCAATACTTTTATCTTTATAGTTTCTAACAACATCAAGCATAAACAAAATAAGCCATATCATAAACGCTGTATACAATGTATCTTTAACAGCAGACACTGTATAAAACGCATAATGAGGAACTAAAGAGTATATAAGTAAAAGAACAAATCTTAGTTTTAAAGATACTCCATTATTCTTTAAAAACTTAATTGTATATGCAAGCGTTGACACATAGATAAGAGTTTGAATCATTGTATAAATAAATAATCCAAAATTATCATTTAAAATCATTCTACCAAAATCAATACACCAACCGATTAAAAATGTTTGCATTACGGGATGATGATTAGTCATAAATACATTTTCATTTCTAAGTATTGCCCAATCAGCATATTTAGTTCTAACATTATAATATTGAAGTATTTGATTCGATGGATCTGGAGATAACACAATTGGATAAAAAGCTATAATATAAATACTAAAAAATAAAAGAATTACTATAAAGGATGAAAGAAATGGTTTTTCCTCAAAAAACACAAAAAATTTAGATAATTTAGCATTTTTAATTTTCATCTCTTTATTTTTAAAACTATTTAAAAATAAATCTAAATAATAAAAACATATCTTAAAAATAGTATAATAACCAATTGACTTTAATAAAGTTATAGCTATTGTTGCTGGATTGTTAAATATAAGCATTATATTACCTGTACTTGATGCACACTCTCCAATAATCATAAAACATGTAAACAAGAAACATAAAACTTGCTTTGATTTATTGATATTTACATTATCTTTAGATAAAACTCTTATAACTAAAGCAAATATAATCATCATTCCAAAAACATTAGTTTTATAAAGAAGACTCAACTTATTTAAATCTAAACTTTTAAATGAAGCAATGCTAATAAATAAAGCAAATGCTGCACATATTGAAAAACCGATGTTCTTTAAAGTCTTTTTCATGTTTTCACCCAATTCATAAGTTTAGTATACTATCTTTTAAGTATCTAAGCAAACAAAAAAGAGTTAAAAAACTCTTAATCATCATTTTTACTAATACTAGCAAATGTTCTGTTTCGTAAATCACGATATAATGCACATTTTTCATATACATCATCATTTTTCCCTTTACAGATAATTTTACCTTTATCTAGAACAATTACCTTATCAGCAAGTTCCATCATCTCTGGTTTGTGAGTAATCATAAGTATAGTATGATCAGCTTTTAAATCTCTTAAAACAAGACCAATTTCACTTGTATATGCTTGATCAATATTACTTGTTACCTCATCAAACAACAATATTTCAGCTTTGGTTAATAAAGCACGAGCAATTGCTAAAAGTTGTATTTGACCTTCAGTAAACAAATGATTTTCTTCATTAATAACTGTATTATATCCTTTAGGCAATTTAGAAATATAATCATGGATACCTACTCTTTTACAAGCATCAATTTGATGTTCTAAATTGTTATCCACTAAACCTAAATTTTCACGAATACTCATGTTAAAAACGAATGATTTTTGAAACACTCCTGACACATTAGAAGCATAAACTTTCTTTGTATAGCTATATATATTTTCATTATCAATATATATTGAACCTTTATTAATTCTTGCAAGTCTATACAATAAATTAATAATTGTTGTTTTTCCACTTCCAGAATGTCCAACAATTGTAGTAATTTCATTTGGATAAGCCTTAAATGAAACTTTATTTAAAATTTGTTTACCCTTGATATCATAAGAAACATTTTCAAATGTAACAAGACCATTTATGTAGTCATTGTCGATATCACCAAATTCAGCGTCACTTCCATCTTTATAGTTAAGAATAGTTTTTATTCTATTAACTCTTACTTCATAATTACTAAGTTCTAGAAGATAAGAAAGAAGTTTATCTGTACATGTAACAATTAATTCAAAGTATCCAATCAATAAAACAAGTTTATCTATACTCATTACTCCATTTACAACTAAATAAGCAAGTACAATATAAAGAGCTATTTTAACAATATATACAAGATATGGTATTACACATGATCTAATATATAAATGTTTTCTCTTATTATAATATTCATCACGCCATTTTTTTCTTGATTTATCCAAATTTTTATTAATATTTGGCATAATATTTAATGATTTTATTTGCTTAATACTTACTAACATTTGATTTAATGTATCAATTATTTTATCCTCATATTTTCTTGTACCTTCATAATATTTAGAAACTCTTTTAGAGTTATCATTCATTAATTTAATATAGATTAAATCTATAAATACAACAAATAAACCAATATAAACATTGTAATACATAAATATAATACAGATAATCACGATTTGTATTATACGCATTAAAGCTTCACTTGCCGCATTAACAATATCAACTAAATATCTAATATCATCACTACAAGTATCAACTATTTTACCTTTTGATATTTTAGAAAAAATGGAATCATTATTAGAAATATGATCAAATAATTGTTTTTGTACTTCCATATGATAGTAATCAGCAAGTTTAGTATATGTTACCGAATTCCATCTTAAAAATGAAAAATACATAATATAGAAGACTATATACATTAAAACATAAACCCAAATTCCCTTAAAATTGCCGTCAGATATGACAGCAATAATTCCTGATGTAGCTATTGGAGGTAAAAGAGTACATAGGTTATAAAGTCCACAACTTATAAACATTTGTATAACAACAAATCTTTTACCTTTAGCCATTTCAAATAATTTTTTTACAGAATCAATATATCTTCTCATTATTTATCATCAAAGTTGATGTTTTTATCAAGTTCAACATCATTAACTTTATATCTTCTATTATTTTGAATAAATTTTAGGAATTTGTTTAAAGAAAGAACTATTAAAGCTAATATAAAGAAGTAAGCTATACCAAATACCGTAAACTCAGGTTGACTCTTTGTAAGCAATCCAATTACAGATGCACCAGCACTCATACTTGTTACCAATGTTAAACTGTTAATAGATTTATTGCTAACATCACTTTTTAAACCATTGAATAACTTTTGAGCAGATGAAACATAGTTTTTAGTCATACTCCATAAATATTTAATATAATCTAATGTATCTTTTAAAGTTTCATATCTATAACCTGAGATATTTAAAAACTCAACAAGTTCTTTATCGCTTTTGGCAATTTTTTCACGAGTTGGTAAATATGTACTCATTTGATTAATACGTCCTTCGATCAAAGTTATTGTTTTTGCATATGATTCAAGTTTAGTATTAAATGAAACTATATCAGCACCTTTAACACTTGCACGATCTTTAACATTATCAATTTTTTCCCAAATAATTCTATGAAGATTTAAATATCTATGTAGTTGACCCTTAAATTCTCTTATGAATATTTGTTCTTCAATATATCTTTCAATATTTTCAGCTTCAGCTTTCTTATTATTAATAAAATAATAAACGTCTCCTCTAATAACATCATACTTTTCATTATCAAATTCAAAATATTTTTGTTTATCAGTTCTTGTTAATAATGTATTCATTTCCTCTTTTGTAGCTTTATCAGTTACAACAAAGTATGGATAAACAGTTTCAATATGTGCAAGTTCCTTTGGAACTGGTGCCCCTAAACTGAATAAATAGCTGAATGCTGGAGATAATTTTTTTTCATAATATTCTGTTAAAGCATCAATATCTGCAAATAAAGTATCTTCACTTACATTATGATTATTTAAAATAATTAACCCATCTTCAAATATTTTTACTTTGATATTTAATGCAGTTGTAAATTCAATGTATTCTTCACCTTGAACTCCATAATCTATTCTACCAATTTGTAAGTTTTTACGATATTCAATTAACTTATCTTGATCAAGTGCAAGTTGAGATTTTGCCTCTCTTAAGAAATCATAGATTTCCGATAGTTGTAACATTGTTCTTTGAAACCAACCACCTATATAAACGTTACTTATCTTCATAAAACACCTCTAAATACTTTTTGAAAAGAATTTTGCATCAACAACTTCAAAGCCATAGTTTTTATAACAAGCATGAGCTGCTTCTCTAAAGTTTTTGCTCCATAACTCTAATGCAATACAGTTTCTACTTTTAGCTATTTCAGTAACAAAGTCTAACATATGTGTTGCTATATTATGTCTACGGTATTCTGGTTTAACACAAACATGGTTTAATATTGCATATGTTTCCATTCCTTCATACATTGTTGGAATAATTGTTACTTTTACATGAGCAACAAGCACATCATCCATATAACCATTAATATATATTTGATTCTCATCAAATAAAGTTTTTCTAAAACTTGTTTTTGCAAATTCATATGACGTGTTTTCATTAAAACATTCATTACATAAATCCACTATTTCTTCAACATCATTTAATGTCGCGATTTTAAAATCTATATTCATACTATCCCTACCCTAACTATTTTCAGTCTATAATACCCCCCCCGATTTTGTCAACGACTTCACATAGAGTTTACAAAAAATGGACATCAAAAAAAGAGTAAACAATTTACTCTAATTCTAAATCCAACGCATTTTTGATTACATCATCCATATCATAATATTTATAATCTCCAAGTCTTCCTCCAAAGATGACTTTATCTTCAATGGAAGCAAGATTTCTATACTCTAATGCAAGTTGATTATTCTTTTCATCATTAACTGTATAAAAAGGTTCCATACCTTCTAACATATCACTTGGATATTCGTATGTAACAACAGTCTTAGCTGAATTATTAAACTCAAAGTGTTTATGTTCAATAACTCTCGTATAAGGAACTTCTCTACCTGTGTAATTAACTACAGCATTTCCTTGAAAATTATCAACATCCAATATTTTAGTTTCAAATTTTAAAGATCTATATTCCAAACGTCCTAAAGAATAATTATAAAATTCATCAAGTCGACCAGTGTAAATAACCTTTTTTGCCATACTCATATACTCTTCTTTTTTATCAAAAAAATCTGTATTAAGTTTAACTTCTACACCTTCAAGCATACGTTCCACTAAAAGAGTATAACCTCCTATTGGAATACCTTGAAAACGATCATTAAAATAATTATTATCATAAACAAATCTTACCGGAAGTCTTTTAATAATTGAAGGAGGTAAAAGCTTACAATCACGATTCCATTGTTTTTCAGTATAGCCTTTTACTAACTTTTCATAAATTGTTCTACCTACTAGAGAAATAGCTTGTTCTTCAAGATTGGTAATCTCACTCCCCTCCATTTCTTTTCTCTCTTCTTCAATATGTTTTATTGCATCCATTGGAGTAAATACATCATCCCATATTTTAGCAAACGTATTCATATTAAAAGGCATATTATAAACTTCGTCTTTATATCTAGCTATTGGAGAATTTGTATATCTATTAAACTCTACAAAAGAATTTACAAAATCCCATACATCTTTATAATCTGTATGAAATATATGTGCTCCATATTTATGAACATTAATTCCTTCAATATTTTCCGTATATACATTTCCTGCTATATGATCTCTTTTATCAATAACTAACACTTTTTTACCAGCCTTATTAAGTCTATAAGCAACAGTTGCTCCAAAAAGGCCAGCTCCAACAATTAAATAATCATATTTCACATTTATCACCTAATAAAATTATAATTTATTTTTTATAAATTCACAATAAACATTACTCTTTTCAATACAGATTGACTCTTGATTTAACACGATTAAAATTTTATCAACAATATTTTTTAAAATAACTTCATCTATATCAAGAAGTATATAAATTAAAGTATGCTCTAAAGATGTACTCATACCACTTGCAATAAAATAAGTATATTTATAATCTTTAAAATATTCATTAATAGTTTTAATTGATTTATTTATATCTAATGAAACTTCAGTGTCGCGATCATTTAACCCAATATACAAAGTGTATTTAATCATTTTTCACCTCTTATAAATTTGGCATCATTTATAACTATTGAAGCAGATTTATCTATTTTATAAATGTTATTAATTAGTTCTTTATAATTCTTTTTATCAACCTCTAAAAATAATATATCTTTACTTTCACCTTTTAAATTTACAACATCTAAACAAATTGAATTTAATTTTTTTAATTTTCCTGTAGTAACTCCATTTAAACTCACTTTCAAAGAATATATTCCACTTATAAACTTTTCATTGATAAGTGTTCCAATAAAAGTACCTGTTGCATATCCAAGCGCGTAAGATACAACAATACAAAGAGAAGTGCTATTGGAAACGAGTGCTTCTTTAGCTGCATAAAACCAAATAAATATTTCTACAAATGCAATAAGTGATGCCATAATTTTATTGCATTTAACTACAAACATTGTTCTAACACTTGAAAGACTAACATCTAAAATCCTTGATAAAAATATTTTAAAACATAAAATAAGCATAATATCACCTATTTTATTATGAGTAAATATTACCTTTTTATTAGTTTTGCATATTATATCTTGGAGGTTTAATTATGTTATTTGAATTTAATACAAACATCTATGATAATAAGTCAGATGAAACATTTGAAATCGATGAAGGATTTGTAAAAGGTAATCTATTTAAAGATGAATATGATGGATATAAAGATTATAAACCTGCAAAGATAACAGTTAAAAATGAAAGAGAAGCTCTTCTTATAAAATTAATGATGTTAGATTTTGCTATAAATGATCTAAATCTATATCTTGCACTTAATCCCGATTGCAAAGAAAAATATGAAATGTTTACAAAATATTCTTTGATGTATCAAAAATGTTTAGAAGAATATGAAAAGAAATATCAAGTTTTAGAAGTATGTCATGATACTTTTGGTAAATATACATACAACTCTAATCATTGGCCATGGGAGGGTGAAAATGTTTAAGTATGATAAAAAATTGCCATATCCAATCAATATTAAGAAAAAGGATTTAAAAATGGCAAAATATATTGTTACTCAATTTGGTGGTGCAAATGGTGAACTTGGAGCTGCATTAAGATATTTTTCTCAAAAGTTTTCTATGCCAACTGAAGAAGGTAAAAATTTACTTAGCTCAATTGCAACTGAAGAATTTTCTCATAACGAAATGATCTGTACAATGTTATATCAACTTACAAAAGATGCAAGTTTAAAAGAAATGCAAGAAGCTGGACTTGATACTTTATACACTGAACACGGTAAAGGTATTTATCCAACTGACTCCAATGGAGTTCCTTTTACAGCAACATATTTTGCATCTGTGGGTGACCCAGTAGCTGATTTAGTTGAAGATATGGCAGCTGAACAAAAAGCTAGAGTCACTTATGAACATTTAATAGATCTTGCAACTGATGAAGACGTAATCGCACCACTTCTATTCTTACGTCAAAGAGAAATTGTTCATTTTGATAGATTTCAAGAGTTATATAAAAAATATAAAAGTTTGGGTTACTAATCCAAACTTTTTATAATGCTATTGTAATTTATCAGTAATATTAACAAAAAATTCTTTACACCATAAATTTAAATCGTCAACATTTTTGATAAACGGTTTTACATCTTCCTTTGCCTCATCATAATTTATTTCATTAAATTTATTAGTTAGTAATCTTTTAACAACTTCAATATTAAAAATTTCATTTTTATTAATATAATTAGATTCTATCAATTTATTTTTTAACAGTTCTAAATTAACTTTTGTATCTCCAGCCAAGAAAAATATATAGTCATATAAATCTCTTCCTTTAACTCTGGTTTTCCAACCTCTACACAATATTGCATGTATTTTACCAGCTAATAAAGACTCTCTATCATATAATTTAATTTGATGCGGACTTGGAAGCAATTTATATTTAACTTCATAGGTTGCACCATCAGGAGGATTTATATCAACTTCAAACTTTATTTTTATATCTTTTAAAATGTGATCATAATTATGCGGTTCTTCGTTTGGAAAAAATCTTAGTATATGTTCTAAAGTATTTCCTTTTAGAAACGCTGATGTAATATTTGATTCAATACTTTTCACTTTAGTATTTATCATTAAATTTATTCCATAGGCTTTTAATTCTTTTTCAACATATATAAAATATTTGCTCAAATCAAAATCTTTATTTGATTTGACTAAAGCAAAATCCAAATCTTCTGAAAATCTATCTAAATTATAAAATATTCTTAAAGCTGTTCCTCCATAGAAGGATGCCTCATAAAAAAATCCACCTCTAGATAACCCAGACAAAACTATTTCTTGTATTATTTCTTTTAAAGCATTTATTTCATCATTGGTATTTTTTATTTCATATTTAGATAGCATTTGTTCAACTATATTATTCATTTTTTCCCCTCCTCATGTATTTAGCAAGTAACTCAACATTTGTAGAATGATATAAACAACTTAATTTTATTATTTTATCAATATTTAATTTACTAAATTCATCAATATCGATTCTTAGATCATCAAATAACATCTTTTTCAAATTGGAATAATTATAAAGTGGAGAAATAGTATATAATTTATCACATAAAGCCTTTTCAGGAGTTGCAATTTGAAATGAATAACCATTCTCTTCTTTTAACAATATTTCTTCAGAATAGACTTCAATGGGAACATCACGATAAGTAAATACTCCAAACATTGTGTTATATTCTTTCCTTTTTTTCTTATCAAAAGTTGCACACGTAATTGTTGTAACTCTTTCAGGAATTAATCCATAATAAGATAATGCATATTCAAAAGATATATAAGAAGGGCCATATATACTACTTGCCAATAAGTATCCTGGTGTATTAGGATCAGTTTCATAAACACCTGAAACTATTTTATACAATTTACCATTCTTAATATCTCTGCTAATTTTATTATTTTTATTTGAATATTCTCTTAAATTATTCTTAATGCAATCACTAAAAAATACCATATTTTCACCTCTAAATACCATTTTATGGTATTTTAAAGTGAAAATCAAGTGTTTTTACGTTTTTTCATTAAAAAATTTGGAGTCTAATCCAAACTTTTTTTAAATACAAATAACTTACTTATAATATAATTACCAACTATTTGCATAACTTGACATATAATAGTTGCAATTACTACCCAAACGTTGGAATTTAATGAAAGCAATGTACAAATAAACCACATTATAAACATTTCAATTAATAAAGTTGCAACTCTTCCTAATGTAAAATTAAATATTTCTTTTACTATATTTTTTTCTTTTGATTTAAACACAAATACTCTGTTAGTAATATATGCAAACATTACTGCACCAATCCAAGAAATAATAACTGAAGTTTGTAATTCAATTGGATTAGATGCATCAAATATCGTAAACAATAAAGCATATTTAATTCCTAAAGATACAATAGTCGTAAGAATTCCAACAATTAAATAGTTCCATATTTCAGGATTCTTATAATATATATTCCATCCCCAATTCCAAAATTTGATTATTGGGTTATTTCTATCATTTTTAATTATTAACTTTTTTTCCATACTTATCACTAAAGTAAGTATAACATAAAACTAAAAATATTTTAATTAAAGTTTTCTTTGTTTTAAAACTTCAGGATATTCTAATTTAATTCCATCTGCAGTTGCTTCCCATATCTTACCATTATTTTCTGTATAGAATTCCATTTTTCCATCTTTTACTCTTATTAAACTGATATCAAAATTAACACCATCAGCAGTATAATCTTGTAAAAGATAATAATTTCCGTATTCACTCGCAACTTTAATCAAATCGTTTTTTTGATAAACTTCTCCACCTACATCTAAACTTTCGGGATATTCACAAGAATCAGTATTATTATGAGGATAAATTGATATACCATCTAAATTAAGTCCATCTTCTATATGAAAATCTGGATATCTATCACTGCAAGGCGTAATTATAGAATATTTAGACATCAACATTGCTCCTGCACTAAAGCCAAGAATTACAGCTTTACTATTTTTAATGGAATCTAAAATGCCTAGCTTTTCACACATTTTCTTTTGCTCAAATGGATCTCCACCCATAAGCATAATAAAGCTTGCACCTTCTACATAAGCCTTTGCATCTTCTTTGTCCGTATCAGGAGTAATAATAACTGCTTCATCAAACTCAATTCCTACTTTTTTAAAGTGGTCTATAAATTCTGGAACACTTTTACTGATTGCCTTTCCAACTTTATGTGGACCACCTGGAATAAAAACAATTCTTTTCATATCCTTTAAATCTTCTTTAAACATTTCTCCTAATCCATGTCCAAAAGCATTATTGATATCAATACCACTACAATAATATCTTACCATCTTATCAATTCTTCCTTTAGAGGAATTATAACACACCTATCGATATTTAATAAACAACTTTCTAACTAAGTCAAGTGGTATAACTGTAAATGCAAGTGCAATTACAAATATAAGTTCATTTAATTTAAGACCATATGTTCTAAAAAGTGATCCACCATTATAAATTAAGAATATTTGAGCAAGAGTTATAAATAAAAGAATTACAATAAAAACTTTATTTTTTAAAATATTAGCAAACAAATTTAATCTTTCTGTTCGCGCATTAAAAGCATTGAATACACTTATAAATACAAACAGAGAAAAGAAAGCAGTCATAAGAGTTTTTTTACTATTTCTTATAAACATATAAACTATATCACTTTTTAAAAATAATGATAAAAGAATAAAGGAATAGATGCTTATTAAAAGAATTGCTGAATACATATATTTATTTAAAATAGGTTCATCTTTTCTTATTGGTTTTTCTTTCATATATCTTTTTATCGGATATTCATAAGAATAAGCAAGTCCAGCCAAAGTATCCATTATCATATTTAACCAAAGCATTTGCATTATAGTTATTGGAGTTGAAATCCCAAGTAATGGACCAACTATCGATAAAAATAATGCGATTAAATTCATTGTAAGTTGAAATATTATAAATTTTCTAATAGATTTAAATATTGTTCGTCCAAAAAGAACTGCTGATTCAATAGATTTAATATTATTATCAATGATTACTATATCACTTGCTTCTTTAGCTACCTCTGAACCACTTCCTAAAGAGATACCAACATCAGCACTTTTTAAAGCTGGTGCATCATTAACTCCATCTCCAGTCATACCAACAACTAGATTATTTTGTTCCAAAATCTTGGCAACTCTTGCTTTATCCTTTGGAAGAGCACGAGCAATTACTTTTATCTTTTTATAATATTTATAAACTTCCATATCACTCATGCTTTCAAGCTCATCATGACTTATAACTAAAGAATCACGTTTTAACATTCCTAAACTATCTGCTATTGAGCGACTAGTATTTATATCATCCCCAGTAATCATAATTGTATGAATTCCAGCTTCTTCAATCGTTTTTAAAGTTGATGCAGCTTCTTCTCTTATTTCATCCCTTAATAGAATAAATCCTAGTAAAGTATTATTTTGTAAAATTGATAAAACTCTTATTCCTGAAGATGTAAAAGTATCTATCTTTTTCAACATCTCTTTTTTATCTTTTATATATTTTTTATTACCATCATTTTCTATATAAAAGGTTGATAGTTTAATAAGAACCTCACTTGCCCCTTTATAATAACTTTTACCATCATTTAACTTAACATACGAATATTTGTTTTCAGAATTAAAATGAATTTTATCTTCAACTTTTTTAGTCTGAGGAATTTTTCCGACAAATGTCAGTATTGCTTTATCTGTAGAATTTCCCCCTGTTACTTGATTATCTTCAAAATAGGCATCATTGTTGTATAGAAGAGCATCTATAAAAATATTTTTTAAATCATCTTTCATATCATCTAAAGTGTTAAAGTGAGTATCATCTGGTAAACATATACCGATAACTGAAAGTTTTCCTTTAGTTAAAGTACCAGTTTTATCAGTAAGTAAAACATTCATTGATCCACTGGTTTCTATTCCAACTGCCTTTCTAACTAAAACATTATTTTTAAGCATACGTTTCATATTTGATGAAAGTACCAAAGCAACCATCATTGGTAAACCTTCTGGAACACAGACGATAATTATTGTTACAGCTAAAGTAACAGTCTCAATAGCTAAATCAACTACATATTTAGGATTAGTTATTAAACTCATTATAATAGTTTCATCAAAATTATTACTGATAAATACTGTATTAAAAATATTAGAAATAGATGCTAAAATGGCACCAATATAACCAATTCTAGAAATTATTTTAGCAAGTTTAGTTAAACGAATTCGCATTGGTGAAGGTAAATTATTTTCAGTAAGTCCTTTAGCAATTGAACCATATACTGTATTAATTCCAACTTTTTCAACACGAATACTTGCACTTCCAGATAAAACTACACTTCCTTTAAATACATGTTCACCAAGTCTTTTAGTTACTTCTTTTGATTCACCATTTATACTTGATTCATCGACGCCAATACTTCCTTCAACTAAAACACCATCAGCTGGTATTAATTCACCACTTGAAAGAAGAACTATATCCGAAACTACAACTTCATCATTTTTAATAGTTGCATTTTTTCCGTTTCTTCTTACTCTAACGGTAATATTTTCATATTCGCTTTGAAGTCTTTCAAATGATTTATTTGATCCATATTCTGAAAGAGATGATATTAAAGAAGAAAGTAAAATTGATATAAGCATACCTAAAGTTTCATACCAATTTTGATCTTTAAAAAGTAGAACAAAACGGATAGCAAGAGCAATCAACATTATTTTAATAATTGGATCTCCTAAAGATTCAATTATCAGATTTAATAACTTATTTTGTTTTTTTACACTTATGTTATTAGATCCATATTTTTTTCTTGATACAACTACTTCTTCATCTGTTAAACCATTCATTTTCTTCACCTATAAATTTATATGTTGAAAAGTTTGAGTTTATGAACTAAGGAATCTTTAAGGTTTGTCCAATTGATAAAGTATTGCTTGTTAAATTATTAAGCTTCTTTAACTCATCTACTGTCGTATTATATTTTTTAGCAATAGAATATAAAGTATCTCCTTTACTAACCGTTATCTTATTAACTTCATCGATTATCAAAAGTTCCCCAACAGTTATCATATTACTTGTTTTATTGTTGATACTTTTTAGTTTATCAACACTTATACCATACTTTTTAGCAATAGAATATAAAGTATCCCCACTTTTTACTTTATAATAAACTGGAGATTCTGCCTCATTCTTTTCTTCTTCAGTTGGGATAATTAAAGACATACCTATTTGTAAAGTATTGCTTGTAATGTTGTTGGCTTTTTTAATTTTATCAACTGTTGTTCCATATTTTTTGGCAATAGAATATAAAGTATCTCCACTTTTTACTTTATATAAAGATGTAGCTGTTGCACCAATATAATCTAAAATAGCATCTGCTACCATTATTGCAAACTGATCAACATTGTTTTTTATAATATTAGCATCACTCGAATTATCAACATACCCATATCTAATAATAACCGTTTCATATCCAGGTGTTTCACGAGTTAAATAAAAATAATCTTTAGTTGTATCAACAGAATAACGATATTGATAATATTTAGTTTCATTTAAAGTTTCAAGTTTGTTACTAATAAGTTTTGGCAAAGTATCTTTTTTACTTAAAGGATAAATAATTTCTATACCACTTGATCCACCAGAATTTAAAGTATTAGATATTAAAATAACATTATCCTTATTTGGATATTTACTCTTTAAATCCTTTATTCTATCATCATAAGATATAGTGGTATCTCCACTTCTTAGTAAATAAGTATCGACTCCTCTACTTTTTAATATATCATAAATTTTTTTTGATATTTCAAGAGAAACATTTTTTTCAACTAATCCATTGCCTTTTGCTCCAGAATCATTTCCTCCACCACTTGCATTAATAACAACGCTTTTCATTTTTATCACCACTATAACTTTATTAAAGAAAAAAATATTTATTACAGAGCATCTTAAAAGAACAAATAAAAACCAGGAAAAATCCCAGTTTACTATTTTAATAAATCAGCTAAATACAGTTCATCTTTGCTATGTTGTTTTTTATAATTTTTATATTTTCTTATACTTTCTATTAGAAATATTACACGATTGCCGCCATAATACATTTCTAGAAATTCTGATGATTGATCATATTTCTTACCATTATATTTTATATTCTTTTTAGCAAATTCTTTTGGTGATTGGTTACTTTTAACTTTTTCGTAATCCCTTTCTAATCTTTCATTTAATATAAGTAACATTTCTAATTCCGGTTTTGTGCAAAATTTATATATTTCCGAATCAAAAACAATATTATTTATATCCTTTGGAATAATAAGCTTATCAGTTTGCTTATCACCTACTCTATATACTTTTACCGGCTTACCATAATGTTTTAATTCAGTTTTTATCATTGGATGACTCAATTGCCTGACTGGATATGGTCTTCGTCCTATTAAATCATCCCTTGTAAAATTTAATGCATTAGCTTTTAATAACAAATTCATTATCACTTCTTCATTTGTTCCTTCACACATTAATAAAATTTTCATTACATTAGTTCTTTTTTGAAGTTCATCAAAGCATCATAACTAACATTTGTATTAAATTCATTATTATAAAACTTATTACTTTTTAATAGCTCTGTTCTAAATTTGTAATTTTCATGCATGTTTTCTAATTTAATTGCATCATCATACTTACATATGTAAATATTATCGCTTCGCCCAAATAAATCAAGAATTTCACAATAATGTGTAGTAAAAATTAATGTAGCATTTTTCTTATTAACAGATTTATCCTTATACAGATTTACTAAATTTTCAACTAAAGTTTTATGAAAATGATTTTCAATCTCATCAATAATTAAATCTGCCCCTGTCCTTAATGAATACACCACAAAAGTAAACAAACCAAACCCTTTTGTAGTACCACTTGATAAAATTTCATACAATTCAGCATTTGATACTTCTTTTGTAGATCCATTCATATAAACTATTCTATACTTATTCTCATTAATCATTTCTATGTTATTTAGATGTTCGTCAAACATTTTTAATAAGGATGTTATTACTAAAAGATTATTATCTAAAAGTTTATATACATTGAATGCATTAGCATAATTTCTATACATAAAATCATCACTTGGGCAATATATACCACGCAAAGTTATATCATTTAATAAAGAATATATCATAGATGTATCATCAGGTAATTTTATATCAAAAGTAATTTCATCAAATTTATCATATTCAAATATATTTCTTGCATGAGCTTTTTTATATACTCTTTTATATAGCTTTTCATTCTTAAAAAACACTGATGTACTATCAACTGAATTAATATTCTTTATTAAATCAGTTGTATATCTATAAACTACGCCATCATGAAAAAATGTTATATCTAAACTTACTGTATTATAAATAAATTTAAATGTATTTTTAGAACTATTAATTCTAAAATTAGATAATATATCATACACTACGGACAATAATTCAACTGAAGTAGTTTTTCCTGAAGCATTTTTTCCAATTATACCTAATGTATTAAAAGCAAATAGATCTTCAGCAATTTCTTGTAATTCAAACTCTTTATCTTCAGAAGTCTTGTTTCCCGTTGGAATAAAAGAAATCTCAAAATTTTTCTCACATAGCTTAAAATTATCAGCTACTATTCTCAGTAATTTCATAAGTCATTTCTCCTTTTTCTACTAATAGTATATAATATTTTTATCAAAAAAAACATTTTTTTTGTTTTTTTGCAATAATATTAATCTTTTATGTAACTTTTTTTTTAAATAATCAGCAATTTTTTATAATTTTTACATTTTTATTAAAAACATCTCACCTTCACTATACCTCCTACTAATATCTTTACCGATCAATAAGCATTTTTCTTTAAATAAAAATAATGTCGAAAAAATATTTATATGATAAAATAATATAAGGAGAATAGCTTATGATAAGAGAATATTATTATTTTATTAAAGATTATTTAAAATTAGCAGAATTGAAAACTTCATATTTAGTTATAAATTTTTTAACAACTTTTTTTTACAAAGTTTTTTCTATTTTGTTACCATTTATTGCTTCTCTTATAATTAAATATTTAACTATTGGAGATTCACAAGCATCATATTTTGCATTACTTGCTTTTTTTATTACATACACTTTATATAATATATCTTTATATGCTAACTATAAAATATACAGTTATAATTTAAGTTATTGTTATGAGAATCTAACTGAAAAAGTACTAAACAAGTTAATATCAGTTGATAATAATTTTTCAAGAGTTATAAGTAAAGGAAGACTTATGAACTCAATTAACTCGGATATTACGAGTATAGGAGATATGAATGATCAAATATCTGAATTAATTTTAGGATTACTTCAAATAATAACTATACTAATTATAGTTTTCTTCTACAATATATACGCCTCAATAATTTTAATAACTTTTTCAATTATTTATATAAAATCAAGAAATAATTTTGATAAAAAAATTAACTATTATCATAATAAAGTAGTTGTTCAAGATGATCGATATAGTTATTTACTTATGCAAATTGTCTCTGGCCTACAAGAAATAAAAACTTTTAACATGCTACCAAAATTAAAAAATAAATTAAATATTATTCAAAATAAATTTACAAAAGATTATACTAAAAAAAGAATATATTACACATTAAGAGATAATGATGTAAAAGTAATAACTTATACATTTAGATTTATTTTATATTTAACTTTACTTCTTTTAATGTATTTAGGAAATATTAACATTAGTACTCTTGTTCTTATTATTTCTTATCACGAAAATTTAGTAGCTTATATTAATTATTTAATTGAATGTACTGCTACTATAAGAGAAACCAATACATCTGTTAATCGAATTAATGATATATTAAGTTATAATTCAAACGATATTCAATTTGGTGACAATGCTAAAGATGATATATACGGAATGGTTGAATTTAAAAATGTTTCTTTAAAAATAAAAGATAAAGAGATACTACATAATATAAACTTAAAAATTAATCATAATGAAGTTATTGCAATTGTTGGATTTTCCGGAGCTGGTAAAACTATGATTTTTAACTTGCTTTTAAGATTATACAAACCAACAAAAGGAAATATTAAAATTGATAATATAAATATATATGATTTTTCTAAGGAAGTTTATTCCCATAATGTTTCTGTGGTTAATCAAAAACCATTTATATTCAATACAAGTATTAGAAAAAATTTAAACTTTGTTGATACTAATATTGAAAATCAAATTGAAGCTTGTAAAAAAGCAGGAATTCATGATTTCATTGAAAGTTTACCAAATGGATATAACACCAAATTAAGAGAAAATGGAAGTAATATTTCTGGTGGACAAAAACAAATGATTTCTATTGCTAGAACGATTCTATCTGATGCTGAAATTTTACTTTTAGATGATATAACAACTGCTTTAGATCCTGATACAGCTAAATTAGTCCCAAAATTAATAAACAATTTAAAAAAGGAAAGAACAATAATTATTATTACAAAAAAGCCCGATTTAATGAAAATAGCTGACAAAATTGTTGTTTTAGACAAAGGTAAAATAGTTGATATTGGTACACATAAAGAATTGATTGAAAGAAATGAAATCTATAAAATGTTACAATCAATGAAATCACCAAGTAGAATTGGAGTGTTTGATAATGATTAAAAAATATTACTTGATTGTTAAAAAATATTTTTCATTAGGTGCAAATAGTAAAAAATGTTTAATTCATCTATTTATTTCTGCTTTTCTAAGAAGTGCATCCTTTTTATTAATTCCTTATTCTACGGCTAAAATAGTTGAATATGCAACCAATGCCGATTATAAAATGGCTGGTGTTTTTGTCCTAGGTTATTTAGGAAGTGGTTTATTTTACTGTTTATGTCATCATTATAACTATGTCTCTTATATGAATAACTCAATATACACTCATAATAAATTACAGGAATTGATAATGAATAAAGTTACAACGTATGATGAAAACTTTACTAAAACTATATCTGTTCCATATATAATAAATACTTCTTTCAAAGATGTTGGAGAAGTTATGCAAATACCTGATCAATTATTTGATGCAATTACAGAATTTATAACCATTTTATTTGCTTTATTCATTATTGCAAGAGTAAATATTTTTATAGGAATTTCAACACTTGTGCTAAACTTAATATCTTTATACGCATTAAACAAAAATATGATAAAAAGAGATCATCATTTAAGTCATCAAAGAAAGCATGAAGACAATATATCCGGACTTATGGGGCAAGTATTAGATGGAAATAAAGAAATAAAATCATTTAATATGAAAGAAGATATTAAAGAATACTTGAGTGATTATAAAAAGAAATGGAAAAAAAGTTATTTTACTAGAAGAAAATATGAAGATAACGTATATGTTTTAATTCCAAGTATATTAGGATATGGAAAAATATTGATTTATTTAATACTTATATACTTAATATTAAACGGAAAATATGATGTTGCAACTTTGATTTTAGTAATTGGATACTACGAAAACATTGAAGAAAAGTTTGATAAATTTTATAACTGTTTAGATGATATATCGGCCAATTCAACACGTGTTGATCGTACATATAACGTTTTAAATTATAAAACTAAAAATATGATATCTTTTGGAAATAATAATACAGACGATATAAATGGAGAAATAGAATTTAAAAATGTCTCATTTACTTATGAAAAACAACAGACTATGAAAAATGTCAGTTTTAAAATTCCACCTAGATCATTTACAGCCATTGTAGGAAAAAGTGGATCTGGTAAATCAACTATATTTAGATTACTTCTAAGATTATATAAAGCCAATAAAGGAGAAATATTATTGGATAATGAAAGTATTTATAATTATTCCAAAGAAGTTTATGCAAGTAATGTTGCTATTGTAACTCAAAAGCCATTTATATTTGATATGAGTATAAAAGATAACTTATCTCTTATTGATTCTAATAAAGGGAATCAAATTGAAGCCTGTAAAAGAGCTGGAGTACACGATTATATAATGAGCTTAAAAGATGGATATAATACTAAATTATATAGTGATGCTGAAAATATTTCTACCGGTCAAAAACAACTAATTGCTCTTGCAAGAACTTTATTATCAAAGTCAGAAGTTCTTCTATTTGACGAAGTAACATCATCATTGGACATGAATACTTCAAAACAAATATTGGATATTCTAAAAGATTTAAAAAAAGATCATACTGTGTTAATGATAACACATAAGCCAGAATTGATGAAAATGGCTGATGAAATAATTGTAATAGATCATGGAAGACTTGTTGGAAAAGGAACACATACATATCTAATGAAACATAATAAATATTATCAACAATTACAAAAGAAATAAACTAGAGAATTGCCTCTAGTTTTATAATGTAAAAATTTAGTCAACTTCTTCCAAAACAGCATTTTTTATATATAATATACTGCCTTCGTCCCTAGAGGAGCTATCATGATTTGGAAGAAAAACTAATTGAAAATACTTAGTTCCAGCTCTAAAAGGAGAATGATATTTTGCTGTTTTATATTCAGTAGTAAGATTAGAGTTTGAAACAACGTAACTATATCCCCAGTTTCCTGATTTTTGACTTACTTCAGCCCCGGCCTGATAAGTCGGTCCAGTCCAAGGATTAAGCAAAGTAATCTTGTTGTTTACCTTATCAATTTCTTCATTTTCAAATAACTCTTTTCCATTTTTTCCATAATATGTATTCCTAGAATATGTATTTGCAGGCCAAATATATCCAGACCCATCTTTGTATCCCCAAAAAATAATTCCACGTTGATACCATTGGTTTGTATCATCACGCCAATTTGATAAATCAGAAAAATAAATTTCAGTATCTCCGGGATTTAAATCCTTAGCCAAAGTTGTAACTGTATTAGAATACACATTAACTTCATTTTGAGATATCCAATTCTTATCATAATCGTAACTGGCATACCCAGTATATGAAGCTACCACATTTTTTGAAACCTTAACATCATAACTACCATTATATTTCTTATTTCTATCTATATCAATGTATTCATCTGATACAAGTTTTGGATATTTTGTATTTGCAACATAGAAAAATTCATTATTTTCAGCATTATAAGTAAAACCAGAAAAGTTAGTGTTATCACCATATTCACCATATCCATTTTTTATCAAATTTTTGTAAATATCATAATTACAAACATCCGAATTATTAAAATATTCAGAATAATCATAATGAAATCTTTTAACTAGACATTTATTTTCATTTATTCCTTGAAATGCAACTTTACCATTTGCTTTTATATAAACATTTCCCGATATACCATTAGTAACACCTAAAGTACTCGTATTTATCGTTACTAAACTTGTTATAGAATTATTTAAGTAGTAATCCTTGGCTTTACTTGTTATTTCATTTATCCTTATGCTAAAATCAGCATCAACTTTTGCAATCGCAGGTTCACTCCAACATCCTTCAACACCATTCTCTATTTTTCTAAAATAAACAAGATAATTACCACTTTGATTTATTGTAACCGATGATCCAACTCCTAAAGCAACTGTGTCATTATCAGGAACAATTTTTTCTTTAGTATAAAAATATTCATACTTATTATTACTAGGATTACTAACACTTATTGTTTTTGCTGTTACATACTCATCACTTGATCCAAGCAACTTAGGAATTTCTATTTCTTTCCACTTAGCAGTTAAAGTTAAGTCATTAGTTTGTCTAACTAATGATGATTCAGTTATTTTTTCATTTTCATAATACCATCCATCAAATACATGATTTTCAAGAGTTGCAGCCGGTAATGGCCCAAATGTTTCATTTTCCATTACGTACATACTCTTTGTATTACCATATCCACCATTATAATCAAAAATGACTAAATGGGTAAAAGAAGATATGACTTTACTGACTCTTTCTGTTGGTATAACATTTAAGCTACAAATAATCTTTTCATTGCCATCATAAATCACTTCTCCACTTTCAATGCTACCAGCTAGTATAGTTTCATTTTCCTGATTAACTATTGCATCACCATCACATGATATATAATAAACGGCATCATACTCCGTACTTCTATTTTTTATAACAAATTGATAATCTCCTTTAGAATTTAATGTAAAACTTTTTAAATCAGAACTTAAAGAAATTGATGAAATATCCTTATTACTATCAATAATTTTTGATATAAAAATATTAAAATCTGTATCATTATATTCTAATGTTGCCAAACTAAAAATAGTAGTAGATGTTGAAACAGATGCATATCCAACTACCATAAATAAGATTAATATCAGTATCATTTTGCGTTTCATATGTTCACCTCTATCATAAGTATAGTCAAAATATATGGGTAATGCAAGTGTCTTATTTACAAAACACTTATTTACTAAAATAATTGTAGGTGAATTTTATGATAAAAATAAATATTGAAGAATTATTGAAAAAAAATGGTAAAACTAAATATTGGTTATGTCAAAAAATGAATATGACATCTAGAAATATAAATCGAATTATTAGAGGAGAAACCACTTCCATTTCTTTTAAATACATCGAAGAATTTTGCAATTATTTAGATTGCACACCAGGAGAATTAATAACAATTATAAAATAAAAAAAATTCCAGACATTCTGGAAATTTTTTTATGCATTTTTATTTAATGCTTCATACACTTGAACGCTCATTTTAACAGTAGCACCAACAATCGGATTATTACCCATACCAATAAATCCCATCATTTCTACATGTGCTGGAAC
>CAKOPW010000012.1 GCA_934101115.1 uncultured Bacilli bacterium | reverse complement strand
AGAATAATACCTATAGTTATTAAGATTTTCATTCTACCACCAAATTAATTCTATCATTAATTGAGTATAAAAAAAAGCATTAAATTTAACTTAAAGTTATTAAAAATATTATGATATTTTTTTACTTTCCACACATCTTGACATCACGTAAATCTTTAAATGCTGGTATTGGATTTCTTCCTCTAGTAGTAGCAGTTATAATAATAGGTTCATCATTTAATTCGTTAAAAATAGTATCTTGTCTATTTTCTTTTTGTTTAATAAAAGAAAGACAATCTTTACACTTTAAAACATCATAATTAATACATTTACCATCCAAAGTAGTTACTTTAAGAATACAAGGAATGCAAAAATCACATTTATGTTTTGCTTTTTTATTTGAATCATTATAAAAATTGTAGTTTCTTATTAATTTCCTAACTCCTAAATGTCCCATGAAATATCCACCTTACATCATAATAATTTTTTTCTCTAAAAATATTATATCAAATATTTATCAAAAAAGAAAAAGCATACTATAAAGTATACTTTTTCGTAGTAATCTTTTTATGCCAAGATTTATGTTTACATTTAGGACAAATCATCTTTCTTGTTCTACCCATATGAGTAGCCATTAAAACATTTTTATAACTAGGAATATATTTATAATGACAATTTGAACATTCATAATATCCTGCGATTTGTTCTATACGAATAGCTAAAAGACATACAAAGAATACTGCAATTGTTGCTAGAACTATAATAAGAATCCTTAACACATCAGACATATCAACAAAAGATGCCATTAACACCAATGCAACATAGAAAACTATCGTAACTGAAGTCATAAACGTTTCGGTGCTCAATAATTTTTTATCAGCTTCCTCTTTTTGTTTAGCAAGTTCTAGTAAATTATTTTCCATTTGCTTATCAATTTCTTTCATATCAACAACATATCCACTAAATAGATCATTAATAGTAATTCCTAAAATACTGCATAACTCCGGAATATTAGACACATCTGGCATACATACTCCATTTTCCCATTTGCTTATTGCTCGATCACTTATACCAAGCATCTCTGCAAGTTCACATTGAGTTATGTTTTTTTCCTTCCTTTTTAATGAAATAAACTTACCTATTTTTAGTTGATCCATATAGTTTACTCCCTTCATGTTAATATTCTATAAATAAAAAGCAAAAATTTACACGAACTGTTAGTTGAATATAAAACTATTTACAAAAATCATCAATATTATTTATATCATATTTTTGATTTCTAACAACTTTAAATGTCTCATTCTTTTCATCAACATTACATCTTATAACATCATAAAAAAGTGTATCATAATAAACAACATTATCACCTGTAACTTTAACAATTGAAAATCTTGGTGCTTGTTTTACATTTATTACACCTATAAAATCAACAACTATAAGCATCACAGAAACTAGAAAAAAATAGCTACAAATGATAAACAATCTTTTTAAAAAGTTTATTTTTTTTGTAAGCTTTGCCACTCCAATTAGAGAAAAAATAATACTAAAAGCAGAACAAATTGATCCCCAACTACTATCACTTGGAAATATTGAAATAATAGCAAAAGATGATAAAATACAGAAAATTATAAATATAAAAGCTATCGTATTATTATTCTTTTCAATTTTTTTATTGCTATAGTCAATAGCACTTATAATATTTTCTTCTAATCTTTCTTGATAGCACTTTTCACTTACTTTTTCTCCACTTAAAAGATCATTTAAAGTTACACCAAGTTCTTCACAAAGTGGTTTAAAAAGCGATACATCTGGCATGTTTCTTCCATTTTCCCAGTTTCCTATTGTTCTATCAGATACCCCTAGTTTTTCTGCAAGTTCATTTTGAGTTATATTTTTTTCTTTTCTAACACCTGCAATAAACCTTCCAATTTTTTCTTGATCCATAATTCACACCTCCAAAAACATCTTATTAAAAATAAAAAAATTTTAATAGGAAATATTTCAAGGGTTCAAAAATTTAACAATATAATTATTAGTTAAAATCGTTTTCATATTCTTTAAAGAAATTATAATAAACTTTAACATTTTCAAGTTCAGTCCATTTTTTAGTAACTACTGGAGTTTCATCCAAATCATAAATCAAAGCATCTTTTAAACTTAACAAAAAAGGTGAATGAGTAGAAATAATAAATTGACAATTGTAAAAACGAGCTGATTCTTGTATAAAATTCATCAATTTTATTTGATTATCGGCAGATAAACTATTCTCTGGTTCATCAATTATATATAGTGAATCTTCTTTTATTTCATTTTGCCAAAATTCTAAAGCAGTCTCACCATTTGATTCTTGAATAATAGTATTATTACGAAGCCTTGTTCTTATATATTTACTTTCACTTGTTTTTTTAGCATCTACTATCTTTTTAAACTCTTCATATTCATTAATAATACTGACATCTTTATTAGAATTATATTTATAATTTTGATATTCCCTACTTAATCTTTCTTTAGTTCTATTTACTCCAGAATTTATTGCTCTCATATCCAACAATGCATCAAAAATATCATCGCTGCTAATAAATTTTACTTCCAAGCAATCATTTTCATCAAAATCTAGATAATACCTACAAACTTCAACATAACTATTAAAGATATTCCCCAAATCATTAATACTTTTTTTACTAGCATTAAGGGTTTTAGCTATTATATTTAAAAGTGTTGTTTTTCCAGAGCCGTTTCCTCCATAAATAATTGTAATAGGTTCAAAATATAGTTCTTTTAATTTCTTATTTGGAAAAATATTTAAAGGATAAGACGAGTTATACGTTGAATTTAAACTAGTTTTTATTTCATCTTCACTTGTTTCACTTAATAATTCAAATTTTTTTAGATATATCATAATTACTCTCCTTATCTATAAATATAGCCTATTATCCTTATGTTTACAAGATTAATTTATTATAAAAAAATAGCTAAAATTAGCTATCTTGATCTAAATTTTCAAGTTTATATGTATAATAACCTTCATATTGATAACTAGTATCAATACCTTTCATAAATACTAATCTATCATTTACTTTATCTGTAAGAGCATTTTGAAGTAACAATTTTATTTCTGTATCTTTTACCGGACTTCTTTCCATAGCAAGCAAATAATCCTCTTTGTCTACTTTACTCCAGTCAACAACCTTATTTAATTCTTTCTTTAAAATCATATCTAACCAAATACGAGTACTTCTTCCGTTGCCTTCTCTAAATGGATGCGCGATATTCATTTCAACATATTTTTTTATAATATCTTCAAAACTTGTTTGAGGCATATCATCTATTTTTTTTAAAACATCTTCTAGGTACATACATGATGCAAACCTAAAATTACCTTTAGCAATATTTTCTCTTCGTATTTTACCAGCAAATGAATATATATCTTCAAACAAAAATTTGTGTATTTTTGATAATCCTTCAAAAGTTCCAACTTCAATATTTTCTATTTCACCAATATCAAATAACTTCAATGCTTTCAATTTTGAAACTTTTTCTTCATTTGCAAAATCATGTTGAACATTTATTTCATTTTCTAACATAATTATCTCCTTAAAGTATATATATTATACCATAATTCTTATTATTTTTCCATTAACATAAAACCCAATTGAAGTTTTGTACCCATATTCATATTATTCACATCCTATATCAACTTTTTCATAAAAAAAACTAAGATACGAAATTATCTTAGTTTCTTATATCAATTATTTACCACTTTTTTCTTTAATAGCGGCTTGTGCAGCAGCAAGACGCGCTACTGGAACTCTGAATGGTGAACATGAAACATAATCAAGTCCAACATTATGATAGAATTCAATTGATTTAGGATCTCCACCAGTTTCTCCACATACTCCTAAATGAATATCAGGTCTAGTAGATTTTCCTAACTTAACAGCTGTTTCAATTAATTTTCCAACACCTTTTTGATCAAGTGTCTTAAATGGATCTTCTTCATAGATTTTTTTA
Source organism: uncultured Bacilli bacterium (assembly GCA_934101115.1). Classification (GTDB taxonomy): domain Bacteria; phylum Bacillota_I; class Bacilli_A; order RF39; family UBA660; genus CAG-582. Next base: position 32,183 of record CAKOPW010000012.1, on the reverse strand, counting down.
TCATAATATGATGGTAAGAATTTACCAGCATCATCTCTTGAGAATCCAAATGTCATTTGAGTTAAATCGTTTGTTCCAAATGAGAAGAATTCAGCATATTCAGCAATTTCATCAGCAGTTAATGCTGCTCTAGGAATTTCAATCATAGTACCAACTTGATATTTAAGTTCAATACCAGCTGCTGCTATCTCTTCATCAGCAGTTTGAGTAACTACATCTTTAACGTATTTTAACTCTTTAACTTCACCAACTAATGGAATCATTATTTCAGGAACAACATTCCAGTCAGCATGTTTTTTCTTAGTATTGATTGCAGCTCTGATAACTGCTCTCGTTTGCATTTTTGCAATTTCAGGATATGTTACTGCAAGTCTACATCCACGATGTCCCATCATTGGATTAAATTCATGTAAAGATGCAATAATTTCTTTAATTCTTTCAACTGATTTACCTTGAGCATCAGCTAGTTTCTTAATATCTGCTTCTTCAGTTGGAACGAATTCATGTAGAGGTGGATCTAAGTAACGAATTACTACTGAATCACCCTCTAAAGCTTCATATAAAGCTTCAAAATCACTTTGTTGATAAGGTAATATTTTATCAAGTGCAGCTTCTCTTTCTTCTAAAGTATCAGCACAAATCATTTCTCTAAATGCAGCAATTCTATCATCTTCGAAGAACATATGCTCAGTACGACAAAGTCCAATACCTTCAGCACCAAGTTCATGAGCTTTTTTAGCATCTCTTGGAGTATCAGCATTGGTTCTAACACGAAGTCTTCTAAATTTATCTGCCCAAGACATAACTCTTTCAAATTCACCTACAATTGTAGCATCAACTGTTGGAATAATTCCATCATAAATGCATCCAGTAGTACCATCAATTGAGATATAATCTCCTTCATGGAATGTTTTTCCAGCAAGAGTAAATTTCTTGTTTTCTTCGTCCATCGCGATGTCCCCACAACCAGAAACACAGCAAGTTCCCATACCACGAGCAACAACTGCAGCATGACTTGTCATACCACCACGAACTGTTAAAATTCCTTGGCTTGCTTTCATACCAGTAATATCTTCTGGAGAAGTCTCAAGTCTAACAAGAACAACCTTTTCTCCTTTTCCACCAAGGCCTTCTCTTTCAGCATCCTCTGCAGTAAAGACGATCTTACCACAAGCAGCACCAGGAGAAGCACCTAATCCTTTACCAATTGGAGTAGCTTTCTTTAATGCCTCAGCATCAAATTGTGGATGAAGTAATGTATCTAAGTTACGAGGATCTATCATAGCAACAGCCTCTTCTTCAGTACGCATACCTTCATCTACTAAATCACAAGCAATTTTTAAAGCAGCTTTAGCTGTACGTTTACCATTTCTAGTTTGTAACATATAAAGTTTACCATGTTCAACAGTAAATTCCATATCTTGCATGTCTCTATAATGACTTTCAAGAGTTGCACAAACTTCTTTAAATTGTTTAAATGCTTCTGGGAATTTTTCTTCCATTTCAGAAATATGCATTGGAGTTCTAACACCAGCAACAACATCTTCACCTTGTGCATTTGTTAAGAATTCACCAAATAAACCTTTTTCTCCAGTAGCTGGGTCACGAGTAAATGCTACACCTGTACCACAATCATCACCCATATTACCAAATGCCATAGATTGAACATTTACAGCAGTTCCCCAAGAATAAGGAATGTCATTGTCTCTTCTATAAACATTTGCTCTTGGATTATCCCATGAACGGAATACAGCTTTGATTGCTCCCATTAATTGAACCTTTGGATCACTTGGGAAATCTTCACCAATTTTTGATTTATATTCTGCTTTAAATTGATCAGCAAGTTCATGTAAATCTTCAGCAGTAAGTTCTACATCCAATTTTACACCTTTCTTTTCTTTCATTTGATCAATTAATTCTTCAAAGTATTTCTTTCCTACTTCCATAACTACATCAGAATACATTTGAATAAATCTTCTATAACAATCCCAAGCCCAACGAGGGTTTCCAGATTTTTCTGCAAGTACATTAACTACATCTTCATTTAAACCTAAATTAAGAATAGTATCCATCATACCTGGCATTGAAGCTCTTGCTCCAGATCTAACAGAAACAAGTAATGGATTTTCTAAATCTCCAAATTTTTTTCCAGTTATCTCTTCCATTTTTGCAATGTACTCATTTATTTGAGTTTGAATTTCATCATTGATTTCTCTTCCATCCTCATAATATTGAGTACATGCTTCAGTTGTGATTGTGAAACCTTGAGGAACAGGTAAACCTATATTAGTCATTTCTGCTAAGTTAGCACCTTTACCACCAAGTAAGTTTCGCATATCAGCATTACCTTCAGTAAATAAATATACGTATTTCATATCCATATCCTTTCCTATACTCTTTAATTATATCAATTAAGTTTAAAATATAGCAAGAAAAAACACACGATTATCAAAACATAACCATGTGTTTACATTAAAATGAATCAATATTAATTCTAACGCGATTAATTCCCATATTATATGCAGCAGCTTGAATAAGTGTACGAATAGCTGAAGCCATTTTTCCACCTCTACCAATAACTACTCCCATATCACTTTCAGGTACAATAATTTCAAGTTGAATAATATCTTCATCTCCTAAAAATTCTTGTACTTTAACTAAGTCAGGTTCTTTAACTAAAGACTTAACTAAATTTTCAGTAAAAGCAATTAATTCACTATGCATAAATTATTTACCTTCTTTTTTAGTATTTTTGTATTTAGCCCAGATACCTTTTTTAGTTAATAGATTTTTAACAGTATCAGTTGGTTGAGCTCCATTATTTAACCATTTAAGAGCTTTTTCTTCATCAATTGTGATGCTTTCTTCTTTTTTAACTGGATCATAAGTACCAACAGTTTCGATAAATCTACCATCTCTTGGGCTTCTTGAATCAGCAGCTATAACTCTATAAAAAGGTTTTTGTTTAGATCCCATTCTTTTTAATCTTAATTTAACAGCCATCTTTTATGCCTCCTTTTTTCTATAAGTATATTATCATACATAAAAAAACATGTCAACCTTTTTTGGTTGACATAAAATTTAATTATTTATTTTCAGAATCTAATTCAGCAATTTTTTTATCTATACTTTTAATTAAGTCTTCTGTAGAAATAAAATCATTCATATCCAAATCTAAATCAAACTTTTTTATATTATTATTGATAACAAATCTTTGTAAATCAAAAATCTTTACTTTAGATTCTTCCAATTTTGGATATTCAGAAAAATAAGTTGGTACCTCTACTTCATCAATACTATCTTTAATAGTTTCATACCCGTCATCACAAAGTAATTTAACACCACTAGCATCAACCTTGATAACATCGCTTAATTTAAGCAAGTATTTATCATTTTTTTCAAGTAAATATTCAAGATCTCTTGTACAAATACATACTTTCATTTTTCTAGAAATACAAGAACTTAACATATCAATTAAATTATCATAACTTCTTATTAAATCAAAATTATCTAAGATAAAATTAAATTTGTTTGTTAACTTTTTACTTACTAAAATTGTATATAATTGTTCGATAAACATTGTTGCATATCTAGAAAGAGATGTTTCTTCATCTTTTACTATAAAGAATATTGCTGTTTTTTCTGTAAGTACATTATTAAAATCAAAAGTTGTTTTATTGGTTAACATATTTAATTTTTCTCTTCCAATAAATAATCTTAATCTTTGTTTTGCTACTGAAAGAATTCCACCCTTAGTATCATTTGGAGCCAAAACAGTTGTAGAAGCAAAAGTATAAGCTTTCGAATCAGGATTTTTATCATTAAAATATTCTGTTAAATAATCTTTTGCTCCAAATTTATTCATACCTTTTTCTAACATTGAATTAATACTGCTTAGATTTATTTCATTTTCTTTTCCATCTTCAAACAAAGAAAGAACTAAACCTTTAAATAAATCACCTGCTGTCATTGACCAAAATGGATCTTCATTAAAAGAATTATAATATATTGTTTTTGCTAGTCTTTCTATGTGATCTATTGCACCATCTTTATCTCCAGCTTTATAAAGTTGATAAGGATATTCCAATGGATTCCATCCTTCACTTTTATCCATATCTCTCAAATTTATAATAACAACATTATATCCATTTGCTTTTAAAGTATTGTAATATTTATTTAAATATTCCTCCTTAGAATCTAAAATAAATAGACTTTCAGAATTATTAATCATTTCTTCAACTAAAGGGAACATAACATTAGTCGTTTTTCCAGCTGAAAGTTTTCCGTCTACTATTAAATTTCTATTTAAATTATACATTTTATCTATCATCATTTTCTTCCTCTCTTCTTAATACTTTACCATTTTTTTGTTTTTCATTTGTTCCTAATTCTTCCTGCATAAAAGATAACTTTTGATATTTCAATTTTAGCAAATTTATTTTTTCTTTAATCTGTGCTTTTTTCTTTTCTAGAACATCAGCATTAATATCATCTTTACAATCAATAATTTCATCTAATGAAAAATCTAAAGACTTGAGTAGTTTAATAAGCTTTGCTTCTTCAACATTTGCATCACTATAGTATTTATAACCAGTGTATTTATCAGTTTCACTTGGAACTAGAACACCATACTCAGCATAATATCTTAAAGTTCTAACAGGAATATCGACAATTTTTGAAAACTCACCTATTTTATACATTTTTATCAACTCCCTTGATTCCAAATCCTCCCCTCAATTAAAATATTAACAGAGCAGTTGACTGCCAAGTCAATAAAATTTAGGTAAAAGTTTTAAGAATTATATAAAAGATACTTATTCTGTAACTATTTCATCTCCTGCTACTAAAGCATCCATTGCATTTTTGATTAATGTTACAGTTGATTCATCCGGAGCCATAACATAAGCAATAGCAGATCCTGATGAATAACAAGTCCCTCTAGAATCAGTTCCATTTGCACTTAATTTAGTAAATTTCCATCCACTTGTTCTATTCATTTGTTTCTTTATAAATCTAACCATTTCATCACTTGTCATATTAGTGCTTACCCTTTTATCAAGAGACTTTAATAAAGGGTTATACTTAGTAATAATACTTGGGCTCATTGCTTTATTAATTATTGCTTCAAGAATCATCATTTGATTTTCTCCTCTTGCTCGATCACCAGTTGCAAAAGTGTGTCTATGTCTTGCAAGCGCTAAAGCTTGTTCACCATTAAGTTTTTGTTTTCCTTTTTGTAAACAGATAAGTTTATCTCCAAACTCTCTTTTAGAGTTTTGTTCACAAAAACTTTTAGGTACATCAACTTCGATGCCCTCTAAAGAATTAACGATATTTACAAACGAAGTAAAATTAACTCTTGCATAATAATCGATTTTTTCATCATATAAATCTTCCAATGTATGCAACGATTCTTCCACTCCATATATTCCAGAATGAGTAAGTTTATCCATTTTTCCTTTAGAATGAAGACGAACATAATAATCTCTAGGAGTAGAAACCATCAATATATTTTTAGTTCTAGGATTAACTCCAATTATTAAATTAACATCACTTCTAGCTTTGTTTTGAACTGATCCGCTTGTATCAATTCCGCTTATATACATAAAAAATGTATCCTTAGTAATATCTTTATCACTTTTAATTGTTTTTACAACTGTTTCTATTTTAAAAGAGTCTATTTTTTTTAATTCATTGTAAATATCATTATCCTCTTCTTTTAAAATATCTTCTCTAGAAATCTCCATTATAATTGCCGCATAAGTTCCTTTTTGAAATTTATTTAACAATTCATCTTGTTCATCATCTTTATGATAAGAAAAATCTATTTCTTTATCTATTTTTTCAAGAACTTGACTTATCTTATTTTCATCTTCAGTTGAGAGATACCCAAAAGATTCATCATTTAAATCTTTTAAACTGTTATACTTACCACTCTTTAAAACATAAACACCATACTCATCAATTCTTTTTCCATTATCATTAATACTTTTTATAAAGTCAATCGTATTTGATCCATATTGTAAAAAAATTATCTCTAAAACCATTATTAAAATAGTAAATAAAAGCAATAATCTTTTTAACCAAATTCTTAATCTACTATTTAATAAAATGGTTATAAATAAAACAATTATAACGATAAAAAATCCTGAAAATAATAAAATATTTAAAGGAAATATATCATTATATATAGCAAAAGAAAAAGCCACAACCGTTAAAATAATAAACACAAAAGAAAATATTTTATAAAATAACGGATGACGCTTGTTTTTCTTTTTATTAACTTTTTTATTTTTAGAAGAATCATTTAACTCTACTTTTTCCACAAATCTACACCTCTAACTAATTTTATCATATAACTTTTATAATATTATAACAACTAAATGGTATTGATAATTTATTTACACTTAATTAATTGTTTCTTTGATTCTTCTTATAACTTTCTTCTCTATTCTTGAAATATAGCTTTGAGATATACCTAACATTGTTGCAACCTCTTTTTGAGTATATTCTTTAGTATTATTAAGTCCATACCTTAATGTCATAATAAGTTTTTCTCGATCATTTAACATATTAAGTTCACTCGCTAAATATTTTGCTTCTTGTTTTTTACTAACATTTTCTAAAACTATATCTTCATCAGTTCCTAAAACATCTTCCAACGCTAGAGTGTTTCCTTCAGCATCATAGTTTAATGTTTCCTCTAAGCTTACTTCAACTTTTTTCTTTTTATTTTTTCTTAAAAACATCAATATTTCATTTGATATACAACGAGATACATATGTAGCCAGTTTAATATTCTTATCAGCTTTATAAGTGTTTATTCCTTTAATTAAACCAATTGACCCAATGGATACTAAATCTTCTATATCATATCCTGTATTCTCATATTTTTTAGCCAAAAACACCACCAAACGAAGATTATGTTCAATAAGTTTATCACGAGCAATTTTATCACCCTCGCTGCTTCTAAGAGCCAGTTCATATTCTTCCTCTTTACTAAGTGGTGGAGGTAAAATATCGGTACTTCCAACAAATAAACAAGAATCCCCTATTTTTAAAAATTTTAATATTCTATTTATAATACTTTTTAACATGTTATCTCTCCTCTTATATTTTCATTTAAAATAATATCAATATTATTTTTTAACACTGATTCATCAATTAATCCAAGAAGTACATTCACCTCTTTAGAATCAATATAAACCTTATCCACTTTTACACATTTTAAGATTGCTTCGTTATTTATTACTTTATATGGCACATAAAATATTTTATGACTTTTAAAATTGATTTTATTGTTAACCATAATTACCGGCAATTTTGTTATTGGATCTATTAAATTATTCCCAGTATCCATATAACCTTTTAAATTATATGTATTATCTTTATCAATAATTATACAATCATATATTTTCTTTAAATCAACCTTGTATTTTCTCATTGCGTAGATATATATTCCTAAAATTACTGGAGAAATTATAATCATCATAACAATATTAACTTTATAAGCACTTCCTGTTAACATATATTGACACCCTCCAATAATGATAGTAATTACATAAAAATAAAAAGTATTTTCAATAATATTTTTATTACCAAACGTGAATATAACCATAATTAGACTTAAAATAAATTTAAAAAATAAAAGAACTATATTATTAAGCCGAATAAACAGTGTACATATACTAAAGATACCAATAAACGAACCAATAAAAATTTTTATTAAAGGAATATTTCTTTTTAAAAGAACTGATGTAGAAGTTAATATTAGAAAATCATATACAAAATTAATTAAAATAATTAAATCAATATATACCTTCATAGCATCACCAATTCAAGTGTACATTAAAGAAATTAAATTTATTGTCAAAACAACAAAAAAAGAAGATAAAACTATCTTCTTGGTCCATGATGTTCTTGTGGTCCCTCAGGAGGTGGTCCCATTGGAGGTCTTCCATTAGGAGGTGGTGGCATATGTCCTTGAGCCATTGTTCTATAAAGATTTTTCTTACCATAAACACCATATTCAAAATCATAATAATCTTTATCTTTTTCTGGAACTTTTTCTGGATTTTTCTCTTCTCGATTAGCTTGACTTGCAGCTTTTTGTTCAGCTTTATATTCCATATCTTCACGAAGTCTTTCCATACGTTCTTTTTCAAGATCGGCTTCCATCTTCCTTTTTGCTACTCTTACATAGTTTTCTAAAACATTAGTGTTTCGATATTTTTGAATATATGCTAAAACTTTTTGTCTTTCTTCAGCATTTTTCAAATCAACAGGTACTAAATTTCCTGCCTCGTCATAGTCAAAAGTAATATTTATATAATTAAGAATACGATTATTTCCATTATAAGGATTATCCTTATCAAAATCATATTCATCACCAGTCGCAATATCAGCTTTAGGTACATAACTATAATAAATTTCATTTTGTTTTCCTGGAACTTTAGTTATATACATATATTTACTATTTAATTTATTGTTTTTTAGCTTTGGCCCTATACATACTTCTCTTTGACCACCAACACTTGAAGCAAACAATCTTGGTTGATATAAATAAACATCAGTATCCACTTTTTGATTATTTTCATCAACACATCTTAATCTGCCCTTTAGAACAACATCTCTATCAATATCAAATTGAAATTCTTCTCTTAAATGCATTTCCACTACATCTTTATTATTTCTCACTCCAAAAAATGGAATAGTTTGTTTTTTATCAATTGAATTTGTAAATTCTCTTTTCTTTACCATTTCTTTTTGATACTCAGGATCTTTTTCTCGTGCCGCTTGAGCTTCTGATGCTTTTTTCTTGTCTTTTAGATATTTCTTTCCCATAAAATATGGAATATTTGCAACACCAAAGCCAACACCAGCAACAGCAAGGGCTACAAGAATTGTTGCAGTAAATGGATCCATATTATCACTTCCTCATCTAAATAATATTATATTTTACGCGTTTATGTCAATAAATTACAGCTAGTTGACATCATTTTCTTTGTACTCAATTAAATGATCATCAACATTGCTTATTGATTCAAATTTTTTACTGATCTTATCAGTTGTAGTATGAATATCTTTAACCTCATTTGAAACTGAATCAATGCTTTTAGAAAGCTTATCCCAACGTTCTTTATACCTTTTGAATTCAATTCCTAATTTGTTTAATTCTTCATGAATAACTTTTGTATATTTATCCCTTTCAATATTTTTTAAAATCATGCTTATTGTAGATAAAGTGGACATCAATGTTGTTGGACCACAAATCCAAACTTTTTTATTGTACGCATAATTTAAAAGATCTGAATGGTATGCATTTATCTCAGCAAAAATAGCCTCAGCTGGTAAAAACATAATAGCCTCATCTGAAGTTACACCACTTATAATGTACTTATTAGAAATATCATCAATGTGCTTTTTCACATCAGCTTTAAATTGTTTAAAAGCAAGCTCTCTTTCTTGTTTAGAATTGTTCGTATTTGTCATCTTCTCATAGTTTTCTAAAGGAAATTTAGAATCTATACATATTGTACCTAAAGGAGATGGTGCAAAAATAACCGCATCACTTATATATCCGTTTGGCAAATGATATTGAATATCATAGACACTTCTTTTTTCTCCGAATATATTAGTTAAAATATAATTTAAATTTACTTCTCCAAAAGTACCACGTGTTTTTTTATCGGTTAAAACACTTTGTAAACTGATTATATCTTTAGAAAGATCATCAATATTTTTTTGAGCTTCATCTATTTTAGAAAGACGTTCAAGAACTGATGTAAATGTTTTATTAGTTTTTTCTAAGTTTTCATCCAATTTTTCATTTACTTTATCATTGATGTGATTAAGCTTATTTTCAACTTTTTCATTTAACTCAGAAAAATCTTTAATTAATTCACGTGCTAAATCATACTTAAAATCTCCCATATTCTTAGTTAAATCATTTTTAAAATTAGCAAGTTCACCTACTAAATTAATTTCATTTGTTTTATTCTTTTTAGAAATTACTAAACTAATTATTACAAGAATTATTAAAACAACCAATAATCCAATTGTTACATACTCCATAATACACCTCTTAATCTAAATTTAAATACTTATTAACAATCTTGCTTATAATAAATGCAAGTCCCATCATAACTACTATTTTAAGCAAATATTCTGGATGAGTTAAACATTCTATTAAAGTTGTTCCAATATATCCCCAGAAATAAACCATAAATACTTTACCTATCATCATACTTATCATATATTTTTTTCTGCTCATATTTGATAATCCAGCTGCTATATTTACTGCAAAAGCTGGAGTAAAAGGAACAGCTACAAGCATAGCAAGGGATGAAACACTCATATTGTCAACATATCCCATAAGTTTATTCAATTTACCCTTTTCTTTCTTATTTAAAAATTTATCAACAAACCATTTTCTAAATCCACTTCTAATAATAGTAAACGATAAAAGGCATCCTAAAAGAGTAAATATCCAACTTATAAAGAAGCCAAAAAAAGAACCAAATGCATAAAAAACTAAAGTTATAAATACACATAACGGCAAAACGGGAAGAATTGACTCAACTGTTATAAGTAAACAGCTTATCAACGCTCCCCATATACCTAAATTGGATAAAAATACTTCAATCCATGAATCTAAGTTATTTAATATTTCGTTTACACTCATCAAAACTATATCCATTTTAATCACACATCCATTATATAATAAAACAACACTTAAATCAATTGAGTTACATCATAACCTTTAAGTTCTAAAACACTTACTACCTCTTTACTTTTAACTCCATGTTTACATTTAAAAAAATATCTTTTATGTTTACTTAAATATTTTTCTGGTTCATAGATTAATTTTTGATAAGGGATATATTGTATATCCAAATCAATTAGTACTCCTTCACCTGTATAATCACTTAATCTTAATCTCTTCATAGTATATTATATGTTTAAGAGCTTACTTATGCTATAATTATTGTAAGCATTTGGAGGTTATTTATGTATAAATTTGGAAACATATTGATTGGAAAAAATGAAACAAGCGAAGCAACTTTACTTTTAAATAAAGCAAATAGACATGGACTTATTACTGGTGCAAGCGGAAGTGGAAAAACTATCACCTTAAAAGTTTTAGCCGAAAGTTTTTCAGAAGCTGGAGTTCCAGTATTCTTAAGTGATGTAAAAGGAGACTTAGCTGGAACAATAAAAGAAGGAATAATTAATGATAATATAAAATCAAGAATTGATGCATTAAATATTGAAGACTTTAAAACTCAAAAATTTCCCGTAACTTTTTTAGATGTTTATGGAAAAAATGGATGCAATGTAAGAACTACAGTTAAAAGTATTGGTTCTAAACTTTTATCAAAAATGCTCAATTTAACTGATACTCAAGGATGTGTTTTAGCCATAGCTTTCAAAATAGCTAAAGATGAAGAATTTGATTTAATAGACTTAAACGATTTAAAGGCAATGTTAACATATATTGGAGAAAAAAGAAAAGAATATTCCCTTACATATGGAAATATTACTTTACAAAGCATTGGCTCAATTCAAAGAAGTATCTTATCTCTTCAAGAAGAAGATGGAGACTTTTTCTTTGGCCTTCCCGCTTTTAATATAAAAGATTTGATTCATTTTGACGTCAACACTGGTTTTGGAAACATTAATATATTTGATGCTCAAACATTATTTCAAAAGCCATCTTTATATGCAACATTTATGTTATGGATGTTGACAACAATATATAATGAATTTCCAGAAATTGGAGATACAGAAAAACCAAAACTTGTTTTATTTTTTGATGAAGCACATCTAATTTTTAACGATATGCCAGAACACTTAACCAAACAAATAATTCAAATAGTAAAGCTTATTCGCTCAAAAGGTATAGGAATTTATTTCATTAGCCAAAGCCCAAGTGATATACCTACAGAAATCCTATCTCAACTTGGAAATAGAATACAACATGTCTTAAGGAGTTATACTCCAGCTGACGAAAAAGCAATTAAAGCTGCTTCTGATTCATTTAGAAAAAATCCAAACTTTAATACTGGTGAAGTTATAAGTATATTGAAAACTGGAGAAGCTCTTATATCTCTTCAAAATGAAGATGGAGAGCCAACTATTGTTGATAAATACACTATACTACCACCTCAAAGTATGATGGGAACAATTACTGATATCGAAAGAGATACCTACATAAAAACAAGTTGGTTATACGGAAAATATGAAGAAAAGCTTAACTACACCTCAACAAAAGATATATTAAGTGAAAGATTAAATAAAGAAAAAGAAGAACCATTAAAAAAAACCATTCAAAAAAAGACTTCAACAGGAGCAAAAAAATCAACAATGGAAAAAGCAACAGAAAGAGTTATTACTAACACGGCTTCATCATTTGGAAGAAAACTTGGTAACTCATTATTTAAAAATTTATTCAAATAAATATGCATTAAAAAGTGCATATTTTTTGTTGAAGTAAATCTACTTACATCTACTTTAATATAATTAACTTCTCATAAAAAAACAAGACATAATGTCTTGTTATTCTTCAAAAAAATCATCAAAGAATGCATCATCAGATACGTCATTATCAGGTATTACTTTTGCTGAAGTATCAACCGTTATTGAAGGTTCTTCTTTCTTTACTTCTTCAGGTTTTATTTCTACACTTTTATTTTCAGGTTCATAAACCTTTGTTGGATCAATAATTCCCGTTAAAGGCTTATTATTTTCATTTATTAATTCATCAAATGATTTAACTGGTTGATCACTCATAGGTGTGGAATCGTGAGTTTGATCATCTATATGAATTTCTTCAACAGAATCAACAATAGAAGGTTCTTCTTTTTTGCCCAATGAAAAATTATTTTCAAATGGATTGACTTTAGATGTTTCACTATTTTCAAATGGATTTTGAATTGGTGAAGAAAAGGGATTAAACATTTCTTTATTGTCATTAATTGAAGGAGCATTTCCTTTTTTAGCTTCTTCATCTTGTTTTTCTTGAGCTTCAAGCTCGGCTAATTTAGCATCAATACGTTTAACCATTTCGTCAACATCAAATGTTGGAAGTTTACTTTTAGGTGGTTCAGTTTTAGTTTCAAGCGGATTTATATTAGTAGCTGCACCATCTTTGTTTTTTGTTTCTTCAGCCTTTTTAGCATTTCTTGCAGCCATAAACTCTTCAAATGTTGGAATCTTTGGAGCATCTCCACCACCAAATGGATTTCCAAAAGGATTATTGAAAGCCCCACTCTTACCATCATCTTTGATATTTTTTCTTTTTTTAACAAATTCTTTTACATCAAATAGTTTTATTTCTTTTATCTCTCTAGTTGGGAACTCTGCTTTACCAAATTCAGAATCACCCCAATCAGTATCAAAACCTTGTTTCAACTTAGTTCTAAAAGGATTCATACGATTTCTCAAAATTATAACTTCATTCATTTTCAATTTTTGTAAATCTGATACTGTAACCAATGGTTGAGAAGCAGTTTTATCATCCTTTTTAGATTTAACTTCTCCACACAACTTAGATATTTCCTCTAAAGCTGCTAGTTCAGTAGTTAAAAGATACATCAAATTTCCACAGTTAGAACGAATAGTTTCAGCATCTTCTTTTCCATAAACCTCATTTAATTGAGCAAAGTTTTGAATAATGAATGTAAATCTTATTGCTCTAGAACGGGCTGCTGTTACCATTGTTGTAACATCTTTTAAAGGTGGCATGTTTGCAAATTCGTCCAATATAAAGTTTGTTCTATAAGGAAGTTTTCCACCATTTGCTTGAGCAACATCAATTAAAGTTTCATAACATTGTTTTATAAAAATTGTTGCCAAAGCATGATATGTTGTTTTTTCATCATGAATAATCATAAAAACTGCGGTTTTTTCTTGACCAATATCTCGCATATTAAAATCTGAATAAGCAAGCATTTCTGATAGTTGTTCACGGGAAGCAAACAAACGAATTTTTTGACGGAATACAGAAAGAATACCACCTCTTGTATCTGTTGGAGAATTTATTGTGTTACTAGCAAATACATATGGACTCGATGATTCGCCTTTTAAAGTAAAATATTCTTTAATATATGTAGAATTACCAGGAAGTTTTTCTTCTCCAATCGTTGTCATATAGCTTATTGAGTTAAGGTTAACTTCTTCCTCTGTTGCATCCTCAAGTAGACCAAGTGCACAACCAGAGAAATAGTCTGATGCACTCTTTTCCCAGAATGGGTCTTGAGCTTTTTTATCTTGTAAAATATTTAAAGCGACGTCATCAACTAATTCAACTGCTTTATCAATATTTCCTGCTTTATACAATTTATAAGGTAAAGTTAAAGGATTCCAAGCATTACCTCTTGTAGGATCACGAAAGTTAAGTACCACTATTTTATATCCACGAGCCTTTAATAACTCAGCGTGATTTTTATAGATTTCACCTTTTGGATCGGTTATAACCATAGATTCACCATGTTTACATAAACTATATATTAAAGGGTCAACAACAGCAGTCGTTTTACCTGATCCAGTAACTCCGATTACTAACGTATGGTTTTCACTGTCATCTACCCACATTCTTTTACCATCATTTATGAATACAACTCCACCAGCTGAAGCCGAAACGTCTTTTACACCTACTTCAAAAATTTTATAGGCCTTTTTCATTTCTTTTTCTTTGCACCAACGAGAATAACCTTTTTCCTCTTTTTCACTAAAACTAATTCCAAATCCCTTTCCTCTTTCAAATATAGAAGAAGAAACACTAAAAAATATTGCAGCTAAAACAATAAAAAACACTAGTAACGTTCCTATGATATATTTTGAAGTAAATCCTTCTATCGGATTGAGACCATAAAACTCACCATCATTGATCAACGTCAAAACGTTCAATACTGCAATTGAACTGAAATAAAGTAAAAAAACACAAAAAACACTAAAAATTACCATATCTTTTGGTGATACTTTAAATTTCATATTTAATCCTACTTTCTCTATAAATTATTATAATATATAAGTAATATTTTTTCTACATTATTTATTGGCGTTTACAATTTTTATTGTAGCATAGCCTAAAAATATTATTACAAATATTCCTGCCACAATCAAAATAAAAATATATGCATTTTTTATCATTTGATTTTGTTTTTCTTCTTTTGTCTTGCTAGTAGTTGTTTCTGTTTGTATAGTAGTTATCGTTTGATTTTGTTGCGTGGTAGTTGATGTTTGACCATTAGCTGTTGTTGTAGTCGTTGTAGTAGCTACTGTTGTTGGCGTATTATTTATAATAATCTCATTGCTTCCTTGAGACTTTACGTTTATATGTATATTATAACCATTATCTGTTTTCACAATACTTGACTCTCCATACAAATCATTTTGATCAAACAAAACACTCACTCTTAAAATATCACTTCCATTATAAAGATCATAACTATAAAAGTAATTGTTTTCTTTTTTCAAAGTGATAGAATATTCACTTTCAGACTTATCAGTATAATAAACATAAATATTATTAATTGAACTTGAATCAACATCTTCAAAATTCACATCAAAAGTAACATTTCTTCCTGCAGCCAAACAAATTGTTGGAACACTTATCAAACATAATATAAATACCCTTAAAATTCTTTTCATTTTTATCACCTATCCAATATACCTTGCATAATAAACTGTATTTCCTTCATTAAATGAATATGAACTCATCTTAACCTTTTGACCTTTCCCAGGAGAATGAATATATTGATTATTTCCAGCATAAATTAAAGCATGTCCCGTATTATCAGGTCTTCGTATAATAACAATATCTCCTGGTAATAATTCAGACTTTTCTACTTTTTCTAAGCCATTAGATCCAAGATTGCTTGCTAAAGATTCTGTACTTTGATTAAAAGGAGTTCCACTTGCGGTCCAAATAGACCATGAAACAAATCCAGAACAATCAAGTCCGCTCCCAACTCCACTAAGTCCAGCAGCACTTGGCTTTCCGCCCCAAGCATATTCGACTTTTCCAATTAATGAATAACTAGCCATTATAATATTTTTTTGAAAACTATTTAAAGAATCCCAACCAGGAATTGATGATTTAAGATATTCTATTTGAGCCTCAGTGATTTGAATATCCATATTAGATACTATAGCTTTATCAACATAATTTCCATCATCTCTTGGACCAGGTTGACTTTCAGAAGACGAATTTCCTGAGGAAGAACCAACAAATGTCATAACACTATTCGTAAGATTGATAAATCCACCCAAAGTTGGAGACAAAATGATAACAAAAAGGACGATAAAAAGGACGATAAAAAGAACAATTGGAAGCAATATTCCAAACACTTTTTTTAAAATCGCATTTTTTGTTTTATTTACTTCCTTAACAGTTTTGGCTCCAGACTTTACAGCTCCAGCTATATCTCCATTCATAGCAGAACCCACTGTGTCCATCGCGGCATTGGCTGTATCCGCAACATTGAGTTCATCAAGTTGTTCAGCTACTGCTTCTACTCCAGGCATTTTTTCAAGCCCATCAGATACGACTCCAATTAATTTATCACCAACACGATTATTAGTAATTTGTTGATCAACCTTCAACGACTCTCCACCAGTAAAATAAGCAGCAGCTCCACGCCCTAAAGCTTTTACAGCCTTTTTTGTTGAAGAATCCTCTACCTCACCATTTTCATTTACTTTTTTCCCGGTCATATCAACAGATTTGTTTTCATTATTATTAGCACTATGTGCATCTCCATTTATATTAGTATCACTATTAATATCATTTTCGTCGTTTTGATTAACATTAGGAAAAGGAATGATATTATCTTCAACAAGGTTCATATCAGGTTTAAGTGCATTAGAACCATCAATAATATTGTCAACATCAATGTTATTTTTTGAATTCATAATATCATCCTTTCTATTCTAGATATCAATATTAGTTGTATCTAAATATATTTTATAATTCATAATTCCTTCTTCTTTTATCAAATATTCATGATCAGAAGAATCCTTTATATAGAATATTCTATATCCACTTTTATCTGTAACTTTGTAAGAAGAAATCTTACCAGCTTTAAATCCATCAGAAACATTTTTCATAATATTTTTTGAAAAATAATCATAAGAAGGATAAACTTTTTCTTTATAATAATCGGCAACATAATCATATGCTAATTTTGAATCATTAAATGTTAAATTTACAAAGTCAGAAAAATACTTTTTAGCAATCAGTTCATCAGTTGGACTGATAGGAATAAGCTCATTTATTTTTTTGTTTTCATAAAAACTTTTTTGTTTTAAATTGCTTCTTGGAGCTATTATATTCATAATTATTAAAACAATAATAGCAATAACTTCAATGCCTATTATAATCTTAAAGAACAAATCTACTAAACTATCATACTTATTCATATTTTCCCTCCATAAATATCTTTCCATCATACGGAGTTATTTGATATGTATTATTATTTTCATCAACTTCCATTATCAAATAATAATCTTTTAAAACATCATATGTATCTTCAGATATATCAACTAAATTTCCTTTAATATAATATCTTTTAATATTTTTGCTTAATGATTGCTCTAACATTTTTGTTACCCTTATTGAAGGACTAGTGGTTTCAAAATCTTTAAGCTTTGATATTACATTATCCTCAGTTATTTGATTTTCTTTTATATAATCATCATCAAGTAAGGTATAAACATTTTTATTATTTTCTAATCCAAGATAAGAAAGATACATATTAGCCGAATTTGATAAAGTATAAAATCTCGAATAATTATCAACAACAGATATTTCTTGTTTGTTAGGTTTGACTCTACTAAACAACAAAGCAATACATGTATATAAAATTAAAATTATCAAAACATACATAACATTTTTATGACTTAATATATCTTTCATAGATTATTCCTTTCTAATTACAACCATTTTGTACGTAGGATAAAATATTTCCTGGATTTTCGTAACGATCATTACAATATTTCCTACCAGGTGCTTCATATTTCATACAAACCTGATCACCAAGTTCATTAGCCGTACCAGAACCATTTTTCAATTTTTCGTTTAAAGAACTATATGAGGTTTGAAGTTCATTTATCATAAACATTACCTGTCCCTCTAAAGTTGTATAATTGTATGGACTAAAGTTCTTTAAATTCTCATATCTACCACTATAACCCCATTGACATATTCCACCATGCGTTCCATTATCAGCTAGAGGATTAAATGAACTTTCAGCTAAAATATTACCAAGTAAAGCAGCAATACCCGCATCACTATAACCTGCACTTTTTAAAGTTAAACATACAGATTGTTTATTCTCACTACCAGCAGTAAATTTACCAGATGATGAAACAGGTCGAGGTGCAAGTTGACTTACATATTCTAAAGGGTCAACTCGTGTTGAACTATCAGTAAATATTTCAAAATGTAAATGTTTACCTGTTGATCTTCCTTCATTTCCCATATATGCAATTACATCACCTTGTTTTACAGCTTGTCCTTCGCTAACCAAAATCGTCTTTATATGTCCATATCCAGAATACATACCATTATCATGTTGGATTTTAATGTATTTACCATAACCACTTATTGTTTCCGTCGCTAAGACTACAATTCCATCTCTTGTAGCAATTATAGGCAAATCTCTATCTCCTCCACTTGTTCTATAAGCTTCAACTGTAGGAGCAATGTCTAATCCTTGATGGTTTGTACTAGCTCCAGCTGTAGGAGCATCACGGTTTCCAAAATAACTTGTGATTTTTGTTGGAATCGGATCAGTCGAATAATAAGAGTCACTACCAATTGGCCACCACCAACCAGAATTGTCAGAATCATACGCTCCTTGACCATATTCTATCCCTGTTCCAGAATAAGCAATTTTAATTCCATAGTTATTTAAAATCCAAATAATATCCTTAATTATTTTTCTTCTTGATTTAATTATAGCCTCTTCATATTGATCATATAATCCTGCAGCTTCCAAAGAATTATCACAAACATCTTTAGTCATACAATCAACCTTTGCTGGTTTTAACACGTCATCTTTAAAATAATCCTGCAAATGAGCCTTTTTATCAAAATATCTGTTATAACTTAAAAAATCAAAATATTTATTTGTATCAAGTTTTGGTAACTCACCTTTATCCATATAACCATAAACAGTTCCGCCTGGATAACTTGCACTTGAATCCATACATTGTTGATAATATTCATCAACAGGTATACTACCCAAAACTGTTAACGAACCAAAATACTTTCCAATAAAATGATCATTTTGTAACCTACTAATATAATATTTCCAAAAACCAAGGCTATTGGTTGTTTTATCAGCACATTTTGTATCCTTTCCCCCAATAAGACCTCTTCTAGGAACACTTTCAAGATTACCATTTTCACATATTTGAGTTTTTGATCCATCAGCATTAATCACAATCTTAGGATCACCATAAATTCCATAACAACGTGTCGTATAAGAAAACAAATTAGAAACTAATAATTTCAAAGTATCTCTTTCTTCGTTATAATATTTTGCATAATCTTCTGTTATGCTACTATAATCAATATCTGGATCAATTGTTACATCATCAATTTCTGAATCATCTATATTATAAGGCTTTCCATTTCCACCAACGACCTCACTATATTCGCTTCCATCATCAGAAAGCATACCGGGGGTAAGATTTATAAACACAGTTTCAAGAATAATATTATCAACAAAACTATCTTGAGCTATAATTCCCTTATTTGCATACTCAGCAAGTAATTTATATAATTTTGTATAAAATTTTTTTTGACTTTTTACTATTTTATCAATACAATTTTTATCATCTCCACAACTATTAGTCCAATAATTGTTTTTTTCTTTAAAATATTCATCAAAATCAAAATCACTATAATTAAATGAAGCAGCATTTACAGGATTCTTTATTAGTACAACTGAAAAAAGTGTTATTGCAAAAAAAGCAAATATAAATCCACTTTTTTTGAATAACATATTTATTATGTCTAACACTTTTTTCATTAAATCACCGCCTAATACTATAGACCTCCACCTGAGCCAAATGAGTCTAATTCATCTTGAGTAAGAATGACATTTATACGCATTCTTCTAGAGCCACATACAAACAACGCTTCTCCTTGAGTATAAGTTTTAATACTTTCTTTTTCATTTTCATTTAAGTCTATTAACTTGGATAAATCATCAACAGCTTGTTTCTTTAATCCCATTATTAGATAATAAGAAGCATTATCGAATATTGCCTTACCATGACTAATAATATTTTCTGATGCAAAGTCTGTTGGTTGTTGAGTGATAATAATTGTACCAGTATTATATTTTCTAGCACGTCTTTGCATTTGAGCCAAATATTCAGCACCTAATTCATTGTTTCCGGATAACAAAATATGTGCTTCATCAACCATCATAATAGTGTTCTTATTAGGATCAAGGCACAAACCCCAAGCATATTTCAAAATATTAAAGAATAAAGCGTTACGAATATTAGTATCTCCATTCATAACCTCTTTTATATTGAACACTATAAAATCTTCATTAGCATTTATTGTAGTATGACCATTAAAATAATATCTTAGTTCATTGATAAATGGTCTTACTTTTATCTCAAGTCTTTCCATAATATCTCTTTCACGAGTAGCCTCTGGCATCGATAAAAGTTTTCCCTTTATTGTTGCATAAACATCATCAAACGTTGGATATTTATCAGGTGTAAAATTAGCAAAGTTTGTGTCAAAATCTATTCCAAATCTTTTGTAGGTATCTTGAACAACTTCAGAAAACATTGCTAATACATCCTCTTCAATACTAGGACTATAATACTTCATAAACGCTTTTAAAGATTGTAATGTTCTTGTTAAAACTGTATAACCAAGTCCTTGAGCAAGTTCCTCGCTGTCAGAATCAACTACAACTTCAAGAGGATTTATAAGGCCAAAACTTCCGCCTTTACCTAAATCTACAAAACTTCCTTCACAAGATTCAGTTAAGTATTTTAATTCGCCCTCAGGATCTATACATACAATTTGATACCCATTTCTTATATGGCTTCTTAAAAGTAATTTACCTGCAGTTGATTTTCCTGAACCAGATGTACCAAGAATAATCATATTAGCATTGTTACGATTAAATTCTTTTCTTATTTGATACAAGAATTGATTAAACAAAACCACTCCACCAGAGAAATCTATTCCAAATAAAGTTGATTTTCCTGGATCCTTTATCGAATCAAATACGAAAGGATACATGGCAGCAATTGTTGGTGCAGGAACAGGTATTCCAATTCTGCTTTCAACATCTTGTTTTGGAAATATCGGAAGCATTGATTTCAACACTTTTTCTTGTTCAAACATCATCGGAATAGCACGCATTCCAAGTGATGTTAAGAAATTTTTGATTTGCATTTTTTTAGAATCAAGTTCATCTTTTGTATCTGCCATAATCATAATGTGCATTTGAAAATCAAATATCTTAGATTGTGTAGCAGCAAGCATAGACACAAAATTTTCCATAGATTCGTAATCTAAACGAATACGTTCTTTAAGAGTATGATCATTTTCTTTTTGATAAGCATCTTTTAATTCAGCAATTTCTTTATTAATAGTTTTTTGCATTGTTGAAAGTTCAATCGGAATATGTTTAATACATAATTTTACTCCGGGAATAGATGTAATATTGCTTAACCATCCAGGTCCAATAGCCTTTGGATATTCAAGAACAGTTAAAATAGTTGCATATTTATCACTAATCATAAACTCATTTAATTTAAAATTTAGTCCCTTTGGAGCTATTTCACTTTTTAAAGTTAATTTAGACACTAGCCATCACCGTCCCATATTCTACTCTTTTTGAATCATTAAAGAAACTGTCCAACAATACCCTAGCATCATCATCAGTTAATTGTCTTGAATTTAAACCAGCATTCGCAAGGCCAGAAATAATTGTATGAATACGTTTTTGGATGCGTTCCATATTTTTAGGACTATCTTTAAACAAAATATAAAATTCAGTGTCAACAGCATTTATTTGAGGTCCAACAAATTTTTCACACTTTTGAATATCTTGTAATATCATTTTTCTAATTTGTTGATTCGGAGCGTCATTATACATTATTTCCAATTCTGATTTATACAAATTAATATCAACAGGTCTATCGCAACAAACCAACCAAAACTCATAATCTATTGTATTATAAAAATTTCTTAAAGCATAAAGTGTATTGTCTTGAACAGATTGTTCAGAAATAAAGATATTTTTAGGTTCAATTCTAACGCCTGCAACTAATTGAGTTCCCTCAATTAATTTTCCTTCTACCTCAATCATACCATTTTTTATATCTTTAACAGGTAACCAATCTTCTGTATATTTACTTTGTTCTATTTTGACTTTCTTCGCCATTTGTCATACACCAACCTCTCCAAAAAAATGTTCTTCTATTTGATAAATATTGATAAATATTGGAAGCTAACGTCCAAACATTACGATGATTAGGAACTGGCAAAACCAAAGTTGTACTAATCAGTAATGGTAGTAATATCATAAATACATCTTGCAATGTTGATGCACTAAATGCAAGCATCAATATAACAGTCAATCCAGCACCAACCGAAAAGATGATTAAATCAATCGGTGCAAATAAGCCAAATATCAGCATTGACCTTTTAGAGTTTGCTGGTATCAAATAAGCATTTTTCATAATAAAGGTCCCCTTTCATTATTCTTTTGATATTCTATTAACCTTTGCAATGATTCAGATTTTTTCTTCGCTATTTTATAATTAGCAAAAAACGTTTTAGGGTCCATTTTGAATTCAGGGTTCAAAGTTAGACCTAACTTTTGAAAATAAGAATAGTTTTTTCTTTTGATTGAAATTCTTTTTATTTGTTCAAAAACAACCGTTGGCAAATCATCGTCACTCAAAATTTGAAGAAACAATTGAAATTCTAAGTTAAGAAAACCGGCCTTAATTGTGTTTGTTTTCTTTCTACAAAGTTCATAATTAAAGGCATTTTGTTCATAACATTGTTGAATTTTAGCTGTTTTTGCTGCCTCCAAATTTTTAAATTCGTCTTCCCTACCAAGTATAATTGCATCAAATCCATCAATAAATAAATCGCATATTGCTTTTTGTTGTTCTAGTTCATCGACACTCATAAGCTATTTCTCCTATTTTTTCTTATCATCTTTTGCAGATTCTTTCGCTTGTTTTTCAGTTTTATTTAATAGTTCTGAAGTATCTTTAGCTTGCTTCATTACCTTTTTTATATCCGACATTGTATTCATTATATTAATAAATTCTTCTTTTTCTGCTGTCGTAGTAATATTTTTTATTGTATTTGCACGATTAACTAAATCATTAAAATTAGCAATTGAACCATTTGTATTTTTAGATATTTTTTCATTAATTCTATCAATTGTGTTCTTATCTATTTGACTATTTCTCATAATCTTTTCGAATTTCTTATAATCAGCAGCTAATGCATTACTTTCAATAGCATCTAAAGCATTTCCTTTTGTTGAAGTTAAAGTTGGTTTGTAGAAGTCTTTAATTTCTTGTTCGTTTTTAAGTTTTACTTCAATTGGTTTACCATCTTCATTAGTAACAGTTTTAATTACAGTTTGGCCAGAATAAATCTTTTTCAAATCATCATTCATAGCCTTCATTATTGGTTCGGTTACCTTGTCAAATTTACCTTTAACATAGTTTTCTGCTGATTCAAAAGCATTTACTAAATCAGATAACGCTTTGTTTTCTCTTTCCGATAAAGAAATGCCTTGGCCCTCAAGTTGTTGCCAGAAAGAATCAAATGCATCTTGTGTTCTTTGGTCTCTAGTTTCAGATTTCTCGCCACGTTTTTGATCATATATTTGTTTATTTGATACCCACGAATCATGTATTGCTGTTCCTAAGCCGCCTTCAGCATTTGTTATATCCGAATTAGCAACATCTCTATAAGTATTTCTAAGTCTAGTATGTAAATCGCCATCATAAGCATTTTGTTCAGCAGTGTGAGCATCATTAAGGGCTGACGTTGCAGTCTTCTTTAAGTCTTTTAGAGTCTTTGAACTATTGTCCCAACCAGATTTTATACCAGTTAGAACACCCCTAGGAGCAGCAGATAATCCAGCAAGAACATTTCCAGCTGACACATTATCTTTAGAACCTCCAGCTTGTTTCCATCGTTTCCAAGCAGCTCCTGCTCCCCCGCTTATAGCTCCAGTAGCCATAGAAATACCTTTCATTCCATATTCATTAGATTCAATTCTGCTCTTAACTCCAGGCTTAAAGTTAAGTCCTTTAAATAAGCCACCGCCATTATCGAACAAAGCTTTAAATAATTCTGGAGCTTCTTTGGCGAATTTCAATAAGCCCAAAATCAAAATAACCATAGTGATGCCTCGTAAAACAAGATCACCTTTTACTTCATTCATTGAATCATGGAAAATAACCGAAACAAATTCAGGAACCAGTGTACAAAGTTTTACAACAAAGAATATAACCGCTAATCTAGCAAACAATTCAACATATGTTTTTATCAATTCGCTCTTCCAAGTATCAAAAGATTTTTTCATCTTAGGAACAGCATTAAACATAACAGGTATCGGAGCAATTATTTCTAAAAATCCAAGTTTAACAGCACGTGTTCCTAAATCGATTGCATAACTTATGAAAAACCAAGCTACAATCATAGCGCATCCAGTGCTGATTATCCACATATAATATGATCCGTTATCTTCTCCAATTGTGTTTTGAATAGCAAAGCTGTTAGTTATAGTGTTAATCTTAGTGAATATCCACCTATCCTCAATTTTCGAATTCCATCTTTCTAAAGCTTCCGCCCACAATCTACATGTATCTTCAGATGCTTCACCAACGTCAACACAATCTTGAACAGATTGATCTATACCTTTAAAATTACCCAAAGTATCAAAAAAAGTTTCATACCCAGCGCCTTCCGGATGATAGAAAGCCAGTAAAACAGTCATTGCAATTGAATCGCCATAAGTGGTTTCAGAAGATGTAGATGTATTCGGTGCCGTTCCTAACACTAAAGCCCCAATTGTATTGTCATGTAAAATATGTAATTGTAACACTGTCATATACTTAAATATAGTTGGTAGCACGACAATTAAAGCAATAGAAATTGTAAAGTCTTTTAATAAACCTGTTGTTTTTTTTGTTCCATCTCCGTCAGGATTAATCAACAATAAAATAAGTTGATATGCAAAAATAAATAGCATAACGACTGATAAAACCAAATATACCTTTCGAGTAAAAATATCATAAAGAGTAGCACCTCCAGTGCCACCTCCAAATAAATCAAGTTCAGTTACAAGCAAAAATATTCTATAGCTTAAGCTTACAAGCGTATAAGCCACAGAATCAAAAACTCCTATAAAAACAAGTGCTAAAGCGCCTATTATAAAGTTATAGCCTATCACGTGAATCACTCCCGTCGAAAAAATTATAAAGATAATGATAATAATATTGATTATAATTTTCTATATTAATTATAAAGTAATATAAATAAACTTGCAATAAATTAATTAAAAAAATTGGTAATATTTACCAATTTTTAACTCAATTATTCAAAATAATTATTATTTAGTTAAAGCATCAACTAATTCAGCTTTTTTCATTGAAGTATATCCCTCAATTTTTTGTTCTTTAGCCATTTCTTTTAATTCAGCTACAGTTAATTTAGATAAATCTTTGTTTTCTTCAATTTTAACTTCTTTTGCTTCCTTAGTTTCAACTTTTTTAGTTTCAGTCTTAACTGTTTTACCAGCTAAAGTATCTTTAGCAATATTAACATATGAAGTGAATAATGCTGGATTATCGATAGCAACTTCACTTAACATTTTTCTGTTGATTTCAATACCAGCTTTTGATAATCCGTTAATGAATTTAGAATAACTAATATCATTCATACGGCATGCAGCATTGATTCTTGTAATCCATAATTTTCTGAAGTTTCTCTTATTTTGTTTTCTATCTCTATAAGCATAAGCTCCACTATGGAATGTTTGTTCTTGTGCAGTTTTGAATAATCTATGTTTAGATCCAAAATATCCTTTTGCACTTTTTAATACTTTTCTACGTCTGTTTTTAGCAACAGATCCACCTTTAACTCTTGTCATTATTTCCACCTACTAGATGACATTTTTTAATCTGTCAGCTATTCCTTTCGCTAATTGTCCTTTATTTCTTCTTTGTCTAACAGCTTTTGCAGTATCTTTAGCTGTCTTATGGTTTCCATTACTCTTCTTATAAGTAATTAGGCCACTTTTATGTTTTTTCAATATTTTACTAGTTGCTTTATGTGTTTTTTGTTTTGCCATAATTTCCTCCTACATTTCTTTCTTTGGGGCTAACATCATAGTCATATTACGACCTTCAAGTTTTGGTTCACTTTCAATTTCACTTATGTCTTTAAGCGATTCATAGAAACGCATCATTACTTCTCTACCGATTTCAGTATGAGCCATTTCACGTCCTCTAAATCTAATAGACACTTTAATCTTATGACCTTTTTCAAGATACTTTTGAGCACTTTTCTTTCTTGTTTCAAAGTCTCCAACATCAATATTAGGTGATAAACGATACTCTTTAGTTTCTCTAGCACCTTCTTTTTGTTTCTTTAAAGCATCTTTTGCCTTTTTATTTTTTTCATACTTGAATTTGTTATAATCCATTATTTTAGCAACTGGACGAGCATTACCTGGATTCATCAAAACAAGATCTAAACCTGCAAAATTTGCAATTGTTAAAGCATCAGCAAGTTTTTTAGTTCCCATTTGTTCTCCATTCGGTCCAATTACCATAAGTTCTGGAACTTTAATTCTTTCATTGATAAGTAAATCATCATTCTTTTTGTTCATATTTGCTATGATAAGCACCTCCAAATTCAAATTAAAAAGTGAATACATTTGTATCCACTTAAAAACCTAATTATAGTATAATTATAAACAAATAATTTTTTCTATTTTTAGCTTTTTACCTAGCACCATATTAGCAGCTCAGGTGGATGTGGATACATCGCTTTCCTTTTTAAAACATATTCATTATACCAAATTTTATGCACTTGTCAACTATTTTTAGAGAATTTATTATTTTTATCTAACCACTTAATATATTTATAACTATTTCCAATATTTAAATAAGCTTTAAAACAAGTTTTAACAATATTTATTTCTTTATCAAAACTTTTATTAATCATCTTTCTTAGTTTTCTTCTTTGTCTATATATCGTTTTCTTATCAGGTACCATTATTACTTTACCTGTATTTAATAATTTAAAATGCCATTTACAATACATAAAATATTCATTTAAAGAAACTATTTTAGTCTTATTAGAATTTATCTTTATATCTAATTTATTTGCTAAATAAGTATACTCTTTTAATATATTTTCAGCATCTTTTAAACTATTTATTAAAATTATAGTATCATCCATATATCTTTCTATAAAATACCCTTTATTTTCTATAAAATGATCAAGTATATTAGGTATTATACTTGCTTCTCTTTGAGCAAGTTCTATTCCTAAAGCTATACCAGTATCAATAAACAAATAATCTTCTATAACTTTAGTTGTATAGTTATTTCTAATTAATCTATTATGATATTCTTTTATAATATTATGAGAACAATTATCAAAGAATTTGGAATAATCTATTAATAAGACATAGCCATTTAATCCATATTTTTTATAATATTTTATCAAAGCATTTTTAACTCTAGTTAAAGCAAAAATAAAACCTTTATTTTTTTGACTTGCACCATTATCGTATATTAAATGCTTGTTGTATATATGTACCAATACTTCATTACTTAGAACTTTATGTACTAGTCTATCTTTTATAAATGGTGCATCTATATGTCTAATTTTACCTCTTTCATTAATGGTAAACTTATAAGTTTTTCCAACTTTATATGTATCATTTTTTATATCATTACAAGTTTTAGCAATAATTGTAAACATATGATTTTGAAATAAAAATGTAGACTTTTTCCAACGAACTCCATTACAACATTTATCAGCATATTTTAATACTTTATGAAATACAAAGATAGAATCAATATTACTATACTTTAAACTGTTATTTATTATTCTTTCTTCCCTTTTTGATTTTCTTCTAAGATATCTTTGTTCTTTTCTTTCTATACTATTCATATACCTCCATTATAAAAAGGAGACAAAAGCCCCCTCAAAACTAATGTATAAGACTCAATAAATTTATTGATTCATTTAATCTACTTACTTAAATATATACCAATGAAATTAAAGCAAATGAATAAATCTTTAACCATGCAAGGAGCGTCCTAGTATAATTATCATTAGTCATCTTTAAGAATATATTTATATTCTTAGGAAATATCAATCCTTTCATTTAGAAATTAGTTAAAGAGTTATTTAAAACATCTTTATTTTACCTGTTCTATTTTCTTATAGAAATCTGGAGAGACCCCGTTAGAGTTGTTCGCATTGTTGTTGTTCCAGTCACCATTGTTGTTGACATTAAGGAAGTTGTTGGTATTGTTAGAATTAGCCGAACGTTTAATCAAAACAAACCCAGAGGCTCAATAATCATTGATATTCCTATTCCAAAACCATAGCTATAGTTTTTGAAACCAATATTTCTATTATTTCTTTGTCAGTTATATTATCAGTTTTAAGCTTTTGCATTTTTCTTTTATCAGCTGCAAGTACTCCTTTTATTAAATCATATTGTCTTGCATATTTTATTCCTAAACTTTCTAGTTTTTTATCAAGCATCTCAGTTGCTTCAGCAAATGTATAATTTTTACCATTCTTACGATTAAAGCATTTACTAGGATTAGTATATAATATCCTTATCATTTCCATTATTCTTCTTTCTAATGCAATTAAACATGCATTAGACATTTTAAGTAGCCATCTTCTTGTTATAAAATCTTCACTAGTTTTAGGAGTAATAGAACAAGCCATATTGACAAGATCTGCTTGTAAGTTTGCAAGTCTATCAATTGGTTGTTGATATATTCTAGCCCAGCGAGCTGATAATTTAGAAACCAAATTCATTATTTCAACATTGAGTTCATATGCATTATTTACATAATCATATTCACTTGGTTGTCTTTTAAATTTAGGAACTGACATATTTCCTCCATTATTTTGTTCCAATTACTTATAATAAGTAATTGGAACTATTAATTGTTTTTTCTTTGTAACGTTATTTATACTGGCTTTACTCGCGTTGCTCGTAGTGCGCCTACGTATAAATAACTTATCGGATTGGTTTGTGCATCTCCACTTAAGTTCATTTCACTTTACAGTTTTTTATATCTGCACTGTTTATGCGATTCGGAAAGCTGGAGAGACCCCGAAAGAGTAGAACGCAGTGAAGCGGACCCAGCCACCATCGATGGTGACACTAAGGAAGGCGCCGGTACCGCCAGAATTAGCCGAACGAAGCCACCAATAATCATTACTTCCGTTATATTGTTTTACTGCTCCTGCATAGCTACTTGTTGTTACTCCTTGATTCTTATAATAATCCAATTGTTTTGTATTATTATATGATGTATCATAATCACTTATTTGATTATCTTCTTCTCCATCCTCATATACTTCATGTGCACTTAACAAATATAATTTATCTTGGGTTTCAAAGTTTGTTTCTCCTTCTGTTCTTCCATGTCCTGATACTACTTTTGTTGAAACTATTACATTTTGTAATTCACTTGGAAGGGCATTATATATCGTTCCATTTACATAAGTACGAAGTTCAGAGTTTCTCCATCCTCCTACATTTGTTGCTGTGCTGTTAAATTGTTGTTTTGTTATTATATCAGCAAACTCTACTACAAATCCACATGCTGTTTCACTTGTTTCAGTTGTACATGCACTCATGTTTGCTATTCTTACTGTATATGTTCCTAATTCACCTAAGTCTACTTCTTTTGTATTTCCTATATTATATTTACTTGTGTTTCCTGCTTTTACATTTGCTGCTATTGTAGACCAACTATCACTTTCAAATGATATTGGTGTTGGTATATTACTTCCTAACGTATCTCTTTCTACTGCATTGAACTCTAACTTACATGTATATTCTTCTGTAACGTTCTCTGTTGCTACTTGATCTAGTGTTACTGTTAAAGTTCCATTTAAGCTTTCCTTTGCTTTCACTACTGTTGCATCATTTTCAAGTTTATTTTTGATACTTGTATATTTTGCTGTTGTTCCCGTCTTTGGTACACATGTTACTTTTACTTCTGCATCGTAGTTACTTGAGTTGTTTGTTACTTCATATGTAAGTATACTTGTTTGATTAAGTGTTTTTAATTCACTTGTTGTAAATGTAATTATTTTCTTTGTATCATCTATAACTGTTGAGTATACGTCCTTTCCATCTATACTTGCAGCTGTGAAGATTACTGAGAAGTCATCTTCATTTTCGCTTACCTTAGCATTTCCATTTATTATTAATGTTGTTGAGATTGCTGCAAATCCAATTGCCATTAGTAATATTGCTACTATAAGCATACTTTTCTTCTTCATATTTTTACCTACCTTTTCTATATTTTTATTTTATAATACCCCCCCCGATTTTCAAGTCGTTTTGAAGGGTTTACACAAATTTTTCAAATTTTTTTTACACTTTAAGATAATTTAACTTACATTTTTTCTTTTCACCTAATTTCACACACCTATCATATTTTTAATTATACTACATATTTGTTGTATTTTGTGCTTTTCATTTTTATTATGTGTAAAGTGATTTTTTTCATAAAAAAATACACAAGTATTAGGAGACTGCTGAAAAAGTAGTAAAATTAAAACTGATATTTGGAATATATTTCTGTTTATCAGTTTTTTTTGCATTTTTTCAGATAAATGATAAATATAGGTTATATTTTATTCTATACTTTTATTTTTTCCTCTTTCAATTTTATTATTCTTTTCATATTGGCTAAAAAGAGCGTAGTTGCCCCTTGTATTGTTATGCCTAGTTTTCCACATGCATTTGCATCGCCATAATTTGAGTTTTTTGAACCTTGTTTTGCTTTTCTTATAGACATATGTCCTGCTTTGCAAACATACATTCCTGCATCTTTGTTGTATTCAAAATCTTCTTTATTTTTTCCAATACCATGAGTTACTGATTTACTTAATTTACTAACATTTTTTATATTATTTTCTCTGCAATAATCTAAATTATCTTTTTCAGAATATGCTCCGTCTCCAATAATTGCTTCTATTTCAATTCCATTATCTTCACTTTTTTCTATTAAGTTCACAAGTTCTTTCCCATCATGCTTTTCTCCTGATGTTATTGTAGCTGCTGTTATTATTCTTTCTGGTGTCATGGCAATATGTGTTTTATATCCAAAAAATGATGTATCTGCTGTCTTGTGTCCTACTTTTGCATCTTGATCTTTTGAATATTCCAATTCTATTTCTGTGTCATTCATTGTTTCTTCTAAATAATCTATTTGTTCTTTTATTCCTGGAAGTGCAGTGAATCTTCCATCTTCTTTTACAATTGTTAACAATTCTTTTGTGTATTCTATTTGATCCTCTAACAATCCTGAAGCTTCTTTCTTTTTTTGGCATTTTTTCATGCATTGTTTCATCTATTTTATATATATATTTATTATACCAAAACAAAAAGACCACTGATATAGTTTACAGTAATCTTTATATACTTTTTCAGCAGTCTCAAATAAATTGCATAATTTTTAATTAATCTTTTAATAATTTTGATACTTTAACTTTAGCTATTTCGTATATTATAAACGCTAGTAAGTTAAATAAAATAACAAGTAAAATCGTTTTTATATCAACTGCTACAACATTTATAATATTACCAATCGGTGTTAAGAACACTAAAGCCTCAATTATAAGCAAAATTGATATTCCAATATTAAATGCTTTATTAGAAAATATCCCTTCCTTAAAAATACATTTTTTCAAATTACGACAACTAAATGCATAGATTATTTCTTGCATTACAAGCGATAATAAAGCTAAAGTTGAAGCAACATCATTTGAAAAATATTTTAAACCTATAAAATAAGTTACTAAAACAAATATAGTTTCAATTATTGATGATATAACAATTTCTCCCCAAACAAATTTAGTAAACATTGGTTTATTA
>CAKOPW010000011.1 GCA_934101115.1 uncultured Bacilli bacterium | reverse complement strand
AACTAATATTGGAATTCTTATATTCAATACCCCCTATTTTTTTTACAGTTGTCTACTTTTACTTGACCAATGCAACACAAAAAAACACAATGAAATTCATTGCGTATTTCTTATTATTCTAGATTATTTTACTACATATGGATTTGTTTTTGTTCCTTCTCCTGTTATATGTGTGTTGTTATTTAGTGAGACTACAGGACGAATTCCCAAAGCGTTCTTCACGTCACGTTGATCTACACAACCAATATTACAAACAGAACCAACACTAGCATACATCTCTTTATACACAGGTGATAAAGTCCAATAATTACTACCTGTATATAAATAATCTGTTCTATTAAAATAATCACTTATATTTGAATATTTTGTATTAAATCCAGCAAGTATTACTTCATCTAAAGTTATTAATCCAACTGGATATGTTAAAGCACCATTTCCATTTTTACTATTAACTGTAAATTTATCATTTTCATTTTGACAAACCAAACTTGGATTTGGATTAGTTGAAAAAATTGATGCTCGATGTGCTGCTCCGTACAAGGTTTCATTTTTACCATATCCTAAATTTCCATAAGATGACATTGATAACCCTATTGTATTTTCATCATAAGCTTTGGTACTTCTGTCATTACAGAATACTGTATCCTCTAGTTTTGCTGTTGTTATTGCATCAAAGTTTTTGTTATACCAACTATCGATATATGTTTTTATTGTTGAATCATTTATATTATTATGCGTTGCTTCGTAAGTTGTACTTCCTGCTGTTCCATACATATATCCGACATATGCATTATCGTTCCAAATTTCATTAAATGCACTTGTTCCTATTTGAGTCAATGTTCCGGCTTGAATTTCACACTTTCCATCTATTGGTGTTCCATTGTAAATTATTTTTACTCCTCCAGTTTCTGTTGTTCTTATTATTTTCCAACACATATTATTAAATATTATATTATTGTTTACTTTATCAGCCGCTCCTCTAAAATAATATACTGGTACATTTTTTTCCGTTTGAGTAGTTGTAAATATTCCATTTGTTTCACTTGTTTTTGAACTCATTTTATAATCTATTGCTGTGGTTGTATCCGCTTTATTTTTGATTAAATCAAACAAAGTTGGTTCACTTACGGCAACTTTGTCTCTTTCTACAGCATTAACTTCTAACTTACATGTATATTCTGCCACATCTTTTGTCGATAGTTCATCAAAAGTTACAGTTAATGTTCCAATGAGTGAACTTTTTGCTTTTACTTCTGTTGCATCATTTTCTAGTTTGTTTTTGATAATTATGTATTTTGATGCTGTTCCAGGCTTTGGTACACATGTAACACTCACATTTGCATCATAATGACTTGAATTGTTTGTTATTACATAAGTTAATAT
Organism: uncultured Bacilli bacterium; assembly: GCA_934101115.1. Classification (GTDB taxonomy): domain Bacteria; phylum Bacillota_I; class Bacilli_A; order RF39; family UBA660; genus CAG-582. Next base: position 40,738 of record CAKOPW010000011.1, on the reverse strand, counting down.
ACTTTCTTGTTTTAATGAAGATGTTGAAAAATTAATTATCTTTTTTGTATCATCTACTACTGTCGAATATACATCTTTGCCATCTAAACTTGCAGCTGTGAAAATTACTGAGAAGTCATCTTGATTCTTATTTGCTCTTGTATTTCTATTTATTATCAATATTGTTAATATTGTTATAAACCCAATCGACATTAAAATAATTGCAATTATTATTGCATTCTTTTTCTTCATTTTTACCCACCTATTCTCTTTTTTATTTTATAATATACACCTATTATTTATAATATTATACGATTTTCTCTTGCTATTTCTTTATTACATATACATTGTAATTAGATTATACAATTTATATGTTATATAGTAAATATTCTATTTTTATTTTTTATATTAACATTGTAATTTATCTTAAAAAATGTTATATTTTATTTAAGTGAGAAGCAAAGTTTCTTTAGGACGCGATGCTTACCACAAAGGTTACTGCACCTTTTTCAAAAGAAAAGGTGCTTTTTTATATCTTATATTCCTTTTCTACAAAGAAGATATAATAATATAAAAATTATAATGATTAAACTTGTTACTAGTAGTTCTATTTTAAATTGGTGTTTAAACATTATACATCACTTCCTTACTACAGCTTATTTTGCTGAAAATTCACGTCCTACATATAAGAAAGTGATAAGCATCTTTTCCTTGCTTCTCAAGAAAATATTTAAGCATAATTTTTTTATATTTCAAAACTACAAAATTTTAAATTTAGAGGCTCAGATCTTTAATATCTGTATTGATTTATATGCAAATCGTTAAAATCTGTCAAAAAAAAGCTACCAATTTTTAAGTTTGGTAGTTTTAACATTTTTTTACAAAAAAAGAGTATTGAAAAATCAATACTCTTAAGCAAATTAAGTTAATCCTTAAATGCTTTTAAATACTGGAAGTATAAATTACCTATTTAACTACTTCCTGTTATTATTATGTGCAATAATTTTAAAATATACACTATTTTTGACAGTTTTCACAAAAGTAAGTTCCACGTCCACCAACTCTTATTTTCTTTATTTTATTTTTGCAGTTTGGACATATTTCCTTGGTATGAACCTTTAAATAATCTTGATAATGACCAGTTACTCCTAAAGATGAAGTATAACTTCTTATTGTTGAACCTCCAAGTTCAGTTGCTTTTTCAATAATAGTTTTTGAAGAAGTACGTATTTTATCACATTCATCTAAAGTAATACTTGAGCCACTTCTATTTGGATTTATGTTTGATGCAAATAAAACTTCGTCAACATATATATTTCCTAGACCATTTATAATAGATTGATCTAAAAGAAGTGTCTTTATCGGTTTATTTTTATTATGAATAGATTTATAGATATACTCTTTTGTTAAAGAATCATTATCAGGTTCTATTCCTAATTTCTTTATTTCCTTTGAAGAATAAACATCTTCAGTTTTTAAAACTCGCATACGACCAAATTTTCTTGTATCATGATATCTTAAAGTAAAATCATCAAATATAAATATTATATGTTCATGTTTTCCTATTGGCTCTTCTGCTTTCTTTATAAAATATTTTCCTTCCATACGTAAGTGAGAAATCAACGTATATTCTCCTAAATTAAATAGTAAATATTTTCCAAAGCTACTAACACTTTCAATCGTTTTTCCAATTAATATATTTTTAAATTCGTTTATATCTTGATCAATTATGCGATCATATATAACATTTATATCTTTAATTTTATTTCCTGGTAAACTTTTATTTAAAGTTCTTGCTACTGTTCTTACTTCAGCTATTTCAGGCATAACTTCACCTCATTTTCAACATTTTTGTTATAATATCATCAGAATCTATATCACTTAAATAACCGCTTTCTAAAGTTTTAAATAGTTCATTAAAATTATTTAAATTATTTTGTCCTAAAGGTAATCCATGTTCCATAATATCTATAAAACTAATGCCAGTTGAATCAATACTTTCTTTAATCCAATAATCTTTAAATGTTTGTTCAACTGGTGTAATTATTTTAGTGTCTGACCTAATATTAAAACCTGATGATAAATAATATAAGTAAAATAAACTGCATATATTTTCTAAATCGGATGATTTATATATTTTCTTTGTTTCTCTAAAACCCATTATATTAGCAGTTCTTTCATAACATATATAAGATTTTCTTATCATGTACATAAAAGACGTTATGACTTTTCTCTTATCCATTTGATTTATTATTAATTCATATGTTCTTCCAATTGGACTTTTATCAAACTCTGCTAAATTCATTTGGTATAAATGAACAAACTCATGCACTAAAAAAGCAAATGCAAACACTAAGTCTATTTCTCTAGTATCATAATATGAATATTCTTTATAAAATTTAACTGATAATTTTTGTAAATAGGCTTTCATTCTAGTCGTATTAGCATGGATTGTATAATCAAATTTATTAGATAAATTAACGTATATTCCAGCTCTGTCAGTAGAAGAAAAATTTGTTTCTATTTCTCTATCAAATATATGAGCCTCGTTTATTATAAAAGTAAAATATTTAATAAGTTTTTCATAATCTTCACTTACACCAATTAAATCCTTTAAATTAGAAAGTTCATCTATAACAGATTTATTTAGTTCCATATAACCACCCATTTGAAAGCTATTATATCATATTTAATTATTTTGTTTCATATAAATTAATTCCAAAATCAGTTGATACCTTTAAAGGAACTTTTAGTGTAACTGTATGTTCCATAATATCTTTTACTATTTTTCCAACCTCTTCTTTTTCACTTTCAACAATATCAAAGACAAGTTCATCGTGAATTTGTAAAATCATTTTAGATTTGATATTACGTTTTTCAAATTCATTATCAATTTCAATCATGGCCTTTTTAATTATATCAGCACTTGATCCTTGAATTGGTGTATTTAAAGCTATACGCTCACCAGCACTTCTTACCATGTAGTTCGAATTAAATAATTCATCAATTGCCCTTTTTCTTTTAAACATTGTTCTAACATATCCACAGTCATAGGCATCCTTAATAGTTAAATCCATATAATTTTTTACTCCTGGATAAAGAGATAAATACATATCAATAAACTTCTTTGCCTCTTTTGGAGATACTCCAATATTTTCACCTAAACCAAAACCACTTATTCCATAAACTATTCCAAAGATAACAGCTTTTGCTGTACGTCTTTCTTGTGGTGTTACTTCATTCATTGGTTTTTTGAATATGTCTGATGCAACTTTAGTATGAATATCATCGCCATTAACAAAAGCATTTATTAAAGCTTCACTTCCAGAAAGATGAGCTAGAATACGTAGTTCAATTTGAGAGTAATCACTTGATAGAAATAAATCATTAACGGGAACAAAAGCCTTACGAATTAATTTACCTAAATCATCGCGTGCAGGTATATTTTGTAAGTTAGGATCAGCACTTGAAAGACGACCAGTACGTGTTAAAGTTTGTTTATAAATAGTATGTATTTTTCCATCTTCATGAATGAATTCTTTTAAACCTTTTAAATAAGTTGAATTTATCTTTGTTAAGTTACGATATTTTATTATTTGTTCAATAACTGGATGTAAACCTATTAACTTTTCTAGTGCTGCAGCGTCAGTTTTATACCCTTTAGTTAATTTCTTTCCATGTGGAAGATTTAGTTTTTCAAATAACACTTCACTTAATTGAATACGAGAAGCTATATTAAACTCACATCCAGAAAGATCATATATAACTTTACTAACCTCTTCGATTTCACTTTCAATGGCTTGTTGCATTTCATTTAAAACGTTTGCATCACACTTTATTCCTTCAATTTCCATCTTAGCAAGCACTTTTGATAAAGGAAGTTCAATGTCAGTATAAAGCTCATACATATCTTCAGACTTAATATCTATAATATTTTTGTCATGTGTATCATAAATATATTTTGCTTTTTCAGCAACAATGCTTTTTATATCCATTTTATTTTTTATAATATCATGTATTAAAGGTATAGAAGTAGAATCATTATTCATAAGAACAGCAATATCATCTTTAACAACCTTGTTTAAAAGATAAGCAATTAAATTTAAATCATAGATAACATTTAAATCAAACCTATTTAAAAGAACATAAGCTTTCTTAACATCAAATGTATATTTCTTTACATCTTTTGTATAATCGAATACTTGATCAATATCTTTTTTCTCTACAAAGAAAGCATTTGTTCCATCAAAAAGTCCCATTCCTAAAATATTTGCCATATGATAGTTTTCATTGTCACATTCAATATAGAAACTTATCTCTTTTGATCTATCTATTTCATAAACACTTTCTAACTTTTTAAACTCAAATTCATGAGTACTCTCTTTTACTTCATGAGAAGTCATGAGTGAATAAAACTCTAAATCACGATAGAAATCATTTAAAATATCTTTTGGACCAGTATATCGCATATCTTCAAAAGAAAAAGGAATTGGAACTTCACGATATATAGTTGCAAGTTTTTTAGAAAAATATGCAGAATCTTTTCCATTTTCTAATTTTTCTTTTAATTTTCCTTTTATAGAGTCAATATTTTCATAAACACCATCTAAAGAGCCATAATCTTGTAAAAGTTTTAAAGCTGTTTTTTCACCTATTCCAGCAACTCCTGGAATATTATCACTTGAATCTCCCATAAGAGCTTTTAAATCTATTACTTTAATTGGTTCAATTCCATACTCTTCTTTAAAGTTCGTTGGATTATATCTTGTAAAGTCTTTTGATTTTAAAAGTTTTACTTCTACAACATTAGAAATAAGTTGTAAATAATCATGATCGCTTGTTATAACTGTTGCATCCCAGTCAGGATCTTCATCAGCTCTCTTAGCAAGAGTTCCAATTATGTCATCAGCTTCATAATCCTCTATACCAATATTTTTTATTCCCATATGATCTAACATTACACGAGCAAGTGGCATTTGACTTTTTAATTCCTCTGGAGTTTTAGCTCGTCCTGCTTTATAATCAGCATATTCTCTATGTCTGAAAGTTTTACCGATATCAAAGGCAACTAACATATAATCTGGATTTTCTTCTTTGATTATTTTATTAATCATTGTTGCAAATCCATATAAAGCATTTGTTACTACTCCCTTAGAATTTTTCATCAAATTTCCAGAATAAGCAGTTGCATAATAACTTCTAAACATTAAGTTATTTCCATCAATTAAGACTATTTTTTTCACGTTTATCACCTAAAAAAATTATACCACAAATTGGGTATAATTACTCTTTAATTAAGTCAATTAAATCAACTATCTCTAAATTGTTATATTTTAATTTACTTAAATATACTTTAAATTCATTTAATGTAAGATTTTTATCAATCTTAATAATTGAACCTCCCTTAGTATTATTTACATAAGAGGAAATATTAGAACTTTTTAATTCTATTGTTGGTTTTATTATAAATGATTTAGTGTTTATACAAGCTGAATGATTAGATACATCAATAACACATATATTTTTATTTAAATTATTTTTCTTTAAAAAGCGACGAATATCATTAAAATCATCTTCATTAGAAGCCCCATTTATATATGTGATTTCTTTCTTATTTATTTCATCTTGTTCTTTTATTATTTTAGAAAACTTTATTTTTTCAGTTAATAAATATTCTTCAATAGTTTTATTATCAACTATTAAAGAAACATCTGTATCACTTACATTTCCAATTATTACTTTATCTAAATGGTCCATTACAGAAATTTCTGGTTTTATATAATCATAAACAAAGAAAGTTTCATTGAATGATCCAAAGTCGTTCATTTTTAAATAGCTTTCACGTTTATTTAATTCTCTTCCATTTTTACCAGTTATTATTGTGTTGTCTTCAATAATGGCGTTAACTGGACTTTCATATAAAGAATCTTCATACATCTTTATTTCTTTCATAAGAGGACTTAAATTTTCTACATAAAGTATTAGTCTATCTGATGCATAAAAAGATAAAACACATAAAGTTATTACAAGAGCATATTTAATATATTTCATATTTTCACCTATTTAATATATATGATGAATACTCATTTAAATAACTAAAAAATATTTTAATCAGTTGATATGAGAGTTATGCGTGCGTAGCCATTACCGGATTTAGCACAGTTTGCGGTTGCTGTTTCACTTGTACAAGTAGTACTTACTGTTTTGGTATTTTCTTCACTTGATTCTTCACAATTATAGCAATACATACTTTTTTCTGTTAAAAGTGAATTGCCTATATAACCGGATCCGCCATAACCAGAATCATTATCATTGTGTCCTCCGCCATAGAAGCCACCTCCGCCTCCTCCGCGCATATGAAGGCCACTAGAAACTCCAGCTCCTTGACCAAAAGCATTTCCATTTGTTTGAGTTCCTGGATTTGTTCCTGTTCCTTTAAATCCACCACCATTTCCAGGATCAACAAGATGGTTGTAACAATACCCACCTCCGCCTCCTGAAACTATTAATAGATTACTTATATTATTTTCAAATGAAGAAAGTAACCCTGTTTTTGTTGCTATATGAGTTGCTCCGCCTCCGCCTCCACAAGTAGCTGCAGCAGAATAACCTCGACCTCCACCATTGTAACCTCCACCTCCAGTATGATCACCTCCAATTCCGCCAACATTTATATATATTGTAGTGTTGATATCTAATTTTGTCACTCCACTGGAATAGCCTCCAAAACCTCCATTTTCTCCGCCTTGTGCTCCCCATACCTCAAGTTTATATGCTCCGGTGATTGGAGCAGTAAATATTGCTTCTTTTCCAGTATAATCATAATTCCATTCTGTCGGTCTTAAGTTAGCTTTTTCAGTTCTAGAAATTTTGTTGACTTTTAACTTACATGTTAATGATTTACCAACTGTATTTTTTATATTTTGATTAATGCTTTCTTGAGCAGTAATTGTTACTTTGTCCGTTGTTATATTTGTTGGTGATGATAATAAAGTAATACGTGCGTATCCATTTTTAGACTTTGCACAATTTTCAATTGGATTAGAGTTTACACATGTTGTTGATATGGTTTTTGTTGATGTTTCATTTGATTCAGTACAGTTATAACAATACATGTTCTTATCAGTTAGAAGTGAATTTCCAATATAGCCTGAGCCGCCTCCACCACAATCCCATTTTCCATCTGCTCCAGAGCCGCCTCCATAAAATCCTCCACCTCCACCGGAGGCACTATCGGAACCTGCTCCCGAATTTCCACCTTTTCCAAATGATCCATTTTGATATCCGCTTCCACCAGCTGTTTGTGTTCCTCCATAACCAGGTCTAAATGGACTATCATTTCCAATATAACCACCACCAGATCCAGAAACGATTGGATTAACTGATGTTTCATATCCAACGGCGGCATCATCTCCGCCTCCGCCTCCAGCTACAACAAGTAAACTTGCTATATTATTTACATAATTTTCTAGTTCTCCTAGATTATTGTTTATTGCTATATGTGTTGCTCCTCCTCCAGGGAAATCTCCAGCCCCGCCTCCATTAAAAGATGTTCCTCTAACAGCTGCTTTATTTCCAACTGCAATATATAAATTGATTCCGTTATTCATATTTACTTTTCCGGTTGAATACCCTCCATAGCCACCAACTGTTTTACCATAGGTTCCTGTATTTTCCGTTCCTTGAGCTCCCCATACCTCTAATTTATAAGTACCAGTGGTTGGTGTAGTAAAGGTTTGTATTTTACCAGTATAATCAAAATCCCAAGTATTATCTATATCACAGTCTAAATAAACATCTGTGTCATATTCTGTTGAATCATTTACTATATCTACACTTATGTCTCCATTTATATCATTTATTGTAAATTCGTCTTTTGTTTCATTTATTCCACTTACTTCTGTTCCGTTTACTTTTAAATTAGAAAGATATACTTTAAAGTCATTTAGATTTTCTGCTAGCTTTGAATTTCCATATATATTTACTGTTACATTATATGCTGCATAGCCAATTACCATAAATAAAACTGTTATCAAGAGTATTGTTGTTTTCTTCACTTTTACATCTTCCTTATCTTTCTATTTTTATTTTATAATACCCCCCCCGATTTTCAAGTCAAACCAAAATTTTTGAACAAAAAAATTATGCTTTTTCGCATAACTTTTTTAATCTATACTTACTAAAGTAATACGTGCGTATCCATTTCCTTGCTTTGCACAGTTTTCTTTTGGTGTTTCACTTGTGCATGTTGTTGAGATTGTTTTGATATTTTCTTCGGAAGATTCTTCACAATTATAGCAGTACATTGTTTTTTCGCTTAGAAGTGAATTACCTATATATCCTGAACCTCCACCTCCAGCAGAGCCCCAAGATGTTCCACCTCCATAATAACCGCCTCCACCACAAGATCCACTTGCTTTAGTAAGTTCACTTAAACCAAAATTTCCTGCTGTACCATCATTTCCAGCGTTTCCTTCTGAGGTTTGTGTTCCTCCACCTCCTGGTAAAAAGTTTGCTATATTAGACTTACCAGAATTACCTTTAAATCCTCCGCCCGAGCCTCCAGTACCAGACCAACCATCACCAGAAGTCCAAGTAGATGCTCCGCCGCCTCCAGAAACTATGATTAGTTTATCTAAATTTGTTATTTGTGAAATAAGAGAGTTTTCTAATGTTATGTGTGTAGAACCTCCACCGGAGCCAATATAAGAGACGTTATCTCCTGCGGTTGCATTTAATGAATTAGGATAACTTGAATATGTTGTATTATTGGCAACTCCACCATTACCTTTTTCTCCAACAAATAAATAGATTTTTTGATTTTTAGAAAAAGTTATCTTACCTGTTGAGTATCCACCATAGCCTCCTATATAAGAATTTATTGTGTAACCTTGGGCTCCCCAAACTTCTAACTTATAAGTACCTTTTATCGGTGCAATAAATATTTGTTCTTCTCCTGTATAATCAAAATTCCATTCTGTTGGAACTGTATATACTTTTTTTTCGGTTCTAGAAATTTTATTAACTTTCAATTTACATGTTAAAGATTTCCCTGTTACATTTTTTATATTTTGATTACTGCTTTCTTGGGCAGTAATTGTTACTTTATCTGTTGTTATGTTTGTTGGAGATGATAATAAAGTAATACGAGCATATCCATTTTCTTGCTTTGCACAATTTTCTGTTGGATTAGAGTTTACACATGTTGTTGATATAGTTTTTGTAGATTCTTCACTTGATTCCGTACATTTGTAACAATACATCACTTTTTTGCTTAAAAGAGAGTTAGCTATATATCCTGAACCTCCTCCAGAGCCAAAATGTCCGCCTCCGGAACCTCCTCCATAGAAGCCTCCTCCAGCGCTAGAGCCACCTTGATTTGCTCCAGAAGTTGAATCTGCACCTTTTCCAAACTCACCTTCTTGACCAGTAAAACTAGCTTCGTAAAATAGACCTCCTCGAGTTTGAGTTCCTCCATATCCATAACCTGAATTTAACGTTCCAACAACATTATAACTATCGGCACCATTTATTCCACCTCCGGAGCCACCAAAACTATAACCTTGTGAACCAGAAACAAAATCTCCACTTGCTCCACCTCCGCCTCCAGAAACTAGTAAAATACTTGATATATTATTTTTTAGTGTTGATAAAATACCTGACTTTGTAGCAATATGTGTTGCTCCTCCACCGGAACCGCTATAACAATTGTTGTGACTAAAATGATATGAATAACCTCCACCATTATAACCACCAGCTTTGTCACTTGTCATAGATGTTCCGTTTTCACCTTGTCCTCCTACATTTACGTATAGACTCTGATTTTTATTTAATGATATTTGCCCAGTAGAATATCCACCATAGCCTCCTAAATATGTTTCATTTTTTGAGTAACCTCCACTTGCTCCCCAAGTTTCTAGTTTATATGTTCCATTAACTGGTACAGTAAATGTTTGTTCTCCTCCTGTATAATCATAGTTCCAAACTTTTCCTACATTTTCATCTTCTTTTACACATTCTAAGTAGCTTTCAGTATCATATTCTGTTGAATCATTTACTATATCTACACTTATGTCTCCATTTATATCACTTATTGTAAACTCATCTTTTGTATCGTTTATTCCACTTATTTCAGTTCCATTTACTTTTAAATTAGAAAGATATACTTTGAAATCATTTAAGTTTTCGGCTAGCAATGCATTTCCATATATATTTACCGTTGCGTTATATGCTGCATAACCAATTACCATAAATAGAATTGCTATTAAAAGTATTGTCGTCTTCTTCACTTTTACATCTTCCTTATCTTTCTATTTTTATTTTATAATACCCCCCCCGATTTGCAAGGGAATTACTTTTATTTACATCATTTTGCATTTTATTCTGTTACTCTTGTCTATTATATTTAAATTATACAATTTATTTGTTGTAGAGTAAATATTCTATTCTTAGTATGTTAAAATTCTATCTTTATATTATTTTTACTTTAACAATTAAAAAAAATCACTTTTGGTGATTTTCTTCTATAAATCTTTATTTTTACTTTTTTCAACTAATTCTTTTATTTTTCTAAAATGATGGTTTATTCCAGATTTAGTAATATTAATATCGGTTTCTAAAGATATAATTTCTGCAAGTTCATTCATTGTCGTCTCTGGATATTTAAGTCTATAAGTCATTATTAGTTTTGTTTTATCATCTATTAAAGATTCCAAGTCATTTTCTTTTAAATAATTTATATTTTCTATTTGTTCATTACATGTCTTTAAAGACTTTTCTACATTGGCTTGTTCACAGTTATTCAATCTATTAACCATGTTTTTGTGATCTCTATAAATACGTATATCTTCATAGTAAAATAATGCTGTAATAGCTCCGATCATTTTAATAAAATCACTTATTTCTTCAGCTTGTTTTAAATAAACCATATAACCTTTTTCTCTCTTTAAAATTTTACTGGAGAATCTAAAATGCTTTAATAATTTATCAACAAGCTTTGCTTTTAATTCATCGTTAATTAAAAACTCTAAATGATATTTACTGGTTTTAGGATCATTTATTGAACCGTTAGCAAGAAATACACCTTTTAAATATGATGCTTGTTCTTCATCAGAAAAAGAAGTAATAGATTTATATATACTTTCTATATCATTGTTGATAATATCTATTTTTTCACTTACATGTAAATAATAAATAGTTTTGTTAAAAAATTTTTTTTGGCTTCTGATAGTTAATTTTATGTTTACTCCATAAATTCTTTTTAAAAGATTAAATATTCTTCTGGCTACACTTGAATTTTCGGTTTTGACTGTTAAAGTTTCATCTATAGCATCATTATATTTTAAAAATGCACATAATTCACTTATAGATTCTAACTTATTTGTTTCAATTTTACTTATTTCGTCTTTTATTTGAGTAGTAAATGATGCCATAGATTTCTTCCTTTCTTAAATTTCATAATAGTATAACATATTATTTAGTTTTAATAAAATTCATATTTAAAGTAAAATTATATTTTTGATAAATATCTATAGTTTCTTCATTGTTGTCTTGAACGTGGATAATTACTTTTCTTCTAGAATTTTTCTCAATTACATCATTTTCCTTGATTTCTTCACCATCATCCCATGTAATCGTATAAGTTATATTTTCTGCACTAGAGTTAGCTTCATTTGCTTTTGTCATCGATAATTGATTTAGACTAACACTTGTATCGCCGGCGTTAACAACCTCTAAAGTGTAATCATAAACATCATTTAGTTTTAAAAAAGCAGAAAAAGATAAAGTTGTTGAACTTTCATTGAAATCCAATCCATCTAACCTTTTTTCTTCAGGAATAAGTATTGCTTGTGGATTTTCAAAATGTACATCAAATTTTAAAGGCTCTTTTATAGGATCATCATCTTGCTTTATTGGATTAATAAATATACCATAAATAATAGATAGAATAATTATAATTATTGCTAGAAATATTATTAATGGATTCAAAGAATTTTTTTTCTTTTTCATATACTTCAACTCCTAATTATTATAATAAAGAAAGAAATGCTATTTGCATTTCTCTAGAACAAATCTTTTAGTTCTTTTTTTGTGTCTTTAATAACATCTAAGATATCGGGATTGTATTTCTTATCTTCAACCATTAATATATTTTTTATAGCTATATTAAATGATTTATTTAAGGAATATTGAACTATTCTTACTGAAATACTTGTAAGTTGTGCTTCTATTGGAATATCATTTCCTTTTAAAGCATTTGGATAACCGCTTCCATTAAACATTTCAAAGCTATAGTTAACTATATTTGATGCAACCTTTAAATGAGCTTCATCTTTAATATAATTTTTTAATAGAACATTTCCATATTCAATTTCTTCTTTTATGGAATCACTTGTAATAACTGAATCTTTAGATATCGCGATTGATCCAACATTATATAAAGCACAAGACTTAACAATATTATCTATTTTTTTAGAATCCAAATTATATTTTGGATATTTACTTGCTAAAGAATCACTTAATATTTTAACAACTCTTTTTAATAAACTAGATTCTTTTGAAGTTTCGATATTAGTTATTATTTTATTTATAATTAGTTCCAATGATTTATTTTCATTTACTGTTTTTAGTTCTTCATTTTGAACTTCAACAATATTTTGTAAGCTATTGCTTGATTGATATAAATTAACTATTTTACCAAATCTTCTACGAATATTTTCGGTGTTAAATGGTTTTTCAAGCATATCAACAATCTCATATTGGTATACTCTTTTTCTTGTTTCTCTGGTTTCATCTCCACTTATAATAGCAACAGGAATTCTATTAAATAAATCATTTGCTTTCATAAATTCAAGAACTTCAAATCCATCTGATTCAGGCATCACTAGATCTAGAAGCATACCAACAATATTTTCCTTAGACATATTCATATTACTTGATAAAACATTTTCCGTAATAATATTTATGGCTTCTAATCCATTTTTAGCAATTAAAATTTCATAATCATTAGAAAATATTCTTTTTAAAGAATTTCTTATAATTGAAGAATCATCAACAATTAATATAGATGGCTTTCTATAGCTTGTAACTTCAGCCATTCTATTTATTATAGCTTTATTAAGTTCAGGGTGATCTTCAGTTACTTTGTTGAATACTGAATTAATATATCTTTTTGTTTGCTCACTTCCATTGCTAGTTTCAAGAGCATGATTAATTAAATAAATAGCGTCACTTATACTTTTATTTTCTCTGTCTAATCTTTTTTTATAGTCAGTTACTTCAGTTTCAAGTTTATCATTTTCACTTTCAATATCTGTAAGTCTATTACTGATGTCTTCACTCATCATGAAAATTAGTTTTTTCCCTTCATAAGGTAAATAATTGATTATATTAACAAACCATTTATACTCACCAGTTTCACATAACTTACGATATTTTATTTTAGTCTCGTTATTGCCTCTTTGACTTTCTAGTTCCAATTTATTTATAGATAAAGCATCAAAATAAGCGGATAAATCCCCTGCGTTTACAAATCTTTTAGCAACTTCAATAAAATCAGTATAAGTAGTTACCTCTTTAATCACTAAATTATTACTTATTGTGAAATCAAAACGATATACTTTGTCATCAATTACATCAATTACATAAATATTTGAATAATTGGCATTTATAATTCTTGATACTTGTTCAATTAATCCAGTTTCATTCATTTTTATCCCCTATCCTTACTATATTTAATTATAACATGTATATTTTAAGATGTAAATTATTCCTTATAAAGAAAAAATATCAAAATTTCTTTTGATATTTTATTGATATACATATAATCCGTATAGATCTTTATTGTTTTTAGATTTTTTAACAATTAAGAATGCTTTTTCAGCTTCATCATTTGTTTTAAATTTTGATAATTCAACATTATCTATCTTTTTGATTACTTTTCCATTAAAGTTAATTACTTTAACATATTTGTCTGTGCTATTATTTATAACTAAAGTTTTCTTATATGGTGAAATCATTGATCCACTAGCATCATTCATCTTTTCAGAATCTTTCATTGTATAAGAATTAGTTTTATTTTTGTCTATATCATAGATATTTAATTTACTATTTGCTATATAGATATAATAATTATCAACATTTTTTAAATAATCGTTTTTATTTACTTTAATAATTTCTTTTCCATCTTTATCTAGAATATATGTATTTGTATCATCACTATATTTATAAAGCATATTTTTATAATCATCAATTATAAATACAGTATTTTCATTTATAACTTTATTATCTTTTGAAGAATAAAGTATTGCTGAATATGTAGGTTTATCTCCTAATACTAATTCAGAATCAAGAATTAATACTACATTTTTTGAAGAATATAAATTTTTATTATCTTTATCTAATACTGTATATTTGTCAGTTGAATTAGATAAACCAACAACTTTGTAACCATTTTCGTATTCTGCATAACTTGTTACGTAGTTATCTCCTTCATAACGATATAGTTCTTTATTGTTTTTTATATCATAAACTAATGACTCATTTTGTACACATGATGTTGTACAAATAAATCTTAAAACTAAACCATTTTCATCAGCATTTTTAACATTGTAAATACTTGAATAAACATATGATTTATCTTGATCATATTTATATAATTCTTTATATTCTTTAGTGCTTACATTGTATACACCCATTGATTTTTCTGTTTTGTTGTTAACGATAATATTCTCTTGGTCTTTTGAATAAAGACTGCTATTAAAAATACTATAAGTGTCTGTATCTACTTTGTCTTTAAAGTCTTTATAAAAACTATCACTTGAAGTTGTTGTTTCTTCAGTTTCAAGTTTAGTTTGTTTTCCATCTTTAGTTAATGTATATTTAACACTTTTTTCATTTTCTTTTTTAGTTATAATAAGTGTTCCAACTTCATCTCCAGTAGAATAACTACTAAAACTATCGCCTACTATTGTTGCTTTTAATAAATCAAAATAGTTATAAACTTTGTCTTTTTCATTTCTTACTACAGCATATAGATATTTATCATCTTCATCTTTTACAATTTTAGAAATGGAATAATCACTTAGGAATTTTTCTCCTTTTTCATTTAATAATGCATATGTGTTATCAATTTCAATTTCAATGATTTTTCCGTTGAAATATGAATCATAATCACTTATATTGCTATATAAAACGTTTCCTTTTTTATCAATAATTAATTTTCTATTTGTTTCTTTATCAGTTGTTGTTACTAAATAATTATTTAATAGTTCAATTGATTTTTCTGAAGAATAAATTACTTTTCCTTTTTTATTCTTCATGTTATATCCCTCAGCACTTAATTTGCTTAAGTTAGTAACTGATGTTAAATAGAAATCTTTTCCAACTGCATAAGGTACTTCTGTTTCTTTTAAACTGGCATTATAAACTTCTTTATAATCAGCTACTTTTTCTCCATCTACATTGAATAAAATAACTTTGTATTTTGTTAATTTGTCTCCTTCAATTGCCATAAATCCATTACAGTCATAGTCTATACATGATATTGAATCATACTTTGTATCCAATAGTTTGCTTACACCATTTTTACTTGCTCCAGGTTTAAATATAAAAATTTTAATTACAAGTGCAATTAATAAAACAACTACAATTGCGCATAAAATTTTGATTAGTTTAGTCTTATCAATAAGCCCTAAAAATAAATCTTTTTTATCTTCTTGATTACTCTCTGTTGCTTCTGTTTTTACTTCTTCAGCTGGGGTAACAGTTTCTGTTTCTACATTAACTGTTTCAGTCGATTCAGTATTGTTTGTTTCTAATGAGTTATTTTCTTCACTAGAATTAACATTATTTTCTTTGTTCATATCAAACTCTCCTCTACATTTCGACTATACCATATATAATATTAATTTACAATTGATTTATGAAAATAAAGTCGAAAAAAGGAAGAAATATTTCTCCCTTTGATTAATTTATTGAAGTTAATGTTATTTTAGCGTATCCATTTCCTGAGCGAACTCCACTTGCTGGTGTATTACTTGTTGCATAGGTTGTATTAACATAATTTGTTCCACCTTTTGAGGCAATAGAAGATTCAGCTGCAGTTAGTATTGTTCGGTCTTGATATAGATTTACAATACCATTTGTTCTCCATCCATAGTCATAATCAGGATCACTGTTAAAAGCACTTCCATGGAATCTTACACCAACACCAGAAGCATTTCCATTTTTGTAAAATTTCAATGGATAACTTGCAGGATTATTGTCACTTGCCCAGCAGTTTAAGTCACCTTCAAGGTACCAGTTTTCACCATTTACAGTTAAATATGATCCTTTTGGAGCAGAAACCGGATATGCAGCATTAGAGGCGTTGTATCCACCAGCTGTTCCACTTACTAAATTTACCTTATATGTTGCGTTCGTCCAATCTGAATGAGCTGATAAAACATATACTCTTTGAGTTCCATATGTTGCAGGAGAATATGAACCAGCAGTACCACCAGATCCACCAGCTCCTCCACCTGCTTGACCTGAAGCTCCGGCGTTACCACTAACTCCACCACCAGTTCCTCCGGCTCCACCAGCAGCTTTAATGGTTGCTCCGCCTCCGCCGCCAGCAATTAATAAAGTACCTTTGGTATTAGAATTGATATAAGTCATTCCTCCACCAACACCATAAGCACTGGCAGTTCCTCCACCGTTGTAGCCGTTTTGGCCACCAGTGTTTATTGTCATCACTTCACCTTTAGCTAGTGAGAATGTTGCAACTACTGATCCTCCAAGTCCTCCGGCATTGCTTCCATAATTTCCACCTTGTGCTCCGTATACTTCCATAGTATATGTTCCGCTGCAAGGAATTGTTAAGCTCTTACTTGATCCACTATAATCATATGAACCTAAAGCTGTTCCGGCAGTATAAGGGCAACTGGAAGATGCTATAAATGTACAAGTAGAACCAGTTGTTTTTCCATTATTATTAATCGTTATTGTTTGAGCACTTGTTGCACTTGTTCCTGTTGTTAAACCGCTTATTGTATATCCATTTGTACAACTTCCACTTGAAATATAATATTCACTGTTAGGTGTTATAGTTATACTATTTGATGCGTTATAATCTAAATTAAATGATGAACTGCTAGAACTCATTTTTGTTGTACTAATAGTAACTTTATAGGAATTTATATTCCATTTTGCATACATATCAATATTTCCACTGGTTACTAAATTCTTTACTGTTGATCCTACCGCATAATCAGTTCCAGTTGTTGAATCTTTTGTCCAGTTTGCAAATGTATATCCGGTTCTTGTGAAACTATTTCCAGCTATTGTACATTCTGTATCATATGTACATGTTGTTTTGTTCATACTTCCACTTCCACCATTTGCATTATATGTAATTGTATATGTATTTGCTGTCCACTTAGCATATAGAGTTATATTTCCTGAAGTTGCTAAGTTTTTTGTTGTTTCATTATTTGTATACTCAATTTCTCCATCACTTGTTTTACTCCAACCAGCAAAAGTATATCCCGTTTTAGTAAATGTATTCTTACTTAGTGTACAATCTTTATCATATGTACATGTTATTGTATCCATTGTACCTGATCCACCATTGTTGTTATATATTACTTTGTATGTATTGGCTGTAAATACGGCATATATTGTTTTACTTGGATAATTTGTATCTATGAATTCTCCTGTTACTGTATTTGTTACTTCATAGTTTTTACTTCCATTTTCTTTATCTGAATATCCTGTTAATGTATATCCAGTTTTACTAAATCCATTATTTGTAAATGCTTGATTTTCTTTTCCATAAAGGTACGTTACTTCTTTCTTTGTATCTCCTGAAATAAATGTTACTTTTAATTCTTTTCTTACATAATAATAATCTACTTTGGCACTTCCATCTGCTAGAATTTTTACTGTTTGTTTACTTGGAGTTACAAATCCTTCATACGTTTTTAATTCTGCATCTACTGTTTTATTTGTTGTTCCAGTATATACGATGCTTTCCGTTGCTGTTTCATATTTTTTATCTAGTGTTTGTAAATAATAATTTACTGTATATTTAGTATTTGTTGCTTCTGTCCATTTAGCTTTTAATGTTATGTCTTTTGCATATTTGTATATACTTTCACTTGTTATACTTTTTGTATCTAAATACCATCCTGCAAAGTTATATCCAGTTTTTGTTGGATTTGTTAATGTTCCTATTTTACTATCATATGTTATGGTTTTACTATCTATTGCTGTTCCACCATCTGAATCAAAGTTAATCATATATGTATTTGGATTACATTTTACATAAAGTGTTAAATCATCACTTATTGTTACATTTGTTGTATATTTGATACTTCCATTTGTTTCATCTGTATATCCACATGTATATCCTTCTTTTGTTGGTATATCTAAAGTTACATTTGTTTTATCATAATTAGCTGTTAAAGTTACAGTTTCATTAAGTTCACTTGTTAAATTCTTAAATGTTGTTCCTTTTATTAATGTTCCATTCCAAAAAACATTATTTACAAGTGCTGTATCTGATAAATTACTTCCTGTCCATCCTGTAAATTCTAAGTTACCTGTATAGTTTGATTTTACTAAAGTTGCTCCTTGATTATTTTCATCTATTGCTACTATTACTTCTTTTGTTGGAGCTTCTATTTCTATATCTTTATCATATGTAGCTCCTGTTGGAGTATTTGCTGATACTCCTCCATTTAAGTTATATGCTATTTTATATGGATTAGCTTCATATGTTGCATATAGTTTATTAGTCGAAGTTTCACTTACCATAGTATTTGCTGTTATTATTTTTCCATTTTCATCTTTCCAATAAAGAAATTTATATCCAAGCTTATTTAAAGTTGGTAAAGTTTCGTATCTTGTGTTAATTTCTTTCTCTATTTCTTCATCTTTTTCACCATTGTTTTTTACTAAGGTTATTTTTATTGTCTTTTTTGTTTCTTCTCCTACTTGTTGACTAGTTATTTCAAAACCACCTTCAAAAACAATTTCATTTTCGCTTGATGTTGTTACGCTTGCTGAATCTATAGCATTTTTCTTTATTTCTTCTTTTGTCTTATTTACATCGGATTTTTCTATGTAGTATAATTCGTGTTTTCCTCTTTCTAGGTTTCCTACATAAAAGTATCCATAATCATCTGTTGTTACAAATTGTGGATTTTCTGAAAATACTGCTATATTAGCGTTTGGTACAGCATTTCCTTCTTTATCCACAAAATATCCACCTATGCTGTATAATTTTGTCTCTATCGGAGTCGTATCTATTTCTTCTCTTTCTTCTGCATTAAAGATTAATTCTACTTTTATTTTTATATCTTTTGCTTCTGTTATTCCTCTTTTTAGTTTTATTGTTAGTACTCCGGTTCTTGTTTCTCTTGCACTTAAATTTTTACTATCATCATAAGTATTTGTTACTTCTATTAAATCATTTTCATCTACACTTACATTGATAGTTACGCTTGCATCATATTGAGTACTTCCATTTGTCACATCATACTTTAATTCTGATATATCGTCCTTACTTTTTAGTTCTTTTGTTTCAAATGTTATTGTTTTTTTATCTTTGCTTATTATCTCATTTGTATAATCTTCTTTATCGACTATGGCTCCTGAAAAATATACTTGATAATCATCTTCATTCTCTGCTACTTTAGTAGAACCATTTATTATTAAAGTTGTCGTGACAGCTGCAAATCCTACGCTCATGAATAATATTAACATTAGTATTATATTTCTTTTTTTCATTTTACTTCACTCCTTTATAAAACTCTTCTATACTTGGTAAAGATTCATATATTTCTTCTTTACAATATTTATAATTCTTATTCTTTTTATCTAAACATTCCTTATATTTTGAATAGTTATTTATTACTGGAAATGTCACCGTTAAACTTCTGGCTGCATCATTCTTACATTTTCCATTTTTGCTTATTATATTTATTGTATATTTGATTATATCTTTACTATATATTGTTTCAAAGCTTGCTTTTTTATCTTCTACATCTAATAGCTTTGTTTCTTTTGTATAGTCATTATATATTTCTACTCGATAGTCATCATTTATATTGGTTATATTTATTTTAAATATTTTATCTACTATATCTTTTCCAGTTGTCTCATCATAACCAACTATCTTATCTAACTTTTCATACGTTATCTTTATTTTTTTAGCTCCATTTTTTGCTTTTATTTGAGCAAATGTTCCACATTTACTTTTTTCAAAAGTCAGTTTTTCTAAGATTGTTGGGTATGCATATTTTTCTTTTCCTAAAAAAATTGCACATAAAATGAGTGCAAGTAAAATTACACCAAAAATCGTAATATTTTTTATGTTCATAACTTTCTTCATTTATCTTTCCATCTTTCTATTTTATTTTATAATACCCCCCCCGATTTTCAAGAACAACTTCACTGTTTACATTTTTTTGTCAACAAAAAAAGACACATCTGTGTCTTATGAAGTTTTAATTTTATATGTTCTAACTTTGGAAAGATGATATCCTTTTTCAAATGCTTCAAAATATTTAGCTACATCAGCCATTTTAGTTGGATATTCAACAATTTCAAATGCATTTGAGTCATCAACTAAATTCTCAGGTATTTGAGATAACACTTCAGCTATTGTTGGAGTAAATGATCCGTAATAGTGGAATTTATGAAGACAAATAAATTCGGCGACAGGATCAATTAAAGATGAATCTATTTTTTCAGTTATTGAAGAAACAGAATCTTGCATAAAGAAATAATAACGTAGTTGTTGTAAGGAGTACTCCTTTAAATAATATTTTATTTCATCAATGGTTGCTATAGGCTTTAATTGTCTATAAATTTTTTCTAATTCTTCATCAGTTATACTTGGAATTACCAAATTTGGTAAAATAATGTCATTACTCTCTAATCCATATAATTTTTCCATATATTCTCCTTTATTAATTAGAAAATGCTATTATTCTTTTTTAACTCCTTAACAATTTCTGGTCTAAATGCACAGTAAACTTTTAAATCCATATCAATTTTTGAAATAGGATTATATATGTCACCTGCAAGATCACATAATTCAATAGTTTCTATAACTCTAAAATTAGTTAATTTTAAATAGTTTTCCTTTGAAATAAAGAGATTTTTAGTCCAATCAAGAATAATAGTTTCTCCATTATTATCATATTCAACAACTGAATGTAACATTCTTTGACTTTCTAAATATACATAACCAGTAACCACTCTGGAATTTGGCACAGACCTAGCTAAAGCAAGCGATTCCTCTTGACATTTGAAAATTCTTTCATTTGATAGTAATTCACTTTTAGCTTTTTCATTTAACATAAAATCTGATAGTAAATTGAAAGCAATTTTAAACTCACCGTTTTGATAAATATAAGAATTAAGTCGACCATCCCATGAAATAGTTTTAAATTTATCATCAACAGCCGCATCATATATTCCAGAAACTATAAACCATCTTTTTTGATCTTCTAATTTAGAAAATTCACTTATAATGCATAAAGCTTCTAAACTTTCACAACTTCCTGCTTTATCAAACACTTTATTGTTAAGGTCATCAAACAGTAAATCAAAAGTTTTCTTATTTATTCCTTTAGTGTATAAACTATTATCATTTTTTACCACAAAACCATCCCCTAAAAAAAACAAGTGTTATTATAACTTATTTCAATCTATTTTTCAACTTTCCATTCTCTTAGGATATAGTGATAATAGTCATATCCTTCTTTTACAAACTTAAATCCATTATTTTCATTTATTTCATTCAATTTTTTATTTGTTGCCAAGCAATCAAGTCTTAAATATTCTTTGCCATCTTTAAGAGTTATTTCCTTAGCGTATTTAAATAAATACTTTCCAATATTTTTATGTCCAACTTTGGTTACAACTTTATATAAGTAATAGGCATTTGTTGTTTCATCATTCCAAATACGACTATCCTCTGATATTTCAATACCGGCAATAATTTTATCATTTTCTATTAAAATATAATAATTACCATTTTCTATAGTTTTTATAAATTCTTCTTTAGGATGATTAATTAAATATTTACTCCATTGTTTAATATTATTTGATTTAAACCATGCTGATCTATCTGCATATAGTTTTATTATTTCATCTAGGCTTTCTATTTTCGCTTTTTCTATTTTCATTCGTCTCATTCCATTCATTTTAATTAAACATATTATAAAACTTGAACTGCAAGAAGTTCAAGTTCAATATTTATGGTCTTTTCTATTCTGTTTTATTAGAGTTAACTTGTAATTTTAACGTTTTAATTTCTTCTGTTAGTTCATTAGCGTCCACATTACTTGCTAAAGCATTTACTAATCTTTGATATAGTGCTTGCTCTTCTTCTGTGTAATCTTTAAAGCCTTTAAGTAACTCTTGAATTGTTATTGTATTTAGCTGTTTAACTTCACTTGTTGCTGATAAGTAACTTAAATAGCATACTAGATCTGTTGATCCTCCAGCTTTAATGTATTCATTAATAAAACTCTTTAATCCCGGATCAGAACGGTCCATACCATATATCATTGGAATTTCAACATTTCTATCAAATTCTTTAGCAAATAAGAAAGCTCGACGAGGGCCAATCCTATTTCCTCCTCTTTCAATTATCCTATACATAACGCAGTTAAGAATTTCTTCTCTAAGATGCTCCCAGTTTTCAAATTTTCTTATAGCATTTTCTAATGAGTTATCACTTGGTAGTAAAACTCCTCTACTTTTCATCAATTCTACTACGTCTTTAATATACATATTTTTTATTTCTTCATCTTTAACTTTATAGTCAGTATATTCTTCAATTCTTTTTGAATCTTCCACAAAACCTTTTGAAGATAATTGCAAGTTAGCAATCATTAATTCCGAACCAATTAAATATAAATAATTGTCATAAGGTAATGGATTTAAATACATACGCTCATCGGCAGGTAAAGAATCTTTAAATGCTTCAAAATTATAAAAATCACACCAATCCAATACTCGTACGTCAGCTTGTTCATCAAATAATTCGTTTATGTATTTATTGTTTTTAAACATAGCTTCATTAACATCATTTTCTTCTTGAATAGAACCTGGCATTAATCTATTAATTTCATATGATGGATATCTTAGTTCATACCAAACCGCCATTTTTTCAATAAAATTTTTAATTTGATTTGTTTTAAACTCAATAAAATACGGATATCTACTATCTCCCATATTTTCAGAATACCACTTAAAGAAGTTATTCATTTTAGTTTCTAAACTGATTTTATTTTTTTTAACAGTTGTTTCTTTTGTGGAAGTTCCAATGTTTTTTCCTCTACTAATATTTTCATTTAAGCTCATATTTGTACCTCTCTTATACCCTCATTATATCATAGATTTTTATAATGCAATATTAAAAATAACTTTTAGCTCTTTAAGAACTTTTTTCAATAAAATATACTAAACTATAATTTTTAGTTTTTCCATTTAAAAAAAATTAGTCATATTTCAGACTAATATATGTTAAGAATTCGACCAAACTGTTTAATGGTGTCCCAGACGAGAATCGAACTCGTATCTAAGCTTTAGGAGAGCCTTGTACTATCCATTGTACTACCAGGACATGTAAACATTATAACATAAATGATTATAAATAAAAACAATGAGATTATTTTCTTCCCATTGTTAATACATTAAACGCAAAAATTAATGATAAACTTAATGCAGTTTTTACTTTACCAGTTACTTTTGTATAACTGAATTTATAGCTTGCATATTCATAAATAGCAACTGCTTTATCAACAAGAGTTAATACCCATGATTCCTTATATTTTGGTAATGTCATAGACAAAGGAAACATATGAGAAACTATTGCATTTTCCTCTATTTTATTTAGTTTGAATTCACCTTTAGCATTTGCTAAAGCAATATCTGGATGAACAACTCCTTGAATTAAACCATGATTGCTTCCAAATTCTTCATTTGTAAAGAAGTCATGTAGGATAGCAGCTCTTGTTGCTGAAACATAATCCATATTTAATTTTTTAGATACCTTATAAACATTTCTTGCTACACGCATAGAATGAATATATCTTGTAATACCATGATGAGTTTCATTTTTTAACTTTAAATATTTTTTATTTACTATAATTTCTTTAGCTATATCATCAAAACTTAAATCAGTTTTCATTTTACCACTCCACTTTGAAAAAATTATATCATATATCAATAATTGAATATTCTAATTTTTCATTACTTAACAGGTCGCTTTACTTGTCGCGACTTATTAATTATATCAAATAATTAGTTAAATATCAAATCTATGATATGTAAATATAACTTACATTATTGAATAATAAGTCATCACCATTTTTGATATACGTATCATTTCCAATGATGATTTTGTCACTTTCTTCTGTAAAACTATCTTCGTTTACACTTCCATCATCTTTTATAATATATGCATGGTTATAATTATCTGATGCATTTAAAAGAATTATATCTTGATTATTTGTGTAATATTTATATTCACTGTCATCTATTAAAAAATCAATATCATTTATTACACCTTTTTTTGTTAATGCATAATTAAATACATCATTTCCATAACGAATTTCAAAACCATCACTTAATATATTATATGTTCCATATTTATTAGTTATTAATTCTTTATTACTAATATCAATTGAAATAACTTTATAGTTAGAAAAAGCTGGTAAAAGATAAATTATTTCTTTTTCACTTCTTAACTTTCTAACTTTGTTTATATCAGTTATATATTCTCTTGCTGGATCACTTGCCGGCTCAGTTGTTGTAGTACTTTTAGTTATATCATTCATTTTTTTAGTGATATATTTAACACCATAATATGTTAGTGATACCGCCAAAAGTAAACAAATTAGGATTATTAAAAATGATAAAAATTTATTTTTCTTCTTTACTTTAATTCTATTGTTTACATCATTAACTTTTTGCTCATTAACATTATTATTTGCATCCAAAGTTGCTTCTTGAATGTTTTCTCTTTCACGATCCAAGAAGGGAATGTTTTGATTATTCATGTATTTCACCAACTTTATCTTTATTTGCCGAAATGACTTGTTGATTAATGCCATTTGTATTAATTGTTTTTATTACTTTTACTTGAGGCGCGGGTGTATTTGGACTTAATATTTCGTCATTTGGAGCATCATTTACCGAATGAGCAGCAACTACTTTGGTTGGTATAACTATACGTTTTCCAACACCAACACTGCTTTCTCCATTAAATGAAGCATTAACCTTAATGCTTTGTGAAGCTAGTTCACGTTTTTCTTCGGCTACTTTATTAACTGCTTCTTCTTTAATTTTACTTGTTTTTTTTCGTGTAAAAAATACATAAATCATAAAGCTTCCACCAGTTATAAAGAATAGAATTATAAATATTAAATTGCTATAACTTCTAGTAACTGTTATTGTATATTTTGTTTCATTTAAATCTCCAAAGCTTGATGTTACTACTATTGTGTTTTTACCTTTGCTTAAAACTTGAAGGCCGTCATTTTTTATCGTTACATCGTTATCTTTTGGCACTGCCATGATGTATATTTCATTGATATTATAAGGAATTACAACTTTATATTCTAAAGTTTCAGGATTAAATGTAAATGGATAATTAACAATTTTTAATTCACTTAGTTTAGTATCCACTTCTTTTATTCCATTTGGTTTTGTAATAATTAAACTTATTGTTGCAGTTTGATCAAAAGTATTTCTTAGAACTAATTCTACAACATTTTTTCCATCAGCTAAAGTACGTTTACCTAAGCCTATTATTGTTATTCCTTCTTCTGCTGTTGCATTAATATTTACTTCAGTTGTATCTTGATTAACAGTTACATAATATGTTCCATTTTCATTTGTAACTTGGAAATCATCAACCGTTAAACTTGTTAATCTTAAAGGAGCAATATATTGTGTAGTTGTTGTTGTTATTCTTTCAGTGACATTATTATTGGCAGCTGTTGTTATTTTTTTTGTTGTCGTTGTTGTCGTCGCATGTTCATTAATTTTAAAACTTCCAGTTGCATTGTTAATTCCACTTATATTTTCAAAGTTTGAATCACTTGCTTCTATTCCGGAAATAGTTAAAGAGCCACTTCCTACAGCAGTTGTTTTTAAAGTAACTGTTCCAATAGAAAATGAATTTGACTTCATTGTATCCGTGTATAGATCAATTACGCCGTTGCTACCTTCACCAATCCATCCAGATCCTGCTTGAAAACTTTCAAACGATGCATTCCCAGAAACATTTATTTTTCCATGAAAACTTGATATTTCTGTCCCACTTGCAGTTCCTGTTAAAGTACATTTTGTTGTATTTCCAACTTCAACATTATTACATTTAACGCTTACTCTAAAACTACCTGCAGCATGCACATTCATCGGTAAAATTAATGCTAAGCTTAATACGATTAATCCCACTAAAGTTCTACCTTTCATATTTTTTCCTCCTTTTTATTAATACAATTAGTAATCCTATTATGATTATAGGTATTACCAATAAATAATAATTAATTTTTTTGCTTTCATTATTATAAATAATAACTTCGTTAAATTCATTGTCGCCATAACTTAGGTATGTTGACTTTATTTTTCCTGTATATGTAATCTTACCTATTTCAAACTTTCCTTGTTTAAAGATATCAGTGTATAAAAGAATTTTATTATTTTCATAATCTCCTAAAAAATCATTTGTTGCTTCAAAACTTTTTATATCGCCTTTCAAATGATACTCGATTGCACTGACTTCAAAATTGGAAGTTGCATACATTATACATTCCTGAACTTTATCACTTTTTTTGCAATCATATTCAATGCCTTCTGCAAAACATATTGTAGGAATAAGTGATATCAACAAAATTATTATTTTCATTATATATCACTTATCCTATCTCTTACAAAACTATATAATTTAGAAACATCGGCTACTTTTATATCGTTTTGTTTTCTAATTCTTGCTGCATTTAAACTAGATTTATCAAGGCTTGTTTTACCTCTAACATAGTTATAAAGCATTGATACATCAAATACATTTATTTTTCCATCTTTGTTTAAATCGCCTATTATAGAAATAGTATATGTTTCTCCACCATTAACAAGAAGCATACCTGTTCCTATTTCAGTTACTTTACTAGTTATGTCATTATGATTTTTATCAAGTATTATATAGTTACTAACTAAACCATTTAAATTGAATAAGAATTCAGTTTTGCTTAAAGACTTTTTATTCATACTTAATACACTTATAGTAAAATCATCATAATTTATTGAATAAGTATTTGAAGATAATCTTTGTCTAGTTGTAACTTTAATTACTTTAGTAAAGTCTTTATTTCCTATTTTTAATTCACATGAACCTACTCCATTTACTTTGATTCTACCATCGTCTAATATTTTTATTATATCCTCATTTGAAGAAATAATTTTAATATCACGATCTGTATAATCCACTGGATCAATTATATAATTTATTGATTTATATTCTCCATTAAATAATGTAGTTTCATCATTAATCTCAACATTATCAATGATAACTTTTATGTTATTTACCTTTTTATATTCATAAACTTGTTTAGTTATTTTACTATAAGGTAAACCATTAATACATAAGTAGAAATCAATATCTCCGGCTACTAAAGTTCCTGTTTTAAATGTTGTTTTAAATAAAGTTGCTCCATAGAAATCTATTTCTTCAATATCAACTTTTGTTTCATCAACTAGGCTTAACCCCTTATATGCTCTGATAGAATAAACATCTTTTTTAGACTTGTCATATGTTGTGCTAAAAGTATATGTACCCTTTGCTCCATCAGCACCATAGATTAAACTATCTCCATAATCTATTACTGGTTCAATATTAGAGTCATTATTTAATGTTATTCTATAGTAATTTCTATCTATTGTGAATGATAGCTTGTTAGATGTTGAGAATGAACCGTCTTCTTCAAAGTATGCTAACTCAATTGTATATTCTCCAGTTCTAGCTGCAAAAGGAATAATATTAATGTAATATTTTCCTTCGTCAGAAATTTTATTAACAAGCTCAAAAGAATTTTTTATTTTATCTGTTGCAACATCACTGTAAACAAGATTATTTTCTGCATCATATATTCTTGCTTTTAAGTTATTTAAATCATCACCAGAAAGAACAGTATTTACATCAAATGAATAACTCATATTATCCATATCAGCATAAATTGGAGAATTATTAGCTGTCATATTTGATAGCTTTATTTCTTTATATGTTGAATTCATGACATAATCAATATTTTGAGTATATTTGTAATCTTCATTTTCTTGATAAGTTAAAGATATTTGATAATTACCGGCATCAATATTGGTCTTTCCAAAGTATTTTACTTTGATAACATCATCATACTTTTCAATTGTAAATTTGCTTGTTACATCAGCTCCATCTGATGACTTAACTGCTACATTCATATCCGATGCAAATATCTCATAATCACTTGAGTAATAGATTTCAAAAATACTATCAACATTGTTGTGTAATCTTCCATCTACGGCATCAGTTATAATCTTTGTATCTTTAATTGTAAAATCTTTCTTATAATCTCCTACTATAAACGATGTTTCTTTTTCTAAACGATAGCCATCCATATCATAGTAAGTAATAACTTTATATGTACCTGGGGTAATTGCATTTTTCTCATAGCTTATATTTAACATTAAATTGAAAAGCGAAGTTCCACTGTTGGATGCAGTAATAGTAAATGATGATGTAACATCATTGTTTTCTTCATCAAGAATTTTTGTATGTTTGCTGAATAAATGTTTATTTGAATCAGCATCGATATGACTATTACTTATTTGAATATTTGGAATATCCTCAGTTTCTATTTCAAATTGTACTTTACCAACAGTATTTGGATATAAAGGATTTGGATCGTATGTTGGATTCTTAAAACGGAAGTTAAAGTATGTTTGATTCATTGTAAATACAAAAGAATCGCTGACAGTTGTTTTATTATTAGAGTATTCCATTGTGATCATATATTTACCACTTGAAATTGTTTTACTAGCATCATAATTTATTTCAAGATTATGTGATGTGTTAAAATCACTTCTACTATAACTAAAGTATGAATCATAATCTACAGTACCGTCTTCATTAGTAATTTTTATTTTTAAATCTTCATTAGAATAAGCAATTCCATGTACTTTTACTGGAATATATATTTTTCCAACTTTGTTAGTAAATAAACCATCAACAACTAAATCATCGCTTATTTTTGAATATACAAGTGAGTTTTGTTTATCAAAGATAATATTAGCATATTCTCCTTTTACTTCAAAATTATATACACGATAATCTGTATTACTATAGTAAACAGTTAATGCATACGTGCCTTCACTTAATTTCATTTCGTCACTTAAATTGTCTCTTAATACTAATTTTAAAGTATTACCATCCTTTGTATCATTTGTTTCTACAAAGCGGTCATTGTAATTTGTTCCTACTGTTGGATCACATACTCCACTCGTACAATCTTTATTTATTGACCATGATGCTTGCTTTTCAAAAGGAGAATTTAATTTTGCAACTATTGTTACGTTTGATAAATTATTATAAAAGCCATCTATTTTTATTGTATTCCCGTCATCATTATAATCACTGCTGATATCTACACTTTCAATCTTCCAATCAAATAAACTTTTTAATGATCTACCATAATCAGTTAATTCGTATTCATTTTCAGCAGAATGATATTTAACAGTTATTGTATAAACACCATCCATATCAACTTTGTCTTCAATAAGCTCTATAATTACATTTCCTTGATAATCCGGTCCAGTTGTTAAATCCCAATTATCACGAACTTTAAACATGCGATTTTCTGCATCTTCACTAGACACGTCAACATATTTTCTTAACGTTTTATCATAATAGTAAATTGTATATTCAACATTATCTAATTCACTTTCTAAAATGTTTTTTGTTGAAATGTTGTAATTTATGAACATTCCATCATCAGTATTTTTAGGATCACGATTACTTAAGATTAATGTATATTCTTCTTCGGATACTGAAAAGTCTATGTTCTTTTCAATTAAGTCATTATCACCATCTTGGTATGATAGTGTTAATACGTATTGTCCAACTTCAGCACTATTTCTTACATTTGTTAATAAAAATTGGTATTCAGTTAATTCATCATCAACTTTATGAGTTTCATAAGAATATGTAAACATTACTTTACCCGTAGAATCTTTAAATGCTTTATTTTGGCTATCTAATACTAGTTTTTCACTTGTAGTTCCAATTCTTTGCATTAGAATGCTTGGTACTATGTTGCTAGGGTTCTCTACATAATATGTGTTAGTGTTGATAGTTACTGTTTTTTCTACATTTTTAGCATAAATTATTGTTTGATCATCTACAAGTTCAATGTCATAATATTTTCCTGATATAGTAAATTCTTTTTCACAGCTGTTAGTTATTCCATCCTTTGTATAAGTAACAACTATTTTATAATCTCCTACACTAATTTTTCCAGGTGTGATGTTTAATTTTATTTTAGAAATAGCATTTGTTGCATCAACTGGCATATTATATTCTTCATCAATGTCAAATTTGCTTGTTACATCAGTGTAATCGTTTCCATTTTTTTGATATACTTTAGCACTAAAGCGACTATTTCCTGAAGAATCAGTGTCACTATAGATATACTTAGTGCTTAAATCAAAAACCACATTTCCATTTACATTATAATACGCTTTATTTTCGTCATTTCTAGCATTACTTTGAACCATATCGCTAATTTCTAACTCATAATCTGGTTCTGAGTAAGAAATAGAAGTCATGTGAACATTTTGAAGCCACATCTCAGGATATAAGTCCTTACTAATTGTAGCTTCTACCTCTTCTCCTGTTACTGGATCAATCGTGTTTTGATTGATATATCCAATAGCTTCCATTGTATCATACTTAGTATAAACATAATAAGTTCCTTTAGGTACTTCAGTTTTAGGTAATATAGTAATTGCACGATCAACGTTGTTTAAATTATCATAATCAACTTTTATATCAAACAATTTTGTTAATTCTTTACCTTCTATTTTTTTTCCATTTATTTCAAATACTTTATAATCTCCACTAAAGGTTCCACGAATTATGTTACCATCAGTATCATAAACGAATTTTGTTACAATGTATCCATACACATCAGGATATTTAACTTTAAATTCAGTAAGTGATGTAGCTGCATTAGTAGTTGCTAACGTGCCATCCGCATTATAAAGGTCATAAACCACATCAATATCTGTTCCAGTAGAATTGGATTTGAAAGATTTTACTAATATTTTGTATTTTTTACCGTCAGTATCAGTATGAAAGAAATTATCATCATCACTAATAAAATTACCATTTGAATCAAATTTATAGCAATTCAAGAAGTTTGCTCCTCCACACGTTGGAAATCTTTCATCTATATCATAATTTTCTGCAAATTCATCATAGCTCATTTCTTTTGTTTCAAAAGCGCTTCCATTTACTGACACATTAAAATTAATTTTAGTTGTTGTTGCATTATAACTGTTTAAACGAATTTGATAAGAATTAACATCATAATATTTTAATATTTCATTTCCATTATTATCTACTAAAGCATTACCATCTTCATCTTTTTCAATATCTACATGATGATCAAATATTCTAGTTGAAAGAGTTCCTTCAGTTCTGGTATCAACTTTTTTACCACCTTTAATTAAATATAATCCTAGGTAATATTCATATCTTTTGTTTCCTGGTGGCAATGTTGTAGAAGTTAATTTGTCATTGCTATCTAAATGTTTATCAAATTTACTTGTAAGATAATAGTCAGTGTTTTGATCATATATTTCAAATTTTATAGATTGTTCACTTGCATCTTCAAAAGGCAAAATAATTTTATAAACACCTGTATACTTATCAAGAGTATTATCATAATCAACGCTACATTTTATCTCACCTTCTAAAGTATTTGTAGCTGTATATTCACATGTCAATTTAAATCCATCTTTTTCGCCACATATTCCACTATCGCATGTTTTGGTGTCATTGTTTTTTACAATATATGGTTGAAGGTTTTCAAATTCTTCTTCTCTAATTCCTTCATAAGTGTATGTTTTAGTTATGACTCCTCCGGATAACGCAAAAATTGTTAAGTTTTTATTGTCTAAAGTTTTCACTTCTTCATTTACTAAGCAATCCATTTTATAAACCAAGTTTCCTTCAGACGTATATTCAAATAAACTTGTTAAATTTTTATATGCTTCAGCATATTTTGTTTTAAACGTTGTAGAATCTTCTGTTTGGCTTGTTTCGTTCAATAAATAAGTTATGTTTGTGCCATCATAATTAGTAATTGTAAGCGAATCATTGTAGCGATATATAACATTTCCTTCAGTACTAACTACTACATCATTTAAATTTGCACGTGGGTATTTAGTTTGAAAATCACTGATGCTTTGAGTATATTTAGTACCTTTTACTGAATAAGTAATATTTGAATCTTTTATTTTTTCTATATTTAATGTATAATTCACGTCCATCATTTGTCTGACATATCGATGTGATTCAGAACTTTTTTCTGTTAATTTTATATTTTTAGTTCCAATTTTAAAACTAGTTTTTTTAGCTAATGCTGTCGGATTAAAGTCATTATCAGTATGAGTTATAGTTACTTCATAAGTTCCAGATTGTGGAGATGTAAAAAATCCTGTTTTATTTGATATATATATTTTATCTTTGATCTTTGTTACATTAAATTTGGAAGTTGTAACATTAGAATTTCCGTATTTTATAGTAACATTAAAATCATCAACATCATCTGAAGATACTTTTTCATATATTTGATCAGCTAAACCAGTAATATCAATCTCCCATTTGTTTGCCTCATTAGAGTAACCATGAGTATTACTAATTAAATTTGGTTCTGTTATTTCAAAGTAATTGTAGTAGCCATAAATTGCGAACGATACAGATACTTTTGATGAAGTTATCCTACTATTTGTTATTGTGACCTTATATGATCCAACAGTCGGCGCATCCCCACTTCTTTTAAGCTTTATATATAATGTGTTGCCTGTTTTATATTTGTCAGTTACACTCCAATTATTAGTATCATTTTCGCCATTAGGTCCAGTTATTTTTAAAGTATAAACACTAGCATCATAATCAGCATTTGCAACTTTAATTGTAACACTGCTGATTTTATCCCTGTATAAAGTGCTAGAACCTAATGAATTTTTAGTTTCTACGGATGCACTTAGTGCTGCAAATAACGCAACATCATTTTGGCTTAAATTAGCATTCAAAATCTCGCCTACTTTATTTGAATACGCTAAAGATAAAGAATTTTTGCTATTCTTATTAATATCAACGCCTATTAAATAAGCAAATATAAAAGTAATAATTGTAAATAACTTAACAACATACCCTTTCATATCATTCACATCCTATACTAAAATTATAACATTTCCAATAATTCATGTAAACTAAAAACACGACAAAAATCGACAATTATAATCATTAATTATTATGGCGCATTTTTATTTTTTTAGTCTTTTTTCCTTGTGATTAAAAGCTAATTCATTTATAATTATTTTAAGGTGGTGTGCTTATGTATTGCAAAAAATGTAATCATCTACTTGAAGATGGTAATAAAATTTGTCAACATTGTGGTTATGATAATTCTTTGGAAGAAAGCAGTAAGTTACAAGAGATGAAAATACAAAAAAATGAAATAAATAAACACTCTATAATAATTATAGTAACCTTAATATTTATTGCGGTAACTATTTCTTTAATAATAACTTATACCATAAAAGATATAAAAAAAGAACCGATTTCAAATATAACTAGTTCTACTACTACAGAGGAAATAAAAACAAAAAAATTTAAATATGATAATTTAATTATGGAATATCCCGATAACTTTGGAGCGGCATCTAATGTAATATTTTTTAAAGATAATTCGAATATAAATATTGAAATTAATAAAATTTCTTTAGAAGAATATAACAACTACATCGAATTAAATGAACATTTAGCTAGCAAAATTGGCGATATTGAAAGTATTACTTTTGCTGATGATCTTTATTATGCGCATCTTATTCAAGACGATGAAAAATACTATATAATTAAAGTAAACTATGTAGATGATTCAACAATTTATAATGAAAATATACAATTAACAATTTCAAAAATTTTAAACACATTAAAAAAGAAATGAAAAATCATTTCTTTTTTAATTCATAAATATAATCAGCATACTTGCAAACGTTTTCTGAATGCGTAACTATAATAACACATTTACCAGACTCAGCTTGTTTTTTAAATATTCCCATAATATCTTTTTCAGTTTGAGGATCTAAGTTTCCAGTTGGTTCATCAGCTATTATAATATTGGGATTATATGAAATACTTCGAGCAATAGAAACTCTTTGTTGCTCTCCCCCAGATAATTTTAATATTCTTCGATTAGCATAACTTTCATCTAAACCTACACTTTTCATAAGTTCTAAAGCTTTCTCGCGTTTTTTTGCTTTCATGCCATTGATATTCATTGATAGCATAATATTTTCAATTGCTGTTAAAGATGGTAAAAGATTATAACTTTGAAAAACAATACCAATATCGGTATTACGATATTTATCCAAATTGGTTTTCTTTAGTTCTTTGTCTTTATAAAGGATGCTTCCTTCATAATTAGTTTCAAGTCCACTTATAAGAGATAAGAATGTTGTTTTTCCACTTCCACTTTTTCCTTTAATAACGTATAATTTTCCAGTATCAAATTCATAATCAATATTTTTAAGAACATATTCATCTTTTTTGGCATCTTTGTATCTATATGATACATCTTTTAGTTTTAGTATACTCATTATCCTCTCTCCTTTAATATGGTAAGTGGTTTAAATCTATTTATAGATATGATCGCTACAAGAGACGAAGTTATTGTTAAAATCATAAGTGAATATAACATTGATGTTATTACTTTTACATCTACAACAGCTGTTATAGAATCCACTTTAGCAATTGTTTGATTTGGTTTAAAATCTTGTTTTCCATGATTACCAAAATTATCATTTATTTTATTGTTAGCATTTTCTTGTTCAGTTATTTCATTTTTTAATAAGTTATTAGCAACATTTACACTTAATGTAGAACCAATACCTGTTCCAATAATAAATGAACATATGGCAACTATAAATATTTCTAAGACAAATTGAAGTGAAACTAAACTTTTTTTCATACCAATGGTTCTTAATACACCTATTTCATATTTTCTTTCTCTGATAATTAAAGTATTTATAAGTACAAGAATTGAACCACCAATAATCATTGTTATAATTAAAAAAGTATTTGCAAAATTTTCTAGATTTTTTATTGATGATAAACTTTCTTCAATTTCTTCTTGATTTGTAGTTATTGTGTAATAATCACTTAAACCTTTCTCACTTACTTCAGCAGTAAATGCTTCAATGGCATCAGCAGAAGTTAAAATAAATGTTGGTGTAATTGTTGCCGTTAAAGAACTATTTCCATCTAGTATTTTATTAACAACACTTGAATTAGTTATTATGGTATTAGCTGAATCAGAGAACATTTTAGTTAAATCATTTGCTGAATCACTTTGTTCTTCATAAATACCAGTTACAGTAAGTTTATAAGTTTTTTTAGAATTTTTAGGATCAACTATAGTAATTGTATTACCTACACTTAAACTGTTTATTTCAGCAAGTTCACTTGAAATAACACAAGTATCACTTTCAAAATCTTCAGATATACTTCCTTCAGTTATTTTGTATTTTCCATTGATAAATTCACTCATGGATGCATAATCGCTATAACCAATTAAAGAGAATGCTCCATCTTGAGCTTTTTCATTATAAATTTTTTCAGTTTTTTTAGTTGTTGTTTTAGTTTGTTCATTTGGAGGTGTGTTTCCAAATGGTCCACCATTTTTAAAACTTTTAGTTTCAGTCTTAGTTTCAGTTGTTTCTTTAACAAGTGAATCAGTTGCTTCAGTTAAATTTTTCGCGTCTACTCTTAAATTATATGTGTAATAATATGATGAAACGTAGACACTGTTGGCATAATTTTTTATTTCATCAAGAGTTACTGATTCAATATTATTAAAAGCATTTATTTTATCTTCTTGAGAATCACTTTCATCAAGATGTTCCATAAGTTTATCTCTATTCATACTAATATTTGCTTCGATACTGTTTTTGCTTTCATAAGATTTAACAATATCACTTGCACTTTTTTTAATAGCAAAAGTAATAGACAAAATTGATGCAATGACAATAAATATTAAACCTAGTAATATATTACGCATTTTGTTTCGGCTTATATTTGTAAGCGCATTTTTAAATATATACATTCTTTCATCTCCCAAAATAAATATATTAAAATTTTTTGAAATATTTATGAAATAAAAAAGAAGTTTGTGTGAAAAACTTCTAAATATTAATTTTAACCAATTCTGAATGCAGGAGAAATTCCATTTTCACCATCAGCAGATATTCCAGTCCAATAACCAACACTATAAACAAGAAGAAATGCATGATTATAAATCGAATAGGCTGATCGTAGCCACCAATAAAAATTGCTTTTTGCCGCTAATGAATAATTAGTTGTCGTTACACCCAAATTTTTATAATAATCCAATTGTTTTGATGTGCCAGCCGCTGTATCAAATTCCACATATGATGAGTTATTAAAATCACCATATATTTCCTCGCTTGATAGTAAATACAGTTTATCTATTGATGTAAAATTCGTTTCTCCTGCAGTACTACCATGTCCTGATATTACCTTTGTATCGGCTATTGCGTTTTGTAAATCATTTGGTAATGCATTTAATATTATACTATTTACATATGTTCTTGCTTCGCTTGCTGGCCAGCCGCCTACATTTGTAGCTGTTGAGTTCATATTATGTTTTGTTATAACATCAGCAAATTCAACAACAAATCCGCATGCTGTTTCACTTTCTTCTCCATTTGTACATTCACTCATGTTAGATATACGTACTGTATGTGTTCCTAAAGATCCAAGATCTACTTCTTTTGTATCGCCGACACTATATTTACTTGTTTTTCCAGCTTTAATATTGGTTGCTATTGTGTTCCAACTTTCAACAGCAAAAACATTTTCGTGTTTTCCTAATTCATTTCTTTCTACGGCATTGAATTCTAATTTACATGTATATTCTTCTGTTACTTCTTCTGTTGATGTTTTATCTAAATTAATAATTAATGTTCCATTTAATGAAGTCTTTGCTTTTATTACTGTTGCATCATTTTCAAACTTATTTTTGATACTTGTATATTTTGCTGTTGTTCCTTCCTTTGGTACACATGTTACACTTACTTCTGCATCATATTGACTTGAGTTATTTGTTACTTCATATGTTAACACGCTTGTTTGATTAAGTGTTTTTAATTCACTTGTTTCGAATGTTATTATCTTCTTTGTATCATCTACAACTGTTGAATATACATCTTTTCCATCTAGATTTGCTGCTGTAAATATTACTGAGAAATCTTCTTCATTTTCACTTACTTTTGCATTTCCATTTATTATTAATGTTGTACTTACTGCTGCAAATCCAATTGACATTAAAATAATTGCAACTATAAGTATGCTTTTCCTTTTCATAAATTACACACACCATTTCTATTTATAAAATATTCTATTTTATGAATTTTATATTTGGTTCATCCTTTATTTTTTTATTGTATGCCAATTACAAATTATAATATTCTAAATGCAGGAGAAACACCGTAAGCATAATGAGCATGACCACTATACCACGCACCATAACTACGGACTGAAGTAAAGTGATTTGTATTCGAAGCGTATGCTGAACGAAGCCACCACATCGAGTTATTTCCATTAAATTTTTTTATTGCGGCATCATAGTTACTTGTTGTAACTCCATGATTTTTATAATAATCTAATTGCTTTGATGTTCCTACCGATGTATCATATTGAGCGTTGCTTGAAGATGAAAAATCACTAAATATTTCCTCACTTGATAATAGGTATATTTTATCTTGAGTTTCAAAATTATTTGATTCATTACCTCCATAGCCTGATATTACCTCAGTTGATATTATTATATCTTGTAAGTCGCTTGGCAATGCATTATAAAATTCTGCATTCATATATTTACGTATCTTTGAATCTTCCCATCCGCCTTCATTAGTTCCATATTGGCTAATAGCATCAGCATTATTAAAGTTATGGGTTTCAATTATATCCTCAAATTCTAGTACAAAACCACATGCTGTTTCGCTTTTTTCTCCATTTGTACATGTACTCATATTTGCTACTCTTACTGTTGTTTCTTTTTCTGATTCTACACTTGAATTACATATATAACTTGAACCATACCCAGTTGAGGAAGAACAGTCATTTGTATGGCTTGCAATTGTTATTTTTTTCGTATCTCCAACTTTATAATTACTTGTATTACCACTCTTTATATTTGCAGCTATTGTGCTCCAACTATCACTTTCAAATGATGATGTTAATGATGTATTGTTGCCTAATGTATCTCTTTCTACTGCATTGAATTCTAACTTACATTTATATTCTTCAGATATTTCTTCCGTTGATGTTTTATCTAGTGTTATTGTTAATGTTCCATTTATACTTTCTTTTGCTAAGACTTTCGTTGCATCATTATCTAACTTATTTTTGATACTTGTATATTTTGCTGTTGTTCCTTCCTTTGGTACACATGTTACTTTTACTTCAGCATCATAGTTACTTGAATTGTTTGTTACTTCATATGTTAACACGCTTGTTTGATTTAATGTTTTTAATTCGCTTGTTTCAAATGTTATTATCTTCTTTGTATCATCTACTACTGTTGCATATACATCTTTTCCATCTATACTTGCTGCTGTAAATATTACTGAGAAATCTTCTTCATTTTCACTTACTTTTGCATTTCCATTTATTATTAATGTTGTACTTACTGCTGCAAATCCAATTGACATCAAAATAATTGCTACTATAAGCATGCTTTTCTTTTTCATATATTTCCTACTTCCTATATGACCTTATATGGATTATTTTCGGTTCCATTTCCAGTAAGAGAAACAATTGAATTGCTTTTTAAAGATACAACTGGACGCACAGGTGAAGCTGTAAAAACTCTACCACTATCGATATATGCTGTTGAACGAATATGTCCAACATACGCTTCTCCTTCTGTAAAATATGCAGGGCTCATTGTCCAAAAGTAAAAACCTGTATTTAAATAATTATTAACATCGTTATAATCATTAGAGTTTGATTCATGAGTATTAAATCCGGCAAGTATTGTTTCATCTAATGTTATTAAACCAACTGAATATGTTAAAGCACCATTTCCATTTTCAGTTTTAGTTGTAAATTTATCGTTTTCATTTTGACATACTAAACTTGGTTCAACTTTGATTGTAAAATATGTAGATCTCTTTAGCACTCCATAACCTGTTGAGTTTTTTCCATAACCAATAGTTCCATATGATGTGCCTAAAGTATTATTGTTTCCTCCACTTATCATACTTCTGTCATTACAATATACTGTATCCTCTAATTGATTTGTTTCCTCTTCTGTAAAATTATTTTTATACCAATTATCTATATATGTTTTTATTGTTGAATCATTGATATTTGCATGCGTTGCTTCATATGTTGAACTTCCTGCTGTTCCATACATGTATCCGACATATGCATTATCATTTGAACTTTCATTAAATGCACTTGTTCCGATTTGAGATGCTTCTCCTGTATTTTTACATGTTCCATTTTCTGGTACTCCATTATAGATTAATTTTACTCCACCAGTTTCTGTTGTTCTTATTATTTTCCAACACATGTTATTAAATATTATATTGTTGTCCACTTGTCCTCTATAGTAATATACTGGTATATTTCCAACTGTAGCTGTTGTTGTATATATTCCATTTGTTTCTTTTCCTGTTGCCCCTGATCTAATTGAATAATCTATTACAGTCGTTGTATCAGCATTATTTTTTATTAAATTATATAAATTTGTTCCACTTTCTGCTATTGTTTCTCTTTCTACTGCATTGAATTCTAATTTACATATATATTCCTCGGTTGCTTCTTCAACTGGAGTTTTATCTAGTGTAATTGTTAAGGTTCCATTTATTGATCGTTTAGATGTCACTTTTGTTGCATCATTATCTAATTTATTTTTGATACTTGTATATTTTGCTGCTGCTCCATCCTTTGGTACACATGTCACTTTTACTTCGGCATCATATTGGCTTGAATTGTTTGTTATTTCGTATATAAGTGTAGATTTATCTCCTACTTTGCTTAAATTAGGTGTTGTAAAATTTATTGTTTTCTTTGTATCATCTACTACTGTTGAATATACATCTTTTCCATCTAGACTTGCTGCTGTAAAGATTACTGAAAAGTCATCTTCATTTTCACTTACCTTTGCATTTCCATTTATTACTAATGTTGTACTTACTGCTGCAAATCCAATGGACATCAAAATAATTGCAACTATTATTGCACTTCTTTTTTTCATTTTACACACACCTATTCTCTTTTTTATTTTATAATACCCCCCCCGATTTTCAAGGAGTTTATTTTCTTTTACATCTCTTTTGTCGTTTATTCTTCTATTGCACACCTATTATATTTAAATTATACAATTTATTTGTTGTAGAG
>CAKOPW010000010.1 GCA_934101115.1 uncultured Bacilli bacterium | reverse complement strand
TATTCAAATAAAAAAGTCAAATTTATATAAATTCAACTTCTTTATTTGTTTTTCCACAAAATCCTTTACACTAACCAAATCAACTATTACTTAAAAGGGTAAATGCAAGTTAATATAAAAATAAAGCAAGATTTTATTAAGTCTTGCTTTAAACATCTTTTCAAGTTCTTCATTCGTTGTTTTAGTGATTAGTGTTTTACCATTTTTTATTTCAGTTTTAACAATTAATGAAGCATCTAAGACATTATTATTATCATCTACTTCATAAATATTGTAATACCATACATAGTTTTCCTCTAGTTTGTCAACAACAATATACCTTTTACCATCAACTAATTCTATTATTTCATCTATATCAAATTTCATATATAACAATCCCTTTATGCTAATTTTCTTTCATTAATTTCATTCAAGTCAAATAGTTCTAGAGGAAATCTTAATTTAACCCCATCCAAAAATCCTTTTATGGTAGATATTACTTCAGGTTCCACATTAAATCTTTCAGCTATTGAATCGATTTTTTCTTTATTGGTTGAATATAAATATAATAATCTCCAATATGCTTCATTTCCATAAACTGATTCAGCAATATCAACTAATGTCATGTTTCCTTTAATTTCATACTCCAAGAAAGGTTCCTCTTTTTGATCTGTTTTTTCAACAACACTTCCAGTAACTAACAAATTATTAACTTCTATAAAAGGAACTTCTTCAACTTCATTTTTCTTAAATAGTTTGTTTTTACTTTTTATAATATCTTCAGTTGCTGGATAGACAGATATTACTTCCATTGAATTACTTGTTTGATTTCTTTTTTTACGATAATAATCTAAATCTATTACAAGTTCTTCATCTTTATCGACTTCTTGTGGATTCATTAAATTTATTTTTTTACTAAGTTGCTCAAGTTCGTCAGCCAAACCCAGCAATTGGTTATAATAAAGGTCTAAATCAACCGCATACTTTTTAAAATTTAAACTTTCTGTAGGAATTAAAGTGGCTAGTCTTTCAATTTCAGCAATCATTTCTTCATTTGTACATTTATCTAATGATTTAGAGAATTTTAAACCATTGCTTTTTACTATAAAAATTATTTTTTCTTGAATGGCTGCCCATTTTTTTCTAACTTCATTTAGTTCATTCCACTTTTCATTATAACTATTTTTTATTTGATTAATGCTAAATTCTATAGAGTTATAAGTTGCATCAAATGAAGCTTTGTGATTTTTTAATCCAGTTGCATGAAATAAATCCATATACGACCACTCCTATTGTAATTAATTATATCATAATTATTATATTATTAAATAAAAAAAGCACGGCTATTTACCATGCTTTTACTTACTAAATGGCGCCCAATGTAGGACTCGAACCTACGACCTAACGGTTAACAGCCGTGCGCTCTACCGACTGAGCTAATTGGGCATCTTTTGGAGCGGATGATGGGAATCGAACCCACGTTATCAGCTTGGAAGGCTGAAGCTCTACCATTAAACTACATCCGCTTAAGTAAGCAATTTAAATTATACCATAATGTGTAATAATTGCAATACTTTTTTTAAATTTTTTTTATTTTTTTTAAATTTTATGTTTTTTCTAGTAAATTATTCCTTAAATAAACTTAAATTTACCTTACCCTTTTCTATATCAACTTTGTCAACATAGCATTTTATAATGTCTCCAACATTTAGAATATCATTTGGATTTTTAACAAATTGTTTACTCATCTTAGAAATATGTACTAGTCCATCATCGTGAAGACCAATATCTACAAAAGCTCCAAATGAGGCAACATTTCTTACAGTTCCTTCTAGTTCCATTCCTACTTTTAGATCTTCGATATGTAAAATATCACTTTTTAAAATTGGCGCTTCTAATTCATCACGAGGATCCAATCCTGGGGATAGAAGTTCTTTTACTATATCACTTAATGTATATTCATCTGTGTTAAGTTTTTGAACATAATCCTTAATATTCACTTCTTGTAACTTTGATTTAAATGAATCAGTGTTAATATCTTTAATATCTAAATCAAGTAAATTTAATAAATTTGCAGCTATTGGATAACTTTCTGGATGAATTCCTGTTTTATCGAAGGCATTTGTTCCATCCATTACTCTTAAGAATCCGATACATTGTTCATAAACCTTATCACTTATGCCTTTAATATTTTTGATTTCATCTCGATCAACTATTTTATTTTTTTCCTTATAGTTATATATTTTATCAATTGTTGTTTTAGTTAGACCAGAAACGTATTTTAAGATACTTTTTGATGCTGTATTAACATTGACTCCTACTTCATTTACAACTTTGGAAACGGTAAAATCCAAATTCTCGTTTAATTCTTTTTGATTAACATCGTATTGATATTCACCTACACCAATACTTTTTGGATCGATTTTAACAAGTTCGGAAAGTGGATCTTGTATTCTTCTTGCAATAGAAACTGCACTTCTCTTTTCAACTTCTAAATCAGGGAATTCTTCTATTGCAAGTTTAGAAGCTGAATAAATTGATGCTCCAGCCTCAGAAGTTATCACATATTTACAATTTAAATTATATTCTTTAATTAATTCTGCACAAAAACTTTCAGATTCTCTTGAAGCAGTTCCATTACCAATTGAAATGATATCTACATTATATTTTTCTATTAGATTTTTTACAATAATTTTGCTTCCAACAATAGCTGCTTCACTGGCATTTTTTAAAAATGGTTTTATTACGCATGAATCAAGATAACACCCGTTTTTATCTACTACGGCAAGTTTACAACCATTGACATATCCGGGATCAAAACCTAAAACAACCATACCTTTTATAGGTCGTGTTAAAAGTAAATGCTCTAGATTAACACCAAAAGTTTCAATTGCAAGCTTATCAGCTTTTTCAGTTAATTCGCTTCTTATTTCTCTTTCTATACTTGGAAAAATCAATCTTTTACAAGAATCTTTAATCGCGTCTTCTACAACTTTAGCGACAAAAGATGTTGAATCCTTGATTATTTTCTTATTTAAATAAGCATAGACTTCTTCTTCATTAAAATCGATGTTTACAGTTAATATTTTTTCTTTTTCTCCTCTATTTATAGCAAGAACTCTGTAGTGCTTAATATATTTTACAGCTTCATTAAAATCATAATACATTTCATATGTCTTTTTCTCATCTTGAGCATC
Source organism: uncultured Bacilli bacterium (assembly GCA_934101115.1). Classification (GTDB taxonomy): domain Bacteria; phylum Bacillota_I; class Bacilli_A; order RF39; family UBA660; genus CAG-582. Next base: position 46,486 of record CAKOPW010000010.1, on the reverse strand, counting down.
TTTTTTTACTTTGGATACAATGCTTCCGTTTTTATAAATAAAATTACGTATTTCTTTTCGATAATAAGCATTATCGCTTATCCACTCAGCTATAATATAACTTGCATTTGTTATAGCAACTTCTGTTGTTTTTACTGATTCATTCAAATAATTTTTAGCAAGCTCTTCAAGTGATCCTTTTTTAGGAAAAGCCATAATCATTTTAGCAAGTGGCTCTAAACCTAGTTTAATTGCTTCACTTGCTTTAGTTTTCTTCTTTTCTTTATATGGACGATATAAATCCTCTACTTCTGTTAACTTTGTACAAGCTAGTATTTGATTTTTCAATTCATCTGTAAGAAGACCTTTTTCATCAATTAGTCTTATTACAGCCTCTTTTCTTTCTAGTAAATTATTATAATAACTATATAAGTCATTTATACTTTTTATTTGGTTTTCGTCTAGAGCACCTGTTGCTTCTTTACGATATCTAGCGATGAAAGGAATAGTTGCTCCTTCTTCAAAAAGTTTTAAGACAGTTTTTACTTGACTTACTTTTATTCCTAATTCATTTGCTAATTCATTTATTACTAATTCGTTCATTTTTTACTCCTTATTGTCTATTTTTTTACTGATTTCCTTCTACGTTTTTTGGCTTCATATAAATATTTATCCGCTTCACTTATTAAGTTTGCAACTAATATAGATTCTTCACCTTTAAATTGATATACTCCAATAGATGTTTCTATATAATATGGTTTATCACATGTTTCATTAAATTTAGTGAAGTTATCCTTTATTTCTTCTTCAATAGTTGTTTTAGTTATATTTTCATCAATGCATGTCATAGCTACAAACTCATCACCACCAAGTCTTGATACAATTGCATTTTCTGGTAAAGACTTAACTAGTAACCTTGCAGCATTTTCAATAGCAAAGTCTCCTTCTTTATGTCCAAAAGTATCATTAATTTCTTTTAAATGGTCTAAATCGCAGAAAATTATGGCAATATCATTACCAATATTGTTGTTAATTAATTCAATAGATTTTTCGATAAAACCACGACGATTATAAATTTTTGTTAACTCATCATAAAGACTTATATTATTTAATATTTCATTTTGCTTCTTTATCATTCTTAAAGATTTTTTTAAATCTATTTGAGCTTTTAATTCTCTTTTACGTATTTCTTCTACATAAAGAAGTGTTCCAATTTGACCACATAATAGTTTTATTGAATTTAAAAGAGTTAAATCAGTTTCACATACTATAAAACCATATGCTTTTTCATTTGAAGATAATGAAAAACAATAACTAAATGAGCTGGTCTTTTCATTTACAAAACTATTTAATACTATATTGCTATCTGGTTCATTATTTCTATAAATATTTGTTTCTTTTTCATTAAAATATGCTGCTAAATTAACGGCATTATTGTCCTTATTATTGAACAAACATATATATGAAGACTTAACCCCTATTTCTTTTAGTTCAACAAAAACATTTTCAAACATATCGTATTTTGAAAGTTGATCATTAAGCATTTTACGGCATATTAAAGATATGTTAGATATTCTATCTAATCTTAATCTATTGTCATTATCCATCTTGTTTGTAATATAACTAAAATACCATGTTTGTAAATTATATAAAACAGTTGATGTCTTTTCTTTTATGATTGGATCATTTACAAAGGTGATATATTTTTTCATTGCAGTATTAAAATACGAAAAAATATCGTGATAATTTATTATTGCTGCTTGATCGTCATCTAAAATTGCATTTTTTATGTAATATACTATTTCATCAGCTGTATAATCAGATTTCAACCTTTTTAAAACATTTGTTGATATCATTTTTAGTTTTTTTAGGTTAATATTTGATTGGCTTGTAAGCGCGCTTTCAGTTAAGAAATACTCAATGATTTCATCTTCTGTTAGCTTTCTTAAGTCTTCACTTTTTTTAAATTCACTTCGACATCCACAAGATTTTCTAACAACTAAGTTTGTATCCAAAGTTAAAAAGTGGTTATTACCTTCTTTAACCATTCTTACGGCTTCCTTGCTTGCTTCATATCCTAGTCTAACTGGATCTTGAGATACAGTTGTTAAAGCAGGATGAGCAATTGATGCTTTATACATATCATCAAAGCCGGTTATTAAAATATCTTTACCTATTTTATATCCTAATTGTTCTAAAATTGGATAGCTTGCTAAAGCCATCGTATCATTTGCAAATACGATAGCATCATCCTTTTTATTTTTCTTTAGAAGAGTTCGTAATTCATTTTCTATTTTTATACCAAAATTACCATAAGTTATCATATCTTCCGTTACTTTTAAATGATTTTCGGCCATAGCTTCTTTATATGCTTCTAAACGTTCCGTGCTATCATAGTTGTCTTTAGGTCCAGAAAAATATAAAATATTTTTACAATTATGATCAACTGCTAAATGACTTATACATTCCTTTAACCCTTTTTTGTTGTCAACAATTAAGTTTGATTTGCCTTCTATTTTAAGGCTATCTTGAACAATAACATATGGAATATCTATAAATTTGTTTAAAAAGCCTTTTATTTCAACATTATTTTTAAACAAAGTAAGAGATCCATATATTACAACTAAAGCATCTATTCCCATAAGTTTATAGGAATCAAAAATGCAGTCTGAAACAAAGCTATCTTTACTAGTAGCCGTAGACACAAAAGTAATTATATTAATGCCATGTTCTTGAGCATATTTATTTACTCCTTGTGTTATATCAAATTCAAAACCAGGATTTATATTTCCTAAGATTAAACCTAATGTAATTTTTTTCATGTTATCACCTGTAATTAATATACTTTTACTACATTTACTACTTCTTCATTTTTGTTATAATATGCGATTTCTAATTTATCGCCTGCACTTATAAATGGCAATTTATCGCTTAATTTAATTGATGCGATATATTTATTATTATTTTCATCAGTTATATAGAATGATGTGTCTCCATTTTTAGTGGCAGTTGTTATTCTTTTTACTGTTATTGATTTTTTCTCCAAAAGATCATCAGATATTTCATTATCAACACTTGCTAAATAATTTTGAGCAGCAACTTCAATACCTTTTGATGAATCAGTTACAACTACTTTTTGATAGTCTGCTACATCGACAAAGCCATACATTTTAACTAATCCAGCTGCATCTTTTAAACTTACTAGATAAGTTGGACGATTGTTTAAATTAATTAGTAATGGGAATGTTGAGTCATAACCCATTTGTTGAACTTGGCCCTCAGCTGATGCCATTGCACTATATTCTTCAGCACCTGCGACTGGATAAAAAGTTGTTTTACCCGTTCTTAAATTACTTAGAATAAATCCTAAGTTTGATTCATCGCTTAGTACAGAAGTTATACCTGTATATAGGTAGATATCATCATTTATTGCAAGATAATTATATCCTTCAGTTGTTTTAACAACGTTCTTTTGACCAAATATACTATTGATAAAACCATCACGATATGTTCCCCAATCATCTACTTGTTCAATAATTAAATCAGCATTGTAGGCATTATCAATCCAAGATGGAATGCTATCCGTATCATATTTTTTAGCATTGCCTGTTACTGGGTCTAAAATAACAACTCCAGCCACTCTTGTTTTCATACTTACCCCTGTATACTTATAAATTGGAGTAATCCAATAAGGTTTTCCATCATTATCAATTTCAAATTTCGAAGTTCCAAATATTGCTGTTGGATATAAAAATCTTAATTTTCTTTTTAGATTTTCATTAAATAAAGCACTTGGCATATAACGCATACCTTTTTCAAGCTTAACAAGTTTAGCTTCTCCATTAACAGAGTTAACCGTTATATATGCACCAATTCCTTTTTTTCTATTGGCAATCCACTTAATAAATCCATCATATTCTAAAGGAGTTACTCTAATAATGTCATTGTTGTAATTTATTTGAGTGTATTGATCACTTACGTAATATTGAGAAACATACTCACTCATTTGACCCATAACACGATCTCCAAGCTTTTCACTTGAATCTCTATCCAATAATGGAATGGATTTAAAATCAACTTCACTTACATCTTTTAAAAAGTCACTTGATTCATTGACAGTAATTCTCTTAGAATAACTTTTAGCATTGAATAGTGGTGAACATGCTACATTAACTAGTATTACTCCACATATAATCACTAAAATTCCAAAAGTAACATAATATATATTTTTAGATAAATTAATAGCTGTTCCTGTTGCATTAAATGTTTTATATACATTATTGGATGATATAAAACTTAGAAGTCCATAGATGAATAATAGAATAACAACAAATGTCCAAAAAGCAAGTGAACTTATGTTGATTGGAGGTAAAAACATATAAAATAAAACTACTCCAATTATTAAAGTTATTAAAAAGTTTAAAATATTCTTTTTCAAAATTATCACCTATTAATAATTATAGCATAAATAAAATTTTAATGATATTATTAATTAGGTGGTTTCAATGTATAAATATAGTTTGGATAATAAACGTTATACAACTTTAAATTATTTCTATAAAACTAAGTTTAATAAAAAGGTTTTTAAAGTAAGTCTTAATGCTGGATTTTCTTGTCCAAATAAAGTAAATGGTTCAAATGGTTGTATTTTTTGTTCAAAACTTGGAAGTGGAGATTTTGCTGGAGATATTAAACATGATCTAGTTACCCAATTTAACGAAGTTAGAGATATGATGTTGAAAAAATGGAATGATGCTTATTACATCGGATATTTTCAAGCTAATACCAACACTTATGCAGATGTAAAAACTTTAAAAGAAAAGTATGAAACCATATTAAAACTTGATAATGTTGTAGGTTTATCAATCGCAACAAGAAGTGATGCAATAAGTGATGAATGCTTAGATTATTTAACTGAGTTAAATAAAAAAACTTTCTTAACAATCGAACTTGGACTTCAAAGCATGCATGATGATACTTTAAGATTAATTAATAGAGGTCATGATTTAAAGAACTTTGAAAACTGTGTAAAAAAATTAAAAGAAAGAAATATCAGAGTTGTTGTTCACATTATAAACGGATTACCTTTTGAGACTAAAGAGATGATGATTGATACAGTAAAATATTTAAATAGTCTTAATATAGATGGAATAAAAATTCATATGTTACATATTATTAAAGATACAGCTTTAGAAACTTTATATAACAGAACACATTTTCATGTATTATCTAAAGAAGAATATATAGATATAGTTATCAACCAATTAGAATATCTTGATCCTAAAATAGTAATTGAAAGAATTACAGGAGATCCTGTTAAAGAAGATTTGATTGAACCTACTTGGTTAATTAAAAAATTTTGTGTTTTAAATGATATCGATAAAGAAATGGTAAAAAGAGATTCATATCAAGGAAAAAGACTTCAGTAACGTGAAGTCTTTTATATTTGATCAGGATCTATTCCTTCTTTTATAAATAAATCTCTAAATTCAGTTTTTAATTCATCTATAGCTTTTTGTTTAGAATCATCATAGATTGCTTTGGTATTTTTCATAGCTAAATATATGTGCTTTAGGGATACAATAGGTGATCCTTCAAATGCTGCATAAGAAAAAGCACTAGAAATTATTGTTAGACATATATCAGGATATCTGCTTTGGATTTCATAAATTCTTTTATATTCACTGGTATATTTTACAAGCCATGTAAATATTTTTTCTTGTTGATAATCCGAATAATTTAGTTTTATTCCCATTTTTTGTTCAAATTTAGGAACTGTACCTAATAATACTTGAACTACTGCATCTCCTTGCAATTCAGCAACATCTATTTTTATAAAACGTCTTACAAAAGCACGATCTCTTAAAATGTATTGTTCATATTCTTCACTTGTTGTAGCACCAATCATAAGAATTCTTCCTCTATCCAAATATGGTTTTAGCATATTGGCAAAGTCAACTTCTCCATCAGTATTTCTTGATGCAAGCAAATGAACTTCATCGATAAAAAGGATTGTTTTTTCAACATTATCTAATTCTGATATTAAAACTTGTAATTTTGAAACTTCTACACCATTAACAATGATTTTTCCTAATAAAGCTGGAACATTAATCTTTATGATTTTCCATCCTGCTAAGATTGGAGGAACTAAACCTTTACTGATTCTATATGCTAATCCCTCTACTAAAGCTGTTTTACCTATTCCGGGTTTACCTACAAGAAGAGCACTTTTATCAGGAGTTATTAAAGCCAAAATCATTTGATTGATTTCTTCATCTCTTGATATAGCTGGATTTGTTAAAAATTCTTTATCAGTTAATACTTCTCCATACATTTTTATTATACTTGGGTTTTCTGTATTCATATAATTCACCATGTTAATTATATCATGAAGTAAATAACTTATAAATAAAATGTATATTATTTGACGTTATTAAGTATTATTTAATAGGTGATTATTTTGTTAGAACTATTATTATTTTTAATTGCAAGTATTATTGGTACTTTAGGTCATTATTTATATAAATTAAGTGGGAATAACAGTCTAGTAGGTTTCTTTTTTGCAAGAAATGAGTCAACTTTTGAACATTTAAAGTTAGGAATTACACCTATATTAATTTTATCTATTGTTGAAAAGATGAGACTTTTAAACAATAATTTATTATCGATTAAAGGAATACAGGTACTTATTTTTTCTTTAATCATCATATTTTTCTATTATGGAAAGAAATTATTTTTCAAAAAAAATAATGCAATTTATAATATTACATTATTTTATATAGCATTGTTTATAAGTTATGTTGTATCCTTCATATTTATTAATATGGTTAGCATACCAATAACCGTTAAGATAGTTGGTATAGTATCTATTCTTCTATTTATATTTCTTTATTGTTATAGTTCTATTTTTGAATTAAATTGTTTTATTTTTAAAGATCCGTTAAATCAATCAAAGGATTAACACTTCCGCCTTCAACTGTATAACAATCATTTGTTGTTATAAAACAACGATTATCTATTTTGAGTAAATCATGTTTAAAAGTATAAAAGCGATCACTTGGTACAACACACATTATGAGGTTGTTTTCTGTGGTTTTTATAATGGTGAAACCAAGTTCTAATTCATCTTTTATGTATTTTTCAATCTCTTTTGTTTTTGTTGTTTCAATAAAGCATATTTTTCTGTTGGAAGTACCCAACATTATTTTATCGGATACTAAATTAACAATCTTAAGGTAAATAATGGCATAAATTGTTTTAGGTATACCAAAGATAATAGCTCCAATAATAATTACAATTAAATTGAATATATTTGAGAGTTTAGTTGTTGATACAGGAATATATTTTTGAGAAATTTGAATTAATGAGTCCATTCCACCCGTATTAAAACCAGATTTGTAAACGAGTCCATAACCTAAACCTGATATAATGGAAAATATTATAACTGTAAAAAGATATGAATCGAGATTAACTTTTATAATATCTGTTAGGGGCTCAGTAAGAGAAGCAAGTACAGCATATGTTGCAAAACCAAATACTGAATGAAAAGTTTTCTTTTTTCCTATAAGTATATATGAAATTATTATCAGTGCAACTGAAACAATATCAATAAATATAACGGGATTTATTCCGGTGAAATTGGAAACAATGATTGCCAATCCACCAACTCCACCGGTTACTAAATTATTTGGTACAATAAAGATATTATACGCTAGGGCTATTATTAAACACCCTAAAACGCATACAATTATCCTTTGTATGCGATTTTTTTTGGTAACTTGTTCTAATATTGTACTACTAATATCACTTATATTTTTCATAGTATCACTCTAGAATAATTTTAACTTATGTTATATTTAATGTCAAAAAAAACTCTACAAAAGTAGAGTTTTTAATCAATTTGGTTTAATTACTTAATGATTTCAGTAACAACACCTGAACCAACAGTTCTTCCACCTTCACGGATAGAGAATTTAGTTCCGTTTTCAAGTGCAACTGGAGCAATTAACTCAACAGTCATTTCTACGTTATCACCAGGCATAACCATTTCAACACCTTCAGGTAACTCGATAGTACCAGTTACGTCAGTAGTTCTGAAATAGAATTGTGGACGATATTTTGTGAAGAATGGAGTATGTCTTCCACCTTCTTCTTTAGATAGAACATAAACACTTGCTTTGAATGTTGTATGAGGAGTAACTGAACCTGGTTTACATAATACTTGTCCACGTTCAACATCTTCTCTAGCGATACCACGAAGTAGTACACCAGCGTTATCTCCAGATTCAGCATAATCTAATGATTTTCTGAACATTTCGATACCAGTTACAACAGTCTTCTTAGTTGGTTTTAATCCAACGATTTCAACTTCGTCATTTAAGTTTAATCTACCACGTTCAACACGTCCTGTAACAACAGTTCCACGTCCTGAAATAGTAAATACGTCTTCAATACTCATTAAGAAAGGTTTATCAGTATCTCTTTCTGGAGTATCAATATAAGAATCAACAGCATCCATTAAGTCATGAATTGATTTAACAGCTTCTGGATCTCCTTCAAGAGCCTTTAATGCTGATCCTCTGATTACTGGACATTCTGGATCAAATCCGTATTCTCCAAGTAATTCTCTAATTTCCATTTCTACTAAGTCAAGAATTTCTGGGTCATCAACTTGGTCACATTTATTCATGTAAACAACAATTTTAGGAACACCAACTTGTCTTGATAGTAAGATATGTTCTCTTGTTTGTGGCATTGCACCATCAGCTGCAGATACAACTAAGATAGCACCATCCATTTGAGCAGCACCTGTGATCATGTTTTTAACATAGTCAGCATGTCCTGGACAGTCAACGTGAGCATAATGTCTATTAGCAGTTTCATACTCAACGTGAGCAGTATTGATTGTGATTCCTCTTTCTCTTTCTTCAGGAGCACAATCGATTGCTGAATAATCCATGAATTCTTTTGAGAATTCTTTAGAAATAGCAGCAGTTAATGTAGTTTTACCATGGTCAACATGTCCGATTGTACCAATGTTAACATGTGGTTTACTACGGTCAAATTTTTCTCTTGCCATAATATTTTCCTCCAATTTCCTTTTTTAATTATAACAAATTTATTTTATCTAATTCTTGACATAAAATCAAGTAATTATTCTTAATTTACACTATTCTTCTTGATAATTTCTTCAGCTATGTTTTTAGGAACTTCTTCATAGTGATCTTTTTCCATTTGGAATGTTCCTCTACCTTGAGTATTACTTCTTAAGTCAGTTGCATAACCGAACATTTCTGAAAGTGGTACCATAGCGATAATTCTTAAAGTATTACCGATAGATTCTTGTCCAAGTGGACGTCCACGTCTACTTGTTAAGTCTCCCATAACATTTCCTAAATATTCTTCAGGAACGTCTACAACAACCTTCATTATTGGTTCAAGTAAAACAGCTTTACATTTATTCTTAGCTTCTTTTAAAGCCATAGAAGCAGCAATTTTGAATGCCATTTCTGATGAGTCTACATCATGGTATGAACCATCAAATAATGTAGCTTTAACATCAACTAATGGATATCCAGCAAGAATACCACCTTGCATTGCTTCTTGTAATCCTTTATCAGTTACTGGAATATATTCTCTTGGAACAACTCCACCAACGATACCATCAACGAATTCATATCCTTTTCCTGGATTTGGTTCAAATTTAACCCAAACATGTCCATATTGTCCACGTCCACCAGATTGTTTAATATATTTACCTTCACAGTCACCTGGAACAGTAATAGTTTCACGGTAAGCAACTTGAGGTCTACCTTTATTACAATCTACGTTAAATTCTCTTCTCATTCTATCAACGATAATGTCTAAGTGTAACTCACCCATACCAGATAGAACTGTTTGACCTGTTTCAGAATCAGTTTTAACTCTTAGAGTTGGGTCTTCTTCAACAAGTTTTTGGATAGCGATTGCCATCTTATCTTGATCGTTTTTGCTCTTTGGTTCAATTGCAATGTCGATAACTGGTTCTGGGAATTCCATACCTTTCATGATACATGGATTCTTTTCATCACATAATGTATCAGCAGTAGTAGTGTTCTTTAAACCTACAGCAGCAGCAATTTCACCTGCATAAACTTCAGTAATTTCTTTTCTTTGATTTGCATGCATTTGTAGAATACGACCAATTCTTTCTTTTTCATTCTTAGTTGAGTTTAATACATATGATCCACTTGTAAGTACACCAGAATAAACTCTGAAGAATGAAAGTCTTCCAACGAATGGGTCAGTCATAATCTTGAATGCTAAAGCAGTAAATGGTTCAGAATCACTTGGATGTCTCTTAACATCGTTACCATTTTTATCAACACAGTCGATAGCTTCAACGTCAGTTGGTGCTGGTAAGTAGTCAATAATTGCATCAAGTAATGTTCTAGTACCTTTATTTCCTAATGCATCAGCACATAATACTGGGAAGAAATCAACAGATAATGTACATTTTCTAATAGCAGCTTTTAATCTATCAACAGTTATTTCGCCACCGTCAAGATATGTCATCATTAAGTCTTCATCAAAATCAGCAACAGCTTCAATTAACTTAGTTCTGTATTCATTTGATTTAGCTTCCATATCAGCTGGGATAGGAATTTCTTTTAATTCTTGTTTTTCTGTTCCATCGTATTCGTATGCTTTCATAGTTACTAGGTCAACATAACCAGAATATTCTGATTCTGCTCCGATTGGTAACATGATTGGTTGTCCATTAGCACCTAATCTTTCTTTAATAGTCTTCAAACTAAAGTAGAAGTCAGCTCCTAATTTTTCCATCTTATTAGCACAAATCATTCTTGGAACTTTATATTCATTAGCTTGTCTCCAAACTGTTTCTGTTTGAGGTTCAACACCAGCTTGAGCATCGATTAATGCTACAGCTCCGTCTAGAACTCTTAAACTTCTTTGAACTTCGATAGTAAAGTCTACGTGTCCTGGAGTATCGATAATATTTAATCTATATCCTTTCCAATGGCAAGTAGTAGCGGCAGAAGTAATTGTTATACCTCTTTCCTTTTCTTGTTCCATCCAGTCCATTTGAGATTCACCTTCATGAGTCTCACCAATTTTATGAGTTATACCAGTTAGGTATAAAATTCTTTCAGTAGTAGTTGTTTTACCAGCATCTATGTGGGCCATGATACCGATATTTCTTATCTTATCAATACTAACATCTCTAGCCATTTAAAACACCTACCATCTCATATGAGCAAATGCTTTATTAGCTTCAGCCATTCTGTGAGTATCTTCACGTTTTTTAACAGCTCCACCAACACCATTTGCAGCATCCATAATTTCGTTTGCTAGTTTTTCTTCCATAGTTTTACCACGGCCGTTTCTAGCATAATTAACCAACCATCTAAGTGCAAGAGTTTGAGCTCTTTCATCGCTTACTTCGATTGGAACTTGAACATTTGATCCACCAACACGACGTGATTTAACTTCTAAAGCTGGTTTAATATTTTCCATTGCTTTATTATATACGTCCATAGGTTCAGAACCAGTTTGTTCTTTAATTCTATCAAATGCGCCATATAGAATTTTTTCAGCAGTACCTTTTTTACCATCTAACATAATAGTATTGATTAACTTAGTAACTACTTTACTATTGTAAATAGCGTCAGGTAATACGTCACGCTTTTCAGCACGTCTTTTACGCATATTTTCTTTCCTCCTTATTTTCTATTTTATTTTTTTGGTTTTTTAGTTCCGTATTTACTTCTACTCTTTTTACGTTCATTAACGCCTTGAGTATCAAGAGCACCACGGATTACATGATAACGAACACCGATTAAGTCTTTAACACGTCCACCACGTACTAATACAACACTGTGTTCTTGTAAGTTATGTCCTTCACCTGGAATATAAGTATCAACTTCACGTCCATTAGATAATCTAACACGAGCATATTTTCTTAATGCTGAGTTTGGTTTCTTTGGAGTCTTAGTACCAACACGAGTACATACACCACGCATTTGTGGATGGTTTGTATCAGTTGCTTTTCTTTCCATTGAGTTAAATCCAACGTTTAATACTGGACTTTTACCCTTACGAACCTTTTTAGCTCTTTTCTTTCTAACTAATTGATTAATAGTAGTCATAATATTTTCCTTCCTACGTACACACTTCCTGGTGTATCGAATTCCCCTTAAAATATAGTTTTACCGAGGTAAAACCTAATTTCAAACGCGTTTATAATATATCAAAAAATAAAAAAATAGTCAACATTTTTTTACAGTTAATTTTATGAAAAAAAGAGTAAATACATTACTCCATTGTTTCATATTCATCACATTTAATATATGGACTAAAATCTAGCTTATTAATTTTCTTTTTAACTATAACATAACCATCACATTTTAATTTATCTTTTGACTCACTTTTAATAACATTTCCTTCAATAAGCTCATCCATTGAAATCTTTTTTGACTCATTTAATTTAATATCAATATCTTTTGTTTTTATATATACATCAGCTGCTTCAACCAAATCATTTTCCAAAGTCTTATATTCTTTATTATGTTTTTCAACATTTAATCCAATAAAAAGCAAAGATAAGATTAACATAGTTGTGATAGCTACCCAAGCTGCCACCATTTTTTTCATAGTACCACCATATACATTATAGCATAAAAAAACTCTACAAAAGTAGAGTTTAATGATCAGTTAATTAAACTAATTCTACAGTAGCTCCAGCTTCTTCTAATTTAGCTTTAATTTCATTAGCTTCATCAGCAGAAACGTTTTCTTTGATGTTACCACCATTATCAGCTACACCTTTAGCTTCAACTAATCCTAATCCAGTAATTTCTCTTACGATTTTAATTACTGCAATTTTAGAAGCACCAGCATCTTTTAATACTACAGTTTTTTTAGCATCAGCATCAGCGTCAGCACCAGCAACTGGAGCAGCAGCAACAGCTACAGCACTTGGATCTACTCCAAATTCTTCTTTCATAGCGTCTACTAAATCTTTAACTTCTAAAATAGTCATTTCTTTAATTGCATCAATAATTTCACTTGTTGATAATTTTGCCATTTAAATCATTCCTTTCCTAATTACTTTTCGTCACCTAATTTTTCGGCATATAAATTAAGCGCAATAGATAGATTTTTTAAGTGCTCTATCAAGCCACCTGCAAACATAGTAAGTAATCCTTCCATTGATGGAATAGAAGCGTAATCGTTAATTACATCTAGAGAAACAACTTCGCCATTAACCATACCAGTTATGATCTTAACATTGTCATGAGCTTTTGCAAAAGCATCGATTGCCTTAATAGGTTCTAATAAATCTTTTCCAAATACTATAGCGTTTTGTCCTTCTAAGAATTCAGTTAAGTTAACACCCATACCATTTAATGCAATGTTTACAAGAGTATTCTTATAAATTTTTACTTCACTACCAACTTTTTTAAGTTCTCTTCTTAAACCTTGTAAGTCAGCAACTGTTGATTCTTTATAATTGAATAGAATTACACTTTTAGAGTTTTTTATCTTATCAGTTATTTCTTTAACAGTTTCTTTTTTACGATTAAGAATTTTCTCGCTTGCCATATATGTCCTCCTTATTATATTTATAAAAAAACTTTCCGATTTGGAAAGTTTAAATACAAAAGTATATGTAACTTTCCCTCGGTAGGAAATTAAGGATACCTCCACCTACTGTCTTCGGTAATAAGTTTTTTTATTCGTTATTTATATTAACACGTTAATAATTACATGTCAATAGAATCTTGATCTACATGGATACCAGGACCCATAGTTGTAGATAAAGAAATATTTGTTATGTATTTTCCTTTAACTGTAGCAGGTTTTGCTTTAACTAAAGTATTTAATACAAATTGTACGTTTTCTACTAATTTCTTTTCATCGAAAGAAACTTTACCAACCATTACATGGATATTTCCATATTGATCAGCTCTGTATTCAACCATACCTTTTTTAACATCTTCAACAGCCTTTTCAGGAGTTGGAGTAACTGTACCAGTTTTAGGATTTGGCATTAAACCTTTAGGTCCTAAAATTTTACCAATTCTACCTAATTGAGGCATCATATCAGGAGTTGCAATGATTACGTCGAAATCAAACCATTGTTCTTTTTCGATTTTTTCAATCATATCAGCTTCTCCTACAAAATCAGCTCCAGCTTTTTTAGCTGCTTCAGCAGCAGCACCTTTAGCTAAAACTAAGATTTTTTTAGTTTTACCATTTCCGTTAGGTAATACTAATGAACCTCTCATTTGTTGGTCAGCTTTTTTAGTATCAATATTAAGTTTTACTGCTAATTCAACTGAGCTATCAAATTTAGTGATGCTAGTTTCTTTAGCTAACTTAACTGCTTCTTCTAATTGATAAGCTTTATTCTTTTCAATTTTTTTAGAAGCTTCCACATATTTCTTACCTAGTTTTCTCATCTTTTTCCCTCCAATCGTGGTTTATTAGCGGATAATTTATTATTCTTCAGTTTCTTGTTTTTCAGTTATGACTTCTACATCAACATTAGTTGATTGCATTGATTCTTCCATAGCTTCTAATTCAGCTTCTCTTTTTTCTGCTTCTTTTTCAGCTATAGCTGCTTCTTTTGCTTCTTCAGCAAGTTCAGCATCGTTTACACCTTCAACTGCAACACCCATGTTTCTTGCTGTACCTTCAATAGTCTTCATAGCTTCTTCTACTGAATAAGCATTTAAGTCAGGTAATTTAATTTCAGCGATTGCTTTAACATCATTTTTAGATAATGTTGCAACGATTTCATGAGCACCTTTTTTGCTACCAGAATTAATCTTAGCAAATTTTTTGATTAAGCTTGCAGCTGGTGGAGTTTTTAATACAAAATCAAATGTTCTATCTTCATAAACCATGATTTCAACTGGAATTATATCTCCCATTTTATCACGAGTAGCATCATTATATTTTGTACAGAACTCTTGTAAATTAATACCTGCAGGTCCTAAAGCTGTACCAACTGGTGGTGCAGGAGTAGCTTTTCCTGCTGGAATTTGTAATTTAATTCTTCTAACGATTTCTTTTGCCACGTAAAACACATCCTTTCGCATTTTTCGCTTGTGGTGTTGGGCTAATCCGCATTTTCCCTCCCACTTACTAAAAAATATTTAGCACTTAAAATATTAACACACAAAACACAAAAAAACAACTATAAAAGTTGTTTTCTTTAAAATTTATGCAAATACTTGTTTATTTAGAAACGTTAACTTGGAAAAGTTCTACTTCAACAGGTGTTTCTTGACCAAATAAATCGATTAATACTGTTAATCTAGAATTTTCTGTATCGATTGAGTCAATACGTCCTTCCATACCAGTAAATGGTCCATCAACGATAGACACTTTAGTTCCAACTTCAAGTTCAGCATCAACATCTACTCTACTCATACCCATATTAATTAAAATACGATCAATTTCTTGAGGTAAAAGTGGTGTTGGTTTTGCACCCTTACCACTTGATCCGATAAATCCAGTAACTCCTGGAGTATTACGAACGATGTACCATGCTTCATCAGTCATAATCATTTCAACTAAAATATAACCTGGGAACATTTTATGTTTTTTCTCTTTTTTAGAACCATCTTTCATTGTTTCAACAACTGTTTCTTCTGGAACAATAACTCTAAAGATATAATCCGAGAATCCCATTGATTCAGCACGCATTTCAAGTTTTTCTTTTACTTTTGCTTCATGACCACTATAAGTGTTAACTACATACCACAATTTTTCCATTATTTAATCAAATCCTTTACTAAAGCAAATAATGCATCTAATCCGAAGAAGAATAGTGCAAAAAATGCTACAAATATTAAACAAGCAAGTGAATATTTTACAAGCTCAGTTTTGTTTGGCCATCTAACCATCTTCATTTCAGCTTTTATCTCACTGAAATATGTATCTCTTTTTCCAATGTTTGCTCTAGTTTCTTTCAAGTCTTTTATTTCTTTTTTTAATTCGCGTTTTTCATTTTTATCTTTACTCTTTTTTAACTCAGCAATTTTTCCATCGATTTTTTCTTCAATTTTTCTTTTTTCATTTAAAATTGCTTCTTTTTCGATTTTCTTTGCATGTTTTAAATCAGCTTTAGATATGTTTTTCTTTGCCATAACCACACCTCTATTTTTTATTGTATAAAAAAAACACTTTCGTGTACAAACATAATATAGCACACAAAAGTATTAATTTCAATAATTTTCAAGTAACTTTTTTATTTTATCTCTTATACGATGAGTTGTATTATATATCTTCTTAACTGGTTCGTTTAAAAGCTCTGATATTTCTTCCGTTTGAAAATTATTAATCATCAAATCAAATACTTCTTTTTCAAATGGACTTAAAGACTCATCTATTTTAGAAACCAATATATTGTAGTTTTCTTTATTTATTACTTTTAATTCCGGATTACTATTTTCTTCAATTATTATATCAGCAAGTGTAGTTTCATCATCATCACCATACGTATAATCTAAAGAAAAACTTTCCCTTAAAACAGTTTCTTTAATAGTACTTGATTTTCTAATCACATTTTGAATTTTTCTATTAACACATATCGTTATAAAAGTTGGAAGAGATGCATTTTTTTCCTGATTATAATTATATATAGCGTCCATAAAAGCTATTATAGCATCCTGTCTTACTTCCAAAGCATCCAAATTATGATATTTTAATACAGCACGATATTTACTTAATAGTATATCTATTATATATTTATACTTTTCATATAATAAATCCGTTGCTTCTTCATTATCACATACCATATTTACTACCTCATTATCAGGATATTCATTCATTATTTTTCTCCTATTCCATATATAAGTATAGCTGCAGCAACAGAGGCATTTAGACTATTTACTTCTCCTTTCATAGGAATACTGATTATTACATCTGAATTGTTTCTCACTAATTTTGAAAGGCCATTTCCTTCGCTTCCAATTACTAAAAGTTTCTTATCGTTATAGTCTACTTTTCTAAAATCTTCTCCATCTGCTTCAGCACTATAAACAAAATAGCCATCCCTTTTTAATTCATTTATGGCATTAACTAAATTTGTGACCATAATTATATTTACTCTACTTAAAGCTCCTGTAGATGTTTTTACAACCGTATCATTTACAACTACTCCACGATCTTTAGGAATTATAATATTCTTTACTCCAATCGCTTCACAAGTTCTTATAATTGCTCCAAAATTATGAGGATCTTCCAAATGATCTAACATTACAACTAATGGATCTCCATGAATTTCATCTAAAGTTTTGTATTCATAGTCATCTACTTCAATAATGATTCCTTGATTGTGTTTCATTAATGCATCCATTGATTTTGAATCCATATTAACATAACGTATTTTATTTTGTTTAATTTTTTCAATTATAGTTTTATCTTTAAAAGTATCTGCAAGATATACTTTTCTTATAGTTTTAATATTTAATTCGTTAAAAACATTTTTTCCACAAACTCTCATAATTCACCTGTAATATAATTTAATAATTCATTACATCTTTCTATATTATTTTTATATAATGTACCAATTAATGCTTCTAAGCCAGTTGCTTTTTTATAAGTTATTATATCTGTTGTTTTACTGCGATGACTTGATGCATTTCGGCCACGATTCACGATTAGTATTTCTTCTTCACTTAAAATTTGACGATTTATTAGTTCTTCTAAAATTCTTCGTTGAGAAGTAGCACTTACGTAATTTAAACTTTCTCGAGCTAAATCTTTTACTTTAGCAATACCTTTATTTATTAAAAAATTTCTTATATGAAGTTCATATACAGCATCACCTAAGTAAGCATATACTAAGCTTTCCATTTTCTCACCGACTAAATAATAACATATTTAGTCTTTCTTATCAACAAAATAAAAAAAGCTAAGATTACTCAGCTTCTTTAATTTTTTCTTCTAATTCTTCTTTAGACATTTTAGTATATCCTTTAATGCCTAATTCTTTTGCCTTATTTTTAAGATCTTTTAAATCATCTGTAGGAACTTCATCATTAATCTTTCCTGTAGCAACTAGTTCTTCAATTTGCTCTTTTGTGATTGTTTCTCTTTCCATTAAAGCATCACTTATAGCCATAACTAAATCCTTGTTTTTCTTTAAGATTTCAGTTGTCTTTTTATAACATTCATTAATGATTTTTCTTACTTCTTGGTCAATTTCTAAAGCAACAGCATCTGAGAAGTTTTTAGATTTATTATAATCTCTTCCTAAGAATACGCCTTCGCTTCTTTCTTCTAATTGAACTGGACCTAAATCACTCATACCATATTCAGTTACCATAGCACGAGCAATCTTTGTAGCTTTTTTAAAGTCATCACTTGCTCCAGTAGTTGTTTCTCCTAAGAATAATTCTTCAGATACACGTCCACCTAATAAACCAGTTATTTGAGCAAGTAATTCATTTTTAGTAGTTACTGCCATCTTTTCTTCTTTTGGAAGCATCATTGTATAACCTCCGGCAATACCACGAGGTATAATTGTTATTTTATGAACATCATCAGCATCTTCTAGTTTTAGTCCAATAACTGCATGTCCTGCTTCATGAATAGAAACAAGTCTTTTTTCTTTGTCAGTAATTTTTCTAGTTGTTTTTGCTGGTCCCATTAATACACGGTCAGTTGCTTCATCGATGTCATCCATTGTAATGGCTGATTTATTTCTTCTTACTGCTAAAAGCGCAGCTTCATTAAGTAAGTTTTCTAGATCAGCTCCACTGAATCCTGGAGTACGATGTGATAAGTTTTCAAGATTTACATTTGGTGCAAATACTTTACCTTTAGCATGTACTTCAAGAATAGCTAGACGAGCTTTTTGGTCTGGTAAACTTACTGTAACTTGTCTGTCGAATCTTCCTGGTCTTAATAAGGCTGGATCCAATACATCAGGTCTGTTTGTTGCAGCAATGATAATTATTCCTTCATTTGCTCCAAATCCATCCATTTCAGTTAACAATTGGTTTAGAGTTTGTTCTCTTTCATCATGTCCGCCACCTAAACCAGTTCCTCTTTGACGTCCAACAGCATCGATTTCATCGATAAATATTAAACAAGGAGCAGAATGTTTAGCTTGTTTAAACATATCTCTTACACGGCTTGCTCCAACTCCTACAAATAATTCAACAAAGTCTGAACCACTTATATAATAGAATGGAACATTTGCTTCTCCAGCTACAGCTTTTGCAAGTAATGTTTTACCTGTTCCTGGAGGACCTACTAATAAAACACCTTTTGGAATACGAGCTCCAAGTTTTTGGAACTTCTTAGGATTTTTTAAGAAGTCAATTAACTCAGCAACTTCTTCTTTTTCTTCATCAAGTCCAGCAACATCTTTAAATCTTACTTTTCCACCATCTTCACTTAATTTAGCACGACTTCTTCCAAAATCCATACTATTTTTGTTAGATCCTGATAGTTTAGTGAAAAGTATTATTGTTCCACCAACGATTATAACCATTGGCACAACATTTATAAGTATTGCTACCCAGTTATTGTTTTCTGGATTCTTTTCTACTGTCCATTTAAAATCATTAGTTGTATAGTATGTTGTTAATGTTTCTGTAACAGTTTCTGAAAGTGGAGCTTTTGTAGAGAAATACTCACCTTTTTTGTAATTCTTTAATTTTCCAGTTATTTGGTAATAACCAGCTGCACTTCTTTCAGAAGTAACTATTTCAGTAACGTTTCCTTTAGAGAATTCTGTAATAAGTTCATCATATGTAAGCTCTTTTACAGTTGAACCACTAAAGCTAAACATTATTAATACAACCGCGATTATTGCAATCAACATTATATATGGAATAGTTTGTTTTGTATTAACTTTTTTATTCATATTATTTCTCTCCTTTTTCATACTTTAATATTATATCATATACTTTATCTTTTGCCATATCAAATTTACTTTTTTTAATTCCAGGTATCCAAAGAACTTTACCTTTATGGTCAGTTACTATTGGATATGTATTTCTTTCTTGTTTTGGAATTTTGGAATCAATGAATATATCACTTATCTTCTTTGAACCTGTCATGTTTTTGACTTGCATCTTATCTCCATCAGATTTGCATCTTATATGAATTGGCAAAACTATATCTGAACTATTTAATCTTATGGTATTGTTACTTGTGTCATCAGTTGATGAAACTTTTGTTATCTTTCCATAAGGTGTTATAACTTCATTAGTTAAAACATAATCGTATGCACTTATATT
The DNA here is from genome assembly GCA_934101115.1 of uncultured Bacilli bacterium. Classification (GTDB taxonomy): domain Bacteria; phylum Bacillota_I; class Bacilli_A; order RF39; family UBA660; genus CAG-582. The sequence continues at coordinate 26,240 of CAKOPW010000010.1, read as the reverse complement.
ATTATTGTAATTAAATATTAATTTATCGTATTCCTTTAAGACACATATATTATTTGGAATATTTATACTAACACTTGGCTTACCACTTTCAATTAAATCTAAAATATTTTTAACATGATTACTATTTATTAAACTCAAATTATTATTATAAATACGCATTAATATTTTATAAATAACTTCTTTTTTAATATAAATATCAAGATTTTTAAATTCGTTTAAATTCAGAACTTTATCAACATAAATCTTATCAATTATTGAATATACATAATTATCTAAAAAATTAGTACATTCTTTTAAATTATTAGCAAAATTTAAAAATTTTAAATGAGCATCTTTTTCTTCACTTTTTAAAAATGGAAGTACATGATGTCTAAAACGATTTCTAGTATAATGATCTTCTAAATTGGATTCATCAATTGCATAAGGAATATTTAATTTTTTATCGTACTTTTCTATTTCATCTTTTGATAAGTAAATAAGAGGACGGGCAATTTTATAATCACCTTTATCAACTAGGAAATCAAAGCCTGAATAACCATAAATGCTTCCACCTCTTAAAATATGCATTAGGATCGTTTCCATTAGATCATCACCATGATGAGCAGTAAACAAATATTTAGCATGATATTTTTTTACAATACTTTCAAAGTATTCATATCTAAAGTTTCTTGCATACTCATGAAAATTATCACATTCTTCATAGTTAAGAATTTCTGTTCCCTCAAATATAATGTTATTTTTGTCACAGTAGGATTTTAAATCAATAAATTCTTGTTCACTAGCTTGACGCATTTTATGATTAACATGAGCACATACAACCTTACATTTATAATAGGTGTGCATGATATAAAGCATATACATCGAATCAGGTCCATAAGAGCATGAAACAACAACCGTATCATTTTCATTTATATTCAAGTTATCAATAAACTTTAATACATTATCCATATGCCCTCCATAAAAATTCACTAAGTAGTATAATATAAATAAATGAAAATAACAAGAAAATTAATTCTTGTTATATTTAGTTGACGTCACAAGAGAAATCATTATTGGTAAACACACAATAAGCGGATTCATATATCTAAGATATCCATTAACTGGTGATAAAATACAGAATGCATAAGTTAAAAGTAAAGGAATGCTTATGACTAAATAATCATATCTCTTTATATATAGAGAATAGCCTAAAATGATTACCAATACAATAAAATATGTTCCTGTATTATATATAAATCTTATATACTTACTTCTTCTTAATTGATAAAAGTTTTCTTCAAATGCTTTTCTAAATTTTTTATATTTTTTATTCATGTGAAAATCAAAATTTCCCTTATTTATTTTTTTGTTATTTACAACTCTAAAATAACCAATGCTTTCTTTTACATCTTCTTTATAAGGATAAAAATATCCGTATGTGTTATTAAGAGTTGCATCTATATAAGTAACAGGATCTTTTTTTAACAAACTCCACCAAAGAGATAAAAATTCTTTTAAATCAGACTTCGTTTCAATGACTAAACTTTCCTTAATTGGATCTGATATATCAGGATTATAGTTTTCAGCAAAATCATTTTCATCATACATAAATACCTTTGATATTTTTTCTTTTTCTTCTTCTGTTAGATTATTATAAATTGTATATCTAGCAATTTGTTGAACTGGTATTGATAAAGTTTCACGAATATTGCTTGGTTCTATTCCATTCATCTTAATGACGGTATTAAGAATAAGTTGAATAATAAAGAATAAAACAACAAAAGAAATTGATATTTTTTTATAATCTGGTTTTAAGAATAACAACGCTAGAAACGATACACTTACAACATATATTCCATTATTTCTAATAAGTATTAAAAGTAATGACGAAATTAATAAGATTATGATACTTTTTTTATCGCTTTCATTATAGAAAAATTTTATGTAATTGATAAAGAAAATAATAAATATTAGATAGTATGAAGTATCTTTCATAAATGTATAAGCATAAAGATACCATGATGGGCTTAATGCAAAAAATAAAAATGTTAATAGTTTGATTATATCAGATGTTCCTAATTTGTTTTGAAAGTCAATGATGTTTGCAAATATGAAACAAGACAAAGTATATTGAGTAAAAGTAAATAAGAATATTCCAAAATTATCATCAGCTACAATCGACCCAATTTTTTGAAATGTTCCTAAAATAAAAGTTGAGAATATTGGATGGTGATTGCTCCATGGAAGCACTCCCGAATAATAATTTAATTGCCACATTCCATCCCATTGAACTGGACCAGGATAGAATGTTATAACAATTGGTAATCCAATTAAAAATAAAAGAATAAAAACCATTAGTAAAGGATGATCATTAAATATAAATTTAAATACTTTATTATTTATCGCTGTTTTTCTTTTTAATAGCTTAAATATGGCGATAACGATAAAATACCAAACAATTAAATGAACTAAAAAGTCTATAAAGTTACCGATGAAATGAATAGAATCAACTAAATATCTTATAGATCCGTAGTTTTCAATTGTAGAACCTACGATAAGAGATAATGATATTATAAAACTTGTAAGCAAAGCAGCAAAAGATATCTTTTTCATCTCATCACCCAAATTTATTTTATGATAAATACATATTTTATGCAAGAAAAAGCAGGATTTTGGCAAAACTTCAAAGTTAGTTCATCATACCAAAATAAAAGATTTTGAATATAAAAAAAATGCCTGAGGGGCAACGTACTTAACATACGTTTAGCTTTTAGCTACCTACCTCAGGTCTTGTAAGGAAATATTAACATATATTTTATAATATGTCAAACATCCTCATTATCATTATATGCAATTTTTTGAGTTCTACCCTTTATTTTATATCCTGGAAATAAACTTATTCTAAAATTTTTGCCTTTTAAAGCTGGTAAAATTTTTTCTACAATTTTTCTGTCTTTATATACATTATAAAAAGTGTTAACTATTAAATCGGCTAGTTGAATACCAAAATTAGTTGATGAGTCATAATAAGTGATCTTAAAATCAAAATTTTGTAAGCAAAATTCTGTCTTTAAATATGTTTCGAGATTATTTAAATCACCAACTCTTATATTTCTATTGTCAATACTAACTATAAATTCAACATTCGTGTTTATTTGGCTTAAATTAAGAAGTGGTAAAATACAATCTTTAAACAATAATTTGACTGCATAATTAAAAAATATATTAGATTCAACTATTTCTTTCCTCATAGAATCTTTTTCAAAAATTTTAACACATCCATAAAATGTATTAATATCTTGAATTTTGTTGAAAATTTCTATTTTTTCTTCATCTTTCATGTTATAAGATTTTATTTCTTTATCAAAAGGTATATTTCTTCTGATTTTAATATCTTTGTTAACCCTTTTGTATAAAGATGAAATCTTGTTTTTGTCTTGCAGGAAGGCAAAATATCCCCCAACAGCAAAATATTTAGTACTACTATTTTTGTGAATCGAACCACTTTCATCTAGATAAACAAATATTTTCATTTGCATCCCACTTTCTTTAATTTGTTAACTCAAAACTATATTTTATTTACTAAAATTATTATAACTAATATTAAAACGCAAAAACCCTATAAACACAAAGTTTATAGGGTTCAAAAGAAATTTTATTCTAACGTTTAGAGAATTGTGGTGCTCTACGAGCTTTTTTAAGACCATATTTTTTACGTTCTTTAACTCTTGGATCTCTAGTAATGAATCCTTCAGTTTTTAAGATTCTTCTATAAGCAGTTTCACTTGATGGATCAGTATCCTTATCATATTCAAGTAATGCTTTAGTAATAGCAAGTCTTATTGCTCCAGTTTGTCCAGAGAATCCGCCACCTTTAACATTAACAGTGATATCAAAAGTTGATTCATTGTTTGTTAAAACTAATGGTTGACGTAAGTCCATAACTAAAACTTCAAAAGGTAAGTATTCATTTACATCTTTTCCATTAACGATAATTTTACCAGTTCCTGGAACCATTTTAACTTGTGCTACGCTTGATTTTCTTCTTCCTGTAGCTGTTATAACTTTACTCATTATTCCTTACCTCCTATAAACTTATGCTTTCTGGTTTTTGAGCTTGTTGTTCATGAGCATCACCTGCATAAACAAATAACTTCTTAGCCATTTGTCTTCCTAAACGGTTATGAGGAAGCATTCCTTTAACAGCTCTTTCTACCATTTCAACTGGATATTTTTCAATCATCTCAGCTGCATTTCTTTCTCTTAATCCACCAGTATATCCTGAGTGATTATAATACATTTTATCATTTAACTTATTACCAGTTAATTTAACTTTACTAGCATTAGTTATAATGATGTAGTCTCCACAATCGATATGAGGTGTAAATGTTACTTTATGTTTTCCTCTTAGCATATGAGCAGCTTTAGTAGCAACTCTACCTAAAGGTAAATCAGTAGCATCTAACACATACCATTTACGTTCTACTGTTTCTTTCTTTTGCATAAATGTGTTTTTCATAATATTTTTCCCTTTCAAAAATTCCTATCTTCATCAACTTCCCACATCGAATCCAATATCTGAATTTAAAAAATGTACCAGTTAAAATTATATGCTATGTCCTTGTAAATGTCAAACATTTTTTTTGCCTTTTTGTTAATATACTAAATTTATATGAATAAATATATATTTTATTAATATTTAACTTCCATTAAATAAAGACCATTTGCAGGAACTGTCATGTAATTATAGATATTTTTTGATTGACTTAGCATCTCTTCTATACCTGTTGTTGGCATGTGTCCTTCTCCAGCTAAAAGCAATGCTCCTACTAAGTTTCTAACCATATATCGATAAAAACTTACTCCTGTGAATGTAATATATAACATATTACCGCATTTTTTGAAATCAACTTTGGATATTATAGAGTTATAGTTTTCTCTTTCTCCAGAAGTAAATACTTTAAACGAATGTGCTCCAAGTAGGTATTTACTTGCTTTTTTCATATTCTTGATATTTAATTTTTTATTATAATTATAAACATAATCGTCTATAAATAAATCATATTCACCCATATTTATGATATATTGATATTTTTTTTGAATACAATCAAATCTAGCATGAAAGTCACTTGACACTTCTTCAATGTAATTAACTCGTACAGCTGGATCTAATCTACTGTTAATTGCTAGAAGTAAATGTGGTATATCAATTTTGATATTTAAATCAAAGTGTATTTTTTGATCAATTGCATGAACACCACGATCAGTTCTTCCAGCTCCTTTTACTAAAACTATTGTTTTATTTATATGAGTTAAAACTTTTTCAAGTTCACCTTGAACCGACTTTTTATTTTTTAGTCGTTGAAAACCATAAAATTTTGAACCATCATAGCTCACACTTGCTAAGTAACGCATTACATCACACTCCTATAGATATCCTTTAAAAGTTCTTTTCTATCAAATGTATAAATTAAATTTGCTCCTTTTTTATTTGCTAGATTAATAAACTTAATGATTTTTGAATCAATAATAGATTCATTATATGCATCATCTATTAAATCATCATAAACAATCTTTCCTTCATCAAAAATAATCAAATGATCACTTGCTTTATAAAGAAATTCCATATTTGTTGATAAAAAGATAAAAGTTAATTCATCATTTTTTATTTTTCTTATAAAACTAAGAAGTTTTTTTCTGTCCTTATGACTCATATTTAAATCCATATGGTCAAAGATTATCGTTTTATAGTTTTTAAGTATAGCAAAAGTTAGTAAAACAAACTTAAAATCAGTTTTAGATATATTTTTTATTTTTTTATTTAATAAATCTAAATCTAGTTCTAACATATTAAAAAGAGTTACAATTCGTTCATTTATTTTAAAGTGAAAACCATTTAAAAATCTTTTTACGGTCCAATTATCGTCATACATAAGACCTTCTATATCAAAACCTTCATTTAACAAATCGTTGATATCTCCAATTACTCCAACTGTTTGATATTTAAAACGAGATGGTTTATTCAAACTTACTACTACTTCCATATTTTATCCACCAACTTTTTTTCATCAAGATATACTTTATTAAGAATACCATAAAGAACTAAATTTTGAGACATCTCGGCTGTAAATGGAAGACTTATACCGATATAAGGTAGAATTGTATTACCATTTAATAGTTCTTTTTTATCGCCATAAAAAATAGCTTTCATATCATTAAGCAATAATACTTTATCGCTTATAAGCAAATCTTCTCCATTATTTGTACAATTTATTAACGTTATCTTATTAGAAGCACAGAAAGTAATTAAGTTTTTTTTGTCAGTCTCATTTAAATAACTTAGTAGATTATCAATTCCAAATATTTGAGGCTTTATAATTAGAAGTGCAAGAATTTTTATAAGTATACGTTTTTCAATTGTTAAAAGATCAATTCTTTCGCTTAATAAATTGCTTATTTTGAAGAATTTTGCAAGTTCATTTATCTTATTCGTAATCTCATCTATTCTATAACCCAGTTTAGATAAGTAATAATGAAGTTCTTCAGCCACATATTCACATTTGAAAGTATCATCATCTAAAACAACTACAATATTATTTTTTAAATAAGTTATATCATACTCACTTATTAAAATATCATCAAGATATACGTCATGATTAGGAATTACGTTTATTAGTTTTTTTAAAAAATATGTTTTACCAGAATTCGTTGGACCAAGAACGGATATAACTGGTAAGGTTAAATCAATATCGATAGACATACTTTTAACGCTTAGCTTTTCCATAACCATAACCTCCAGTAAGATATATTATACAATAAATATGCCTATTTTTGAATAAAAAATACTGAAGTTTTTATTCTTCAGTATCTTTATTTTGACTACGTTCTTTTACCACTTTTAAAGGACGATTTTCATTTAAAACTTTTTCTTGTTCCATCTCTTCACCATAATTTAGTGAAAGACCAATAACAAACACGAATGACATAAAATATAGCCATAACATTAGTATTGCGATATTTGATAAAGCTCCATAGAAGATATTGTATGTTGTCATATTGGTTGATATTTGGCTATAGAACCATGTTAGAATTATCCAACCAATGGTTGTAAATATAGCTCCTGTGTTGATGTGGGAATTTCTTCTGACTCTATCGGGAGCGATCTCGTATATTCCTCTTAAGAATACAAACATTACAAGCCATGTTAGTGGGCCTTTTAATATGTTAAATATTTCTTTTATCGTGGAACTAATATTAGTAAATTCAAATAACTCTAGTATTTTCTTACCAAATACTGGAAATACAAGTAAGAAGATTATGATAACTACTATTCCAAAAGTCATAAATATAGCTTTGATTCTTCTTCTTATCCAATTTGATTGATTAATACCATAAATTTGATTGCTTATTAGGATAACCGTATTGCATCCATTACTTGCTAAATAAAACATCCATAAGAATATCAATGCAAGTTTTAAATCAATTGTATTACCAGTTAAATATGGCTTTAAGAATTCTGCTCCAGTTGGAATAATATTATCAAGAATATCAATAATTGTGTCCATATTAATATTGAATAAACCTGCTCCAAAACCACATAAAGTTATGATAGGAACAAGGGATAAGATAATAAAGAAAGCAAGTTGTCCTGGTAGTATTCCCATTTCAGGTTTCTTTATTATCTCAATTATTTTTAATATGTAATTTTTTAAATTTTTAAATTGTTCTGTTGCTTTCTTATTAAATTTACTAATTCTTCTTTTCATAAGATTCCTCTTTGTTATCACGCATCTTTATACTAGCTTCATTAAATGCATCTTCTACTAATTTTGAGTCATCTTCAATCATAGAAAATCCCATTGCAACTCCTGGTTCATAATCTAACTTTTTGAATTCTTTTATTAATTTTTTAATATAAGAAAGCACTTGTTTTTCAGGGTATCCAACTAAATATACAAAAAATTCATTACCATCTGTACGCATTATTTCTGAATTATCAATTTGAGTTTTTATTAAAGCGTTAGCAACTCTTTGAATTAGTTTATCCCCTTCTTCATGTCCAAGAGTATCATTTAAAGCCTTTAGTTCATTAATATCTAGAACTATACATGCTTGTGGATAAATCGTATTTTTATTCCATAAATTAACTTTTTCATTATAGTAATTTCTATTTTTTAAAGAAGTAAGTAAATCAATATATTTAATTCGATCTTCCTTTTTTACTTTTGTATTTATCTTTATAGCTTTTTCTTTTTTCTTTCTTAATACAAATATATATGAAGCTATAATAATAACAATAATAGAATATTTGGCGATTGTTCCAACGATTAAGCCTTTTTTCGCTACATAATTGTATGAAGAAATACCTTTTCTAACTATGTCACTTGGATCTAATGTCTTAGTGTAAGCATTAAATAATAAATAGAAAGTATCGCTGGCATTTTTATATCTAAATGTGTAGTTATTTTCCTCTAAAGTTCCAGCAAGTCTTACAGTATATTCATTAGTTTTATTTGTGATGTAATAGTTATATTCAGATTCATCAACTAATATTATCGCTTTTTTCTTAATTATCTTAGTTAATTCATTATTGTTTTTATACGTAATAACGTTTATATCTTTGTTGTTCTTTAAAATATCTGAAAGATATGAATTTTCAAGAACATAAACAGTTTGGTTTGATAGTCCACTTATATTTGTAAGTGATAAATCAATGTTGTTATGTGCAATAACGTAATATTTTATTTTCTTTACAGCACCAGTATCAATATAATTAGTTATTAAATTATAGTAGTTATAGTATAAATCAATATCACCTTTTATAGCAGCTTCGGCTAAAGAATTAGGTGTTTTGTATTTACGATAAGTAAAATCAACATTTGCAAATTTAGAGAAATCATTTAAGATTTCTGAAGTTATTCCTCCGTATGAACCACTTGTTAAAACTTCATATGGACGGTATTCGGCAAATCCATATTTATAAGTCTTATTTGAGAAATTTTCTTCATCAACTTCTGATATACCTAATTTATCAATAAATAATTGATAGTTATGTTTACCATAAGATTTTGAATATTTTTTTTCTTTCCATGATAAGAACTCTTTTTTAAATATGGAATTTATCATTTCATTATCACCTAAACGGAAATAATAATATTTATTTAAATCACTTACATGGTATAAAATATTAATGTTGTTTTCTATTATTTGATCTTTATATTCGTTTAATGGAACTAATGCATATTTTAAGTTACCATTTCCTAAATCTTCAATTATTTTAGAAATTGCATCATAGCTTTTTAATGTTGTTTCATTGATTCCATAATAATTAGCTATTTGACTTTTATTGTTGTTTAATACGCCTAAGTTTAAACTTACAACATCACCTGCGTCAACTACTCCACTGTTTTTGCTTATAAGAACAAAATGATCTTTAAACATTAAAAGCTCATTTTTATCAAACTTGTCACTTATAGTAAATCCATAACCTGTAGTTGAAGTTAGATATGAAACTGTATTGTTGTTAATCTTTATGCCTAAATCGTTAGCTAAATAATCGGAAAAATCAAAAAACACACCGGCTCCAGTATTTCCAAATACTGGTACATCATTAGGAATTGATAATGATATTACATTGCTACTATTTTCATCTATCCATTTTTTTTCTTTGATAGATAAAGCATTTTCATCAACTATTAATTTGTATAATCCGAAAAATGCAAATCCTACTACGACTGCAACTATTCCGATTATTATTAATACTCGTTTTACTTTTTTCATAACTCACCTATTTCTTTTTAGTGGTTGTCGAAGTTGTTGTAGTATCTACTGAATAATTTGCCCAAGAGATAACTGTGTTACTTGCTGATTTACTTCCAAGATATGGAGTTAATCCTTCTCTTTTAAATATGAATTGAATATCATAGTATGTTTTCTCAGTATCCGGAATTTTCTCTAGACAACCAACTGCTAAGTTTTGAATAGTTTCATTAGAAGTTGTTTTTTCCATTTCAACATCAATATAAATTATTCTTCCTTGAACTCTAACATTTGAGTTTGTTACACCTTTACTATCTTTATAGTAATTTTTTAAATCTTCGATAGCTGAATCAATGTTGTGATTTTTGATATCATCTAGTCTATGTCCATATGGACTTGATACAGTTTGATTAACAAAATATATCACAACACCACTAGCCATCAAAATTAAACAAACCAATGAAATGATCATCAATATTGAATAAATACGATTGTTTTTATAAAAATTTTTTAGTTTTTTTAACATTCTTTTCACCCCAAAAACTTTAGTATATTCATTATACTACATATATATTAAAATTAAAAGTATTCTAATTTTGGCTTAATTCACTTAAAAATTTCTCTTCATCCCAAATAGTAATTCCAAGCTCTTGTGCTTTTGTTAACTTACTACCGGCATCATGCCCAGCAATAACTACATCCGTTTTTTTAGAAACGGAGCCAGTACAATTTCCACCTAAAAATTCAATTTTTTCTTTTGCCTCATCACGAGTAATGGAATCTAAAGTTCCAGTAAGCACGAAAGTACGTCCTGTAAATACGCTTTCTTCTTCAGATGTTTTTACTTTATAGTCAAAGTTTACTCCCACTTCTTTAAGCTTTTCAATTAATTTTTTATTTTCTTCATCATTAAAATAATCAACAACACTTTTAGCGATAACTTCACCTATGTCTCTTATAGATTTCAACTCTTCATAATTTGCTTGAGCAAGAGCATCAATTGTTTTATAGTGACTTGCAAGAATTTTAGCATTCTTTTTTCCTACATAACGTATTCCTAGAGCAAATAAAACTTTTTCTAAGGAGTTATTTTTAGATTCTTCAATAGAAGTTAATAAGTTTTCAATGGATTTATTTCCAAAACCTTCAAGCAGTTTTAATTCTTCTTTATAATTATTTAAATGATAAATTGAAGATATATCAGTTAGATAACCTAAATTGTAAAAATCTTCAATTATTGCATCTCCTAAACCATCTATGTTCATGGTTTCTCTTGATGCATAATGAATTAGTGATTCAATATTTTTCTTATCGCATGAGTCGTTTACACAGTAGTAGGCAGCATCTCTTTTAACAAGTTCACTTCCACACATTGGGCATGTTCTAGTAAAGATAAAAGGTTCTGAATTTATTGGCCTTAATTCTTTTACAACGCCTTCAACCCTTGGAATAACATCTCCAGCTTTTATAACTTTTACAGTGTCACCAACTCTTATATCCTTTGATAAACAATATTCTTCATTATGTAAAGTAGCTTTGGATACTAAAGAACCCATAATCATAACTGGTTCTAGGATAGCATTTGGAGTTACAACGCCAGTTCTTCCTACAGTGAACTTAATATCCAAAAGTTTTGTTGATACTACTTCAGCAGGAAATTTATAAGCCACGGCCCATTTAGGATATCTAATTGTATTTCCCAAAATCTCATGTTCTTTTAAGTTATCAACTTTAATAACTACTCCATCAATATCGTATGGTAGTTTTGGTCTAAGTTCAGCTTTTTCATGAATGAATTCAAAAACTTCATCAATATTATTAACAAGTCTATTATTAGGATTCGTTCTAAATCCTAAAGAAGCCATAAATTCAAGCGCTTCATGATGAGTTTTAATTCCATAATCTTCTGGGTCTGGTAAGTGATATATCCAAACTTCAAGATTTCGTTTAGCTGCTATACTTGAATCAAGTTGTCTTATGGAACCAGCTGCTGCATTACGACAGTTTTTAAAAGGTACTTCACCATTTTTTTCTCTTTCATGATTGATTTTTAAAAGTGTTTCACGACTCATATAAATTTCACCACGAACTTCAATATCGATATCTTGTTTTAGTCTTAAAGGAACTTGTTTAATTGTTTTTACATTGTGAGTAATATCTTCACCAACAACTCCATCGCCTCTAGTCGCAGCACTTTTTAAAACACCATGTTCATATTTTAAAGACACAGATAATCCATCGATTTTAAGTTCACATACATATTTAGGATTTAACCCTTCTTTTTTTATTCTATTATCAAATTCTGTTATCTCATCTTCATTAAAAACATCAGCAAGACTCATCATTGGAATATTATGAGTAACTTTTTTAAAACTATCTAGAATTACTCCACCAATTTTATGAGTTGGAGAATCTTCTCTTATGATACTTGGATCCTTTTCTTCCATCTCATATACTTCTCTTAAGTAATTGTCATATTCTTCATCCGTTAATGTTTCTGGATTATCTAAAACATGATATTCATAATTTGCTTTATTTAAAAGATCTACTAATTCGTTATATCTATCCATTGTGTTCACCTATAAATATTATACCATGAATGCCTTATTAATTTGTCAAAAAAAGCACTTATTAGTTCATTAAATAAGTGCTTAAGCATTGTAATTAAATTCTTTTTATTCCATGAGTTGAATCAAGGAAATTGTTCAAATCTTCATAAGACATATTACTGCTGGCAAGCATATCAATATACTCAACATCTATTCCAATTTTCTCTAAAATATATGCTAAATCTTCTTCATCAGTATATTCATCCAAATCTATTCCTAGCATAAATTCAATCATAAGTCTATTAAATGTTGCTAAACTTTGATGTTCTAATGTCTTTGAGTATGAGTCTGTATATACGGTAGATTTACCATCTAAATCTATTAATTGTGGTTTTAAAGTGACTGGATTTATAATCACATGGGAGTGACCAACAAGTTCACTTTCTCCTTCATCATTTATATAACAACTATTCTTTGTAAATGGCGAATTATTTAAATCTATGTGATATATATAGTTATCCATCAATTCTTTTACATTGTATAACACTTTTTTCATTATTTTCTTTTTTAGTACAAATGGTAACCCTATTAACTTATGTATTTGTATTCCTCTAATAGTTAGCAAAGTACAACCTGCAAATTTACCATCTATATATACGGAGTTTTGTGGAAGACGCGTATGTGTAACTCTCATTTGCCTTTCTTGTGCAGATTTTATAGCTTCTTCTCCACTTCGGATTCTTATGAATGACCCATTTTCTTCGGTTACGTAAAATCTAAACATGTCAAAAACATCATCAGCTTTTTTATATTCTCCTTTATGATATATCTTCATGTCAGAGTCATCTTCAGTTGCAATTGCTTTTTTCTTATTTTTATATGATCTAACATACTTATGATAAAGTTTAATTAATCGATTTCTGTCAAAGCGTATGACCCTTCCATCGGTACCATGGCCAATTTCTTTATCCAATAATGCATCCAATTCATCATGAGTTAAGTTGACATCACCTTTCTTGTTTGCCTTCACTTTATCACCTTCTATTCGTGCTAATAATTCTTCATTTCTAATTATATATTATCACTTAATATATTAAACTTCTATAGAGTTTACATTTTTATTATACACTGCTAAATAAAAAAAACGCATGTGTTCTGATCTACACATGTGCTTTTTTTATACTTTCTTTATACTCTTATGGTTCTTCATAAGTTTTTTTATTCCCGTTTTAAATGCTACTTCAATTAAAGAGCCATCAACACTTAATATAACTCCTATACCAAGTGTATCATGATTTATAGTATCTCCAACTTTTAAATCATCATTTGATCCTTCAATATACATATCGCTTGACTCAATTTTTTTAGTTTCATCTTTGATTGTATCAATTCTTTCAATGTAATCACTTTTGATTTCATCAATAAATCTACTAGGTGGATTCATTGTATCTTTACCATATAACATTCTTCGTTTTGAATTTGTTAAATAAAGTATTTCTTTTGCACGAGTAATTCCAACATAGCAAAGTCTTCTTTCTTCTTCCAAGCCATTATCTTCAAGAAGTGAATTAGCATGTGGAAATATACCTTCTTCCATTCCAATTAAGAATACAACTGTAAATTCAAGTCCTTTAGCTGAATGAATTGTCATTAAAGTAACTTCATCATCACTTTCTTTATGTTCAGATACATCGGCGATTAAACTTATCTCATTTAGGAAATCACCTAAGTTAACACATCCTTCTTTTTCTTCAAATGATGCTGTAATTGATTTAAATTCCATTAAGTTATCAAGCCTTAATTCTGAATCTAGACTTTTATCTACTTCAAGTTCATTTTTTAATCCTGTTCTTTCAAGAATAGAATCGATTAATTCCGTTAAACTCATAGAATTTGAATCTTTAATAAGTGCTTCAATTAGCTCTTTAAATTCAAGTTCTTTTTTTGTACTTAATGATTCAAACATACTTGTTCCATTAAGAATAGCTGTTTGTTCAAGAGTCTTTATTGCTGCTTCTCCAATACCTCTTTTTGGAACATTGATTATCCTTCTTAAACTTATTTCATCATGAGGATTATAAATAAGTCTTAAATAAGCAATTAAATCTTTGATTTCTTTACGGTTATAGAAATAATATGCTCCAACAACACGATATGGAATATTGCTTGTTAGAAAACCTTCTTCTACTACACGGCTTTGGGCATTAGTACGATATAAAACAGCAATATCTTTTTTCTTATAGCCTTCTTCAAGAAGCTTTCTTATCTCATTTATAACAATTGTAACTTCATGTCGTTCATCATAACTTCTAATGTATTTTACTTTTACTCCATCTCCATGCTCACTCCAAAGACGTAGATCTTTTCTTTCCTTGTTGTTAGCAATTACCGAATTAGCAGCATTTAAAATGTTATTGGTACTACGATAGTTTTCCTCTAATTTTATAACTAAACAATCTTTATAGTCGTTTTCAAAATTAATGATATTTTTATAATCAGCTTGTCTAAATCCATATATACTTTGATTCATATCGCCAACAACAAAAATATTTTTATATTTGCTTGAAAGAAGTTTAGTTAATTTATATTGTACAGGATTGGTATCTTGATACTCATCTACTAAGATATATTTAAATACTTCTTGATAATGATCAAGTACTTCTTTATGATCTCTAAATAGAATTACTGGTTTTGCAAGTAAATCATCAAAATCAACAACATTCGATTCAGCTAAAATAGATTGATATTTATAATATATGTCTTTTACCATTTTATCGAATTCTGTATTAAAAAATTTATCAAGTTCAGCATCACTTAATAACTCATTTTTTATGAATGATATCTTATTACGTATTGCATATGGACTGAACTTTTTAGGATCAATATTATTGTTTTTCATTATTTTTTTTATGATAGACAATACATCATCACTGTCGATGATATTGAAATTTCTATCTAAACCACAAAGTTCATAGTTTTCTCTTATAATACGAAGTCCAAGTGAATGGAAGGTTCCAATAAACGTACGAACCGGACCATACATATTATACACACGATCACGCATTTCCTTAGCTGCTTTATTGGTAAAAGTGATTGCTAAAATATTGTAATCATTTACACCATTTTCTATTAAATTTATTATTCTTGTAGTCAACACTTTAGTTTTTCCAGAACCGGCACCAGCCATAACTAAACACGGACCATTTAAATGGTTAACCGCCTCAAGTTGTTCTTTATTTAATCCTGTTTTATAATCCATTTAAATCAATCCTTTTCTTTAATTATTATACTATAAACAATTGTTCGTTTCTACCTAAAAGTTTTTAATTTACAAAAAAAGAAGATATTATTTTTCAAATATCCTCTTATTATTTATAAGTCTTTCATCTTTGTTATTATAAGCTAGTGCCTTATCAACATAGAAAATAGCTTCTTCTTTAAGGCCTAAATTATAATATGAAATAGATAAAAGATCATCGATAGTTGAATCAAAACAAAATGGTTCATTAATATATAAAAGTTCATTTTTACTAATAAGTTTTGCTTTTAGTAAAGTTGTTATAACTTCCATATATTTTTTTTGTTTGAACTTTAAAAAGGCAAGTTCTACATAAGGTTCGCGTGCAGATGGTGAAGTCAAAATAGCTTTATTCAACCATATTTCAGCTTCATCATCTCTACCTAAATGTTGATAACATCTACTTATAAAACGCATTGATGCTGCGCGTTCCAAATACCAAGCAGATTCGATTTTTGTATGTTTTATTAAAGTGTCAATAGCTTCATTCCATCTTCCATAATACATATATTCTCTTCCCAAATAATGAAGAGTTCGATCATTATCAGGATTTTCTTTATGAGATAGTTCTAATAGATTTAAATACTGAGAACGTGATTTGGTTTTATCAGGATAATGATTTAAAACTATAGTTTCATCAGTATTAACAATTTCGTCATCTAAAGAACATTCTAGAATTTCATGTACAGGATAAATCCATTTATAATGCTTGCGATCATGGATTTTTTCGTAAAGGAAAGAAACTATTGGCCTATTTTGTTCATCCAATGACCAGTTATATTTATAACGAAGGCGATTGGCATTTTTAAATGATGCATCAATTTTACTACGCCATCCTGATTCAAACACTTCGTCTAAATCAGTACATACACAAACATCAACATCTTCAGGGACCAATTCTAAACTTTTGTTTCTTGCTACATCAAACCTCCATGGTGATATAGTTTCAACTTTTACATTTACGCCTAATGATTTTAATAGTTCTACTGTATTATCAGTTGAACCAGTATCAAGGACATAAATTGCATCAGCCTCTTTCATAGATTCATACCATCTTTTTACAAACTTTTCTTCATTTTTAGATATTGCATATACGGCTACTTTTAATTTTTTATCCATCTATAAACCTTATGCTCCTGTATCTCCAGTTGCTCCGGTTGGACCTGTTGGACCTGTTGGTCCAGTTGGGCCTGTTGGACCTTCAGCACCATCATCACCTACTAAACCTTGTGGGCCTGTTGGACCGGCAGGAATAGTTAGGTCTAGGACAAAGTTTGGTGCAGTTCCAGAAATAGAAGCGGTTGCTTGAGTACCTGGTTCTCCAGTAGTAACTGTACCAATTGTTATTACTGGTGTTTCTCCTGCGGCTCCTGTTGCTCCTGTTGGTCCAGTTGCACCAGTTGGGCCTGTTGGACCTTGAGCGCCTGTAGGGCCTGTTGGACCTTCAGCACCATCATCGCCTACTAAGCCTTGTGGACCTGTTGGACCAGTCGGACCTGTGGCTCCAGTATCACCAGCAGCTCCTGTAGGGCCTTGGACTCCTTGAATACCTTGAATTCCTTGAGCTCCTGTTGGTCCAGTCGGACCTTGTATACCTTGAACACCTTGGATTCCTTGTTCACCTTGAGCTCCAGTGCTTCCAGTTGCTCCAGTTGGTCCAGTCGGACCTTGTACACCTTGGATACCTTGAATTCCTTGAATACCTGTTGCTCCGGTTGCTCCAGTTGGGCCTGTTGGACCTTGAGCGCCTGTAGGGCCTGTAGCACCAGAAACTCCTTGTGGGCCTTGAATTCCTTGGATTCCTTGTGGACCTGTAGGTCCAGTTTCTCCTGCTACACCTTGGACTCCTTGGACACCTTGAGCACCTGTTGGACCTTGTGTTCCCCTAGGTCCAGTTGGACCTGTTGCGCCTGTAGGTCCAGTTGGGCCTACTCTTGGAGGTCTTGGAGGAAGTGGTGATGGAGGACATGATGGATTAAATTTATTACCACATGTACAATCGTTGTTCATTTTTCACATTCCTTTCTATTATAGTCTATGAAAGAAATCAAAAAAAGTTACAAAAAAAATATACCAAAACTGGTATATTAAAATTTTATATCATCGACGTTGCTTGGGTCATTGTATAAATCTTCAAATCGTCCTTTTCTACTTATAAACATAAGCATTCCAATTCCTACAAGAACCATTACTACAGAAACTATTTGAGCCATTTTAAAGCCACCTATCATCAACGAATCTGTTCTTCCCATTTCAATAAAGAATCTTAAAGTTCCATATATTATTAAATATGAAGCTGTCATCATACCAACTTTGTTATATTTTCCTCTTCTTACAAATAGTAAAATAATAAATGCAATGAAACAAACAACTGATTCAAAGAAGAAACTAGGCATATAAGTTACTCCATCAATATTCATTCCTTTTATAACAAAATCTGGAACAAATAATCTCTTTAATGTTTCAACATTGGTTGCTGCTCCGTGTGCTTCTTGATTAAAGAAGTTTCCCCAACGACCAATTGCTTGACCTAATAAAAGTGGAACACATAGAATATCAGTTATTCTTAGAACTCTAACGTTATATTTTTTACAATATAATATAACAGTGATTAAGCCAAAGATGATTCCTCCATGAATAGCAAGACCACCTTCCCAGACTTTAAAAATATCTAATAAATTATCTTTAAAAGCATTATATTCAAAAACACAATAGTATAATCTAGCACCAATTATTCCAAAAATTAAACCCCAAAACATTAAATTAAACATAAAATCTTTTTTTATATTAAATCTACTTGCTTCTCTTTCACTTAACGTAAAAACGCAAATGACTGCACATAGTATTAAAACTGAATACCATCTTAATTCAAAATTACCAATCGTAAACATTATTGGATTCATTTTATCACTCTCCTAATTAATTATAATTTATCACTTATAATTATTCAAATAAAAATGTTGATAACCCTAACATTATCAACATTTTTTAGCTATTTTTGATCATCAAATATTTTCTTTAAATAATATCCTGTATAGGATTCTTTAACCTTGGAAACAGCTTCCGGTGTTCCAGTTGCAACAACTTTTCCTCCACCATCTCCACCTTCTGGACCGAGATCAATGATGTAGTCTGCTACTTTTATTACATCAAGATTATGTTCAATAACGATTACTGTATCACCGTTTTCAACAATTCTATTTAATATTTCAAGAAGCTTTTTGATATCATCAACATGAAGACCAGTTGTTGGTTCATCTAAAATAAATACAGATTTTCCAGTTGGTTTCTTTTGAAGTTCTTTGGCTAATTTTACACGTCCTGCTTCTCCACCTGATAATGTTGGTGCTGATTGACCTAATTTTATATAAGACAATCCAACATCCATTAAAACTTGTAGTTTGTTCTTTACTTTTGGAACATTAGAGAAGAATTCGATTGCTTCTGAAACACGCATATCTAAAACTTCTGCAATATTTTTTCCTTTAAATTTTACATCAAGAGTTTCACGATTAAAACGAGTTCCATGACATACATCACATGGTACATAAACATCTGGTAAAAAGTGCATTTCAATCTTCTTAACTCCATCTCCCCAACAAGCTTCACATCTTCCACCTTTAACATTGAAAGAAAATCTACTTTTATCATAGCCACGTATTTTTGATTCTTTCATTTCAGCAAATACTGTTCTAATATCATCAAATACTCCAGTATATGTTGCCGGATTACTTCTAGGAGTTCTTCCTATTGGATCTTGTGATATACTTACGATTTTATCAACATTTTCTAAACCTATTATTCCCTTACAAGATCCAACAATGACTTTAGAGTTATATACACTTTTTAATAAAGCATTTCTTAATATTCCATCAACTAATGAAGATTTTCCTGAACCACTTACTCCAGTTACACAAGTTAGAGTTCCCAAAGGAAATTTAACCGAAACATTTTTTAAGTTATGTTCTTTTGCACCTTTGATCGTAATAAACTCTCCATTACCTTTTCTTCTCTTTTTAGGAATTTCAATTTTCTTTCTTCCTGAAAGATAAGCACCAGTTATAGAATTTTCATTTTTCATTACTTCTTCTGGAGTTCCGGCTGCAACTAAATGTCCACCATTTTCTCCAGCTACTGGCCCAATATCAACAAGATAATCTGCTTGTCTCATCGTATCTTCATCATGTTCAACAACAATTAGAGTATTACCTAAATCTCGCATATTTTTTAAACTATCTATTAACTTTTGGTTATCTCTTTGATGAAGTCCGATACTTGGTTCATCTAGTACATATAAAACTCCGCTTAATTTTGAACCTATTTGAGTTGCAAGACGAATTCTTTGAGCTTCTCCTCCTGATAAAGTTCCAGCTGCTCTTGATAATGTAAGATATGATAAACCAACATTATTTAAAAACTCTAAACGTGATTTTATTTCTTTAACAATAAGCTCACTTATTTCCATCTCAGTTTTACTTAATTTTAATTTATCAAAAAAAGTTATTAAATCTTTTATAGACATATTTGTTACTTCATAAATATTTTTATTATTTACTTTTATGTTTAAAATATCACTTTTTAATCTTGAACCTTTACATGTTGGACAAGTATTTTCAATCATGTATCCATCTATCCAATCTCTTATCCAAGTAGAAGATGTTTCCATATATCTTCTTTCAAGATTAGTAATAATTCCTTCATATGTTTCATTTGTGTATCTTTTTCCACCAGTTTTTGATGTATATTCAAATCTAAAAACTTGATTTGTTCCATAAAGAATGATGTTTAAATCTTCTTCTTTTAAATCTTTTACTGGTAATGTTAAATCAATGTTTAACTCACGAGCAATGGTTAATAATCTAGTTGTATCAATATTATCCTCAATATTAATAGTTTGAATTGCTCCACCTAATATAGATTTAGTTTTATCAGGTATTAGTAAATCTACTGATATATGTTTTGTTATACCCAAACCTTTACATGTTGGACAAGCTCCATATGGTGCATTAAAAGAAAATATTCTTGGTTCAAGTTCAGGAAGAGAAAAGTCACAATGAGGACATGCATAAGTTTCACTCATAACAATTTCTTTATCCCCAATTAAATTAATAACTACTTTTCCATTAGCCATTTTGGTAGCTGTTTCTATTGCTTCAAAAATTCTACTTCTTTCATTATCTTTTAAAACAATTCTATCAACCACTACATCAATATCATCTTTCTTATTTTTTTCACAAGTGATTTCATCATAAATATCATAAGTAGTTCCATTTACTCTAACTTTAGTAAATCCATCTTTTTTTAATTTTTCAAAAAGATCCTTATGAGTACCCTTTTCTCCATGAACAATTGGAGCTAAAATCTCCATCTTAGTTCCTTCTTCATATGATAAGACCTTATTAGTCATCTCCTCGATACTTTGGCTTGTTATAGGTATCTTATGTCTAGGGCAATAAGGTATTCCTACACGAGCAAATAAAAGTCTTAAATAATCATATATTTCGGTTACAGTTCCAACTGTACTTCTTGGATTATTATTTGTTGATTTTTGATCGATAGAAATACTTGGAGATAAACCTTCAATTGAATCAACATCTGGTTTTGATTCTCCACCTAAAAATTGACGAGCATAAGCTGATAAGCTTTCAACATATCTTCTTTGACCTTCAGCATAAATGGTATCAAATGCAAGTGAACTTTTTCCACTTCCAGATACTCCTGTCATAACTACTAGTTTATTTTTAGGAATCTCTAGATCAATATTCTTTAAGTTGTTTTCTCTTGCTCCTTTAATTATAATTTTATCCATAATATCACCTAAATTTCTTTACTATTTTACCACAAATTTAGAATTTGTATACATTTTAAATTATAATACATACGTTCGTATAATTCAAGTAAAAAAGAAGAACTATTTTTTTCTAGCTCTTCTAATTTTACATTTAAGATAATAGACAATATTGAATACATTCATTGATATTATCGGATATACAGTGACGACGAGAAATGCAGAGATATATCCTAACCAATTAAATGGAACTTCAATATTTAAATATTCTAAATCCAAAAATACCCAGTTAACATATATATATTCTATATAGTAAAAACCTAAATAAGCTATCGAAAGTATTAATAAATAAAGTATTAATTGACTTAGTTGATGATTAAATAACTCTATACCTAAATAATTTTCATCGATAAAATTGTCCTCTATAACATATTTACGATACTCTTTTAATGATTTAAAAAGAGAAATAAGTAAAACAGTTAAAGAATCTAGCCAAATTATGAATATTATAATAGTGCCCAATATTTCATATTTAACGTTTTCATCAAAATATAGACTTACATCATAACCTCGTTTTTTTACTTCTTTTATTACATTCTTTCTATCTTTTTTAGAGTTAAGAATTAAATAATATCCCTTGTTATATGTATATTTTTTTTGAACCATACTATTTAATAATTTATCTGATGCATAACATACGTTAGAATCATTTAACTTATCAAACGAATCATATGTTCCAACTACATACACAATTAAATCTTTATCAATATTAAAATTTTGATGATAAAAATTACGATATAATAAATCCTTTTTAAAATGGATACTTGGTAAACTTACTCGACTATCAGGTGCAAAAATATCAGGACATACAATTTCATCATCGTTTAGTATATCTCTACCATGACTTATCTTATAATTATCTTGACTCATTAAGTATATAAAACCATCATATTTTGAACTAAAGCTAGGTGTGTGCAATTTAATTTTATATTCATTTTTATCTATAGCTTTTTTTATACCTTTTATATTATCAAAATTATATTCACCTTTTGAATCGTAAACATATATTTGATCTTTATGAGCATTATAATAATTATGCATGTGGTTTACAGCCACATTTAGAAATAATGATATTAATATAAATACATATGTGTAAATTGTTATAGCAACATGATTATCTTTTCTGAAGTGTGCTTTTAAACTGATTTCTATGTCGCAAAGTCTCATATTTCATCGTCCAATCTTGTAAGCAATTAAATGTTAGTTTTAAAACCTTTTAATGGTTTTCATATTTGTATTTTAAATAGTTAAATATACTCCGCCCATGCCATCGAATTTGCTTTCGATTTTTGAGTTGAATAAAATAACTCCGCCATAGCCAGAACCCGATAGAGTATAATCCATTGCATTCTCTAAAGTAGCTGAACTATGACTTGCATGTTGATAAGAACCATAAATTCTTCCGGAACCACTAGCTTGGATAGATAAATCCATTTCATGGTTTGTTCCATTTGGAACTTTAAATGATACACCAATACCATTATCAAAATTTTGACCATATTTAGTATTAGATGATTCTAAGTTTCCATTATAAACATAGTATTGTCTAAAAAAATATGCTGAGTCAAAATTGACACTGGAATTCTTTCTAAAAGCCATAACATCATACTTTTTAATGTTTGGAACTTTTAACCAACTCAATGTCATGGTAATGTAACCGGAATTATTTATGATAGTTAAACTTTTTGATTCAGTGGTATGTTCAGTTGCTTGAGTTGATATTCCATTGTTTTGAATATCTGCATCTGTTATTTCAACTATTTCTACTTTTGATAAATCTTTATCTTTAATAATATTAAATTCTTCTTGTGTCATATAATTCATAAAATTTGATGAATAAATGCTTGCAAGTTCATTATATTTATCTACAGGAATCACAACACCACTTTTATTTGTTATAGTATCACTTTGACTAGCTGCATTTACCATATTTATTGAAGTAAATGAAACAAGACCAGCCATAATAATTAACAATCCCTTTTTCAAAAAAACATCCTACTCCTTTCTGACAACATCATATCAAAGGAATGGGATGTTTGAACTCTACTTTAATTCTACAAAATTCTACTATCAGGATTTGTTTAAAGAATTAATGTGATCTTTTAAAAATATTAAATATCCGATATAATCTTCTTCATTATTGCATTTTGAAATAGTACAATCTATTTGTTTATATGTTTTATTATTTATTTTTGAATCTTTTATGTCTCCATCTTTTAAAGAAAATTCTTTTAAGAGAAGATAATCAGTTAATAAAATTGCCTTATATTCTTTTTTCATTATTGAAGTAGTTATTTCAAGTTTTAGATATTCGGTCGAAGCATTATAGGAAATACTAGTAGAATTATTTATCTTTTTAACATATGAATTTGAATCTGAAGTGAATCCTAATTGAGATAAATATTCTTCTACGCTTACTGGTTCGGAATATGTATTAGTTGCCATTGCTGATTTACTCTCTTCGTTAGCAAAATTAGACTTAACACTTTTGAATTCAAGTTTAATATCCATTTCAGAATTATTTTTATATTTGATTTTTACTATTGTTGTATGTCTAGCTAAATCTGCTAAAGAATTCTTATCAGATCTTCTTTTATAAATATCTATTGGAAAAGAATTAGTTCTATGAAGTAATACAGGTTTATTGTTAATATATTTATAAAGTTCAATAGATTCTATTTCATTAGAGTTATTAGTATCAATATAGTTAATAGAAAAATTAACATACTCATGGTTAACAATATAGTTTCCATTTTCAATGTAGATATCTTTATTATCAGCTTTTATTAGATAAACTCTAGTTTTAGTTATCAAAGCAATTGCTACAATAATAACAACTATAACTACTATACCTAGAATACCCATTTTGAAAAATTTAGACTCAAAGATAGAATGTTTACCACCACATAATAAATCTTTCTTAGTTACGCCTAAAGCTGCAGCTAAATCATTCAATGTTTTATCATCTTGTGGAAATGATTTACCTTGTTCCCATTTAGATATATTTTTATCTGAATAATGAACTAAATCACCTAAATCTTTTTGAGTTAAATTATTTTTCAATCGTAATTCTTTTAAATAATTTCCTTTGTTTATATCTCTCATATTACACCACTTCTTTTATAATTCATTTATATAATTATTTAAAATATTAAATAGTTCGTTAGAATCTTTTGTTTGACATATTTGATTTTTTATGGCGGCACTTCCAGGTAAACCTTTTATATACCATAAAGCATGTGTTCTTATTTCTAAAAGAGCTAATTTTTCTCCCTTATCTTTGCACAATAATTCAAAATGTCTTTTTAACATTTGCATTTTTTCTTTGGCTGAAACTTCTTGAGGTAAAGTTCCATCTTCTAGATAATCCACACATTCTTTTATTAACCAAGGATTTCCCAAAACTCCTCTACCGATCATAACAGCATCACAGCCAGTTTCTTCAAGCATTCTTTTGGCATCAAAGCATGTTTTTATGTCTCCATTACCAATTACTGGAATATTAACTGCTTCTTTTACCTTTTTTATTAAATTCCAATCAGCAGTTCCACTATAACCTTGAGCACGAGTTCTTGCATGAAGGGTTATGGCACTTGCTCCTGCTTTTTCTATTCTTTTAGCAACTTCAACACAGTTAATGCTATTGCTATCCCATCCACTTCTTATTTTAACGGTAACGGGAATATCAACTGCATTAACTACAGATTTAACAATTTTTTCAATTTTATCAGGGTCTTTTAACAAAGATGCTCCAGCTTGCGATTTAAGAGCAATTTTTGGAACAGGGCATCCCATATTTATATCTAAAATATCTGGATGCATTAAATCTACAATTTTTTTAGCTGCAATTACAAAAGACTCTTCATCACTTCCAAATATTTGTTGAGCAATTGGTCTTTCGCTTTCTCGCATTTTTAAAAGTTCTATAGTTCGATCATTATCAAACATAATAGCTTTATCACTTACCATTTCAGCATAGATAAGTCCAGCTCCCATTTCTTTGATAATCGTTCTATATGACGTATTTGAAATTCCTGCCATTGGAGCTAATACAACTTGATTTTTTATTTCTATATTCCCTATTTTCCACATACTCTTATATCAACTTTGCTTCCTGTTTTAAGATTATAAAGTTTACTTTCATCTGTGTCAATATGTAGTTCCAATGCTCCATCAGTGGATATTTTAACTCTAGCTTTCATTAATTGTAGATTATCTTTATAAATATATACTTCTTGCCTGTTTTCTAAACCAAGAATGCTACTCATTCGTTTGCTCATATGCACATGCGCTTCTGCAAGAATAACACCATCATTAATTCTAACGATTTTATCATTTGATATAAGTTCTATTCCAGGGGTATTTTCAATTTCTCCGCTTTGTCTTCTTGGAGGATTTAAGCCTAAATAATTAGCATCACTTTCTGAGAGTTCTACTTGATCATAATTTCTAAATGGACCAACAACTCTTACATGTTCAATAATCTTATCATTATACCTTAAGTCAACTGTTTCTATAGTTGCAAATTGACCAGGTTGACTTAAATCATTTCTTTTTACCATTGGCTTATCACCAAATAAAATTTTCCATGTTTTTTCAGTTAAATGAACATGATTTTTACTTACACCCACTGCCACTTCCACTTATATCACCATTATAATTTTATCAAAAATGAAATATATTTCATAGACAAAGAACAAATTTTTTTATAAAAAAAGCAGACAAAAGTCTAAAATGTAACCTATAAAGTGGACACTCAAAAAAAAGAGAGACCTACTTTATAGGTTTTTATTATGTCTTGTTATAT
>CAKOPW010000009.1 GCA_934101115.1 uncultured Bacilli bacterium | reverse complement strand
TAAACTAATATTGGAATTCTTATATTCAATACCCCCTATTTTTTTTACAGTTGTCTACTTTTACTTGACCAATGCAAATTCTCTATTGTATAAATTTATTGCACTACATTTTTGTTGTAATTCATATTCTTTATTTTTATTATGTGTAAAGTAAATTATTCCATAAAAAAATTGTTAAGATATCTTAACAATTTTAACATCATAATCTCCATTTGGACTTGGAACTTTAACTATGTCTCCAACCTTTTTACCAGATAAAGCTTTACCAATTGGTGATTCATCACTGATTTTATTAGCAAATGGATCAGCTTCTAGAGAACCAACAATTTTATATTCATCAGTATCATCATCATCAACATATTCTATTTCAACAGTAGAACCTAAACCAACAATATCTTTTGGAGCATCTTCAATGATAATAGCATGTTCAATCATATATTCAAGTTCTTTAATTCTTGCTTCTACTTGAGCTTGTTCATTTCTAGCTGCATCATAGTCGGCATTTTCAGATAAATCTCCTTGAGCTCTTGCTTCTTTAATAGCTTGAATAATTCTTGGTCTATCTTCTTCCCTTAATTTATTTAGTTCATTTTCAACTTCTAAATAACCATTAGCAGTTAATTTAATTTCTTTTTTTCCTGACATAATTAGTCACCCTTCTTTAATAAATATTTGTTTATCAAAACTACTTTCATAAGATTACTACATAATGTTCTAAAAGTCAAACACTTTTAAACGCATCATATCATATTTTTTTAATTCAAATGGCACTCGAATCTTAACAATCATTTGAGGATGATTAGCTTCCTCTATATTTTTTCCATCTTCATCTAATATTTCTTCTATACAAAAGTTTTTAGTTTCTGTAGATGGTCCAAAGAATTGAACTTCATCACCTATTTTGAAATAATTTCTTTCCTCAATTGTTGCAATTCCATCTTTATAATCTATTATTAATCCCAAGAAATCTTGATTAGAATATTCACATCTACCTAAATAATATTGTTCATCAACTCCAGGAAGTTTATCAAAGAATTGTGGAGTTGATTCACGATTAGCTACGCGATTTAAAATATTTAAAGCATATGTTGAATATTCAGGAGTTAAAGTATTATTTAAAATTTTATCAATTAATCTTCTATAAATAAGTATTACAGTAGATACATAATAAATACTACGCATTCTTCCCTCAATTTTAAATGAATTAACTCCTGCCTCAATCATATCTTTAATAAAAGGTACCATATTTAAATCTTTTGGAGTCATTGAGAATGGTTCTTCGCATACCTTTTCTCCATTCTTTTCATAGTCAAAAGTCCAACGACATATTTGAGCACATCCACCTCTGTTGGAATCCCTGTTGGTACAGTAATTAGAAAGCACGCATCTACCACTTATACTTGTACACATTGCTCCATGAACAAAGCATTCGATTTCTAACCTTGTTTCACTTTTTATTCTTTTTATATCTTCTTTATTTGCTTCACGTGCTAAAACTACTCTAGTTGCCCCCAATTTTTTATAGAATAAAGCAGCTTCATAATTTAAAATCGATGCTTGAGTTGATACATGTATACATAAATCTATGTTATTTTCACGAATCATATTCATAACGGCTACATCACTTGTAATTATGGCATCAACATGAATTTCACTTAAATAAATCAAATAATCTTTTAAACCTTTAAAATCCTCATTATGAAACACTATATTAACTGTAACATATACTTTTTTTCCTAAAGAATGCGCATAATCAACAGCCGTTTTTATTTCATCTAAATCCAAATTCTTAGCATTAGCTCTTAATGAATAATTTTTATAACCAAAATATACAGCATCAGCTCCATACATAAAAGCATATTTTATTTTTTCTAAAGAACCAGCTGGAGCAAGTAATTCAATATTTTCCATTATTTATAGTCCTCCAATTTAAATACAGTTTTTTTATTTAAGAAACCATCATCACCATAATTCTTACCATCAATTACATCTTTTATTTCACTTACACTTAAATCAATATTTAATATTAAGAAAAACATTACTTTATCTTCATATTTAGGCATCAAAGAAACATAATTAAAATAAGTATTATTAAATATATATGTACCATACTCACTTTCTCTTGCTAAAAATTCATTACCAGTTATTTTTTCATTTAAAACCATATCATTATAATCACTTAATCCTGCATGTTTATTAAAATTTGTAAGTAAAGTTCTTCTTGAATACATAATATTATTTTTTCCAAATATTGGAAGTATAAGTGGTTTAACAGAATTATTAATTATTTCATCTATTTCTTCTTTCGTGATCTCATTTGAAATAACTGCACTTGTACATCCATTTTTCAAATGAAAATTAATTGAATTATAATTCACCGCAAAATGAGCTTGATTCCAAATAAGAGGAATGTTTGTATCTTTGAATATATTGAAAACTCCTAAATCTTCAAAAATGATTCCCTTAAATCTTAAAAACTTATCTTTAATACTTTTTAACTCATCAATTGCCGTTGTATCCATAACTCTATTTAGATAAACATATGAATCATCTGGAATATCACATAAGTCAAAAGAATTATATCC
The DNA here is from genome assembly GCA_934101115.1 of uncultured Bacilli bacterium. GTDB lineage: Bacteria > Bacillota_I > Bacilli_A > RF39 > UBA660 > CAG-582. The sequence goes on along the minus strand of CAKOPW010000009.1, from coordinate 62,255 downwards.
AATAGAAAAATTCTTAACAGCAAAAAGAAAATTGGTGATTCCAACTTTCTTATACTCTTCCATTTCACTTAAATTGTTTATATTAATCAATATTTTTGACATCTTCATCAGACTTCCTAAAACTAACTGATAATCCGTCACCTATATCGTAGAATTTAGTGACAAACTCTTCATTAGTACGTAAAAACTCAATATATTTTTCAATTTTAGTTACTAATCCTAAAACATTTCTTGATTCAATTTTATCTTTATCAGCTACTAAACCATGAAATTTTAAGTTATCAGTGATGATTACACCACCCTTAGATAGATAGTTTTGAAACTTTTCAAAGAATTTTATATATTGACCTTTAGCTGCATCAATAAATATTAAATCATATTCATGATCAACTAAATTAACATCTAAAGCATCATTAAATACAATTTCAATTCTTTTATCCATTCCTGTACGATTTACATTTTTAACAGCTTCTCTATAACGTTTATCGTCTCTTTCAATAGTAGTAACTTCCACATCATCATCAACACTTGCCATAAGGATTGCCGAATAACCAATAGCAGTTCCTAATTCAAGAATTTTCTTAACATTATTAAGTTTAATATATTTTTGTATAAATTTTATGGAATCATGCTCAATTATAGGCACATTGTTTGCCTCAGCATACCTTTCCATTTCCTTTATAACATCATTCATTTTTACTTCTCCTCTTTAAGACCAAAGGCCTTTGCTTTTAAGATCAGCAACAACATTTGCATGTTCTGAAGCTGTCTTACTAAAATATACTTTGCCGGTAGCATCAGCAACAAAATAGAAATAATCATTGGTATTAGGATTTATTGCTGCATCAATTGAAACAATTGATGGGCTACAAATTGGTCCAATTGGGATTCCTGTAGTACAAGTTCCCCTAGTATTATATGCATTGCATGAATTAATATCACTTTGTAGTATAGCAGAACCAAGTTCTTTCTTTACTGCATAATATGTTGTGACATCACTTCCAATAGACATATTATTTTTTATTCTATTTTGAAATACACCTGATATTTCTTTCCTATCGCTTTCGCTAGACGCTTCTAATTCTATCACACTCGCAAGAGTAAGTAAACTAGTAATATTTAAGTTATTAGTTTCAATATATTCCTTATAAGGACTTAATTTAGTATTCATACCATTTAAAAGGACTTCAATTGCTTCTTTAACAGTGGCATCTTTTTTTATAAAATATGTATCAGGAAATAAGTATCCTTCCAAAGGATAATATACACCATCTTTTAAAATATCATCAGTTATAAACCAATATTTTTCAATTAAAGTATTTAAATATTCTTTATCTTTACAAGTACTTATCACGTCTTCTTTAGTGAATGTTAAATTGTTTGCAAGAACATCAGCATATTCTGTAAAACGTTTTCCTTCAATAAAAGTAATTGCAATTTCATTTTTTTCAATATTAGTGCCATTAGTTAAATTTTCTAATATTTCCGCAAGAGACATGCTTTTACTCAACTTATAATTTCCAGCCAAAAATCCATTTTGATAACTAATTTTAACAAGAATTTTTGTGAAGTTTACATTTTTAATCAAACCTTCTTTTTTTAAATTAACTATGATTTGATTTTTGCTTGTCCCACTTTCAACATTAAACATAACTTCATCGTTATTTGAAGGATTAACAGGCAACATCATAAAAAAAGATACCCCACCAATAACAACTAAACCAGCAAAGAAAACAATAAAGAGAATAAGCACCACTTTTTTTATTTTCTTGCTAACTTTATCAACGTCACTATTCATTCTTACCACCAGCTGTTGTATCAGTTTGTTCTTTAACCATATCAATTACACTTGAAAGTATGTTATCTATTATTTTCCATTCTTTATCAGTTGTTAAAGGTGTCAAATTTAAATCTTCACCTGTTTTATCATAAGTATTTGCATAAACTTTAGTATTACCTGCTTCATCAGTTGTGTTATCGGTATATGCAATATAGCTTTTTCCAGTTTCATCAGAATCAAATGTAAATAAAACATCACATACTAACTCTTCACCTTTATCATTTTTTATTACAATTTTTCCATTATCTAACATCAGTTCCACTTCCTATTCTTTTTAAATAAGTATCCAAAATAATACTTGCTGCCACTGAATCTATAACTTCTTTTCTATTTTTTCTGCTCATATCAGCCCCAATAAGATACTTTTCTGCTTCAACCGTACTTAACCTTTCATCAACTAGATTTATAGGCATATTCGTCTTTTCCTCTAATTTTTCTTTAAATACATTAGTTCTTTCAATCGCTTCACCCAAAGTATTATTCATATTTTTAGGATAACCAAGTACTAGAACTTCAATATGTAATTCATCAATTAAATTCAAAACTTCATTTACTAAATCGTCAATATCATTATATCTTAAAGTCTTATAAGGATTTGATATTATTCCTAATCTATCAGACACAGCAAGGCCCAATGTCTTCGTGCCTAAATCCATTCCAAGAGCTTTCATTAGTTTTCTAAATAATTCCTAACCATAAGTTCTAAGACTTTATTTCTATCAAGACCAAGCATTTTATCACGAGCATTTTTATAATTAGTTATATAACCAGGATCTCCAGATACTAAATAACCTACAATTTGACTAATTGGATTATATCCCTTTTCTTTTAACGCATCATAAATCTCGTCTAAAGTAGTTTCAATTAACGCATTAGTTATATCTTCAATTTCAAATAGAGTTGTCTTATCCATAACTTCACCTCTAACATATAAATTTTATCATATTAATTTATGCTAATCAATATAATAAAAAAACTTCGTATTAATCACGAAGTCCTTTTTTCTTTTTATATGTTTTTATCACCTTATCCCAAGAATCATTTATAAACCACGACAGATTTACATTACTATGATCTATATCATCACTTGAAATATCTTTTAATGATCTGTTTTTTTCTAAATGTTCTTGTATCAAAAATTGCTCAAACTCTCCATTTTTATACATACTCATTAAATCACTTATATATTTTTCATTTTGCTCTAAGCGTGTTTTATTATTAGTTAATATCTCATCTATTGTTGAAATGCCATAGATTACCCTTTCATACTCGCATGCATTAAGAGTAGCTGCTATTTTATAAGATGGAACAGCTGTATAGTACATAACTCTATCTTCTATAGATATAGAAAAAGTTCTAGAATATATTTCTAAATTTTTAACACCATTTCCAGTATCAACACAGATAACTTTGCAGTCTTCTTGTTCATCATAAGCTTCTTTTTCGCCTAATGGGTTCTTTGATAAACCGATCCAATTTTTATGTAATTTATCTCGCTTATCAATGGCACCATTAGCGATAAGACTAATATGAGAAGCTGCTTCATCGCCAAATAACTTAGATTCGGACATTAATAAATCCCAATAAGTCCAAACTTCTTCTTGATAACTTTGTACCAACTTTCTTATTTCAGGCATACTTTCCATAATTATATCTTCAAGTTCATCTTTTTTAAGCAACCCTATTTTTTTGCTTGTTCCATCAAGATACTCTCTTTTTATTATTTCTTCTATAATGTATTTAGATATTAATCCATCTTTTTCTGCATCAATAAATTGATCATAATCAGTTAAAGCGTGATATAAAATCATAAATAATTCCCCCAAACAAAAATGTATTATAATACCAAATATATTATTTTGTCTATAATAAAAAAACAAGAAATAACTTCTTGAATTTTCTATATTTTAAAATCGTCCTCTAATGAGAAATCAACATTTTCATTAATCCATTCTTTTCTTGGTTCTACTGAATCGCCCATTAAGACAGATACTCTTTTTTCAGCCATTGCTGCATCACTTATGCTTACTTTAATTAAATTTCTTGTTTTAGGATTCATAGTTGTTACATTTAAATTTTCAGCATCCATTTCACCTAATCCTTTATATCTTTGTACTCGATATGTTGAATTATCCTTATCTCTTACATAATCTTTAAATTCTTCATTAGTATAAAAATATGTTTCTTTCTTGCCTTCATCAACCTTAAATAAAGGTGGCATTGCAATATAAAGATGTCCTTCCTCAATTAATGGTCTCATAAAACGATAAAAGAAAGTTAAAAGCAAACATTGAATATGTGCTCCATCATCATCAGCATCGGTCATGATAATTACTTTATCATAATTGACGTCTTTTACATCAAATTCAGCTCCACATCCAGCTCCTATGCAATGTATTAAAGTATTTATTTCCTCATTTTTAAAAGCATCAGCTACACTCGCTTTTTCAGTATTTAAAACTTTACCTCTCAAAGGCAAAACTCCCTGAAACTTTCTATCACGACTTTTTTTAGCAGTCCCTCCTGCGGATTGACCTTCAACAATAAATAATTCATTGATTTTTGGATTACGAGTTTGAGGAGGAGTTAACTTATCAGATAAACTTCTCTTCTCATCTCTTTTGCTTTTACCAGCTCTTGCTTCTTCTCTTGCTTTTCTTGCAGCTTCACGAGCAAATTTGCTCTTACTCATCTTATCTAAAATAATTGTTGCTTCGCTTTTATTTTCTTCAAGATAAAATTTTAAAGTATCATATACAATTTGTTCAACAGCAGGTCTGGCTTCTGGTGTTCCAAGTTTTCCTTTAGTTTGCCCTTCAAATTGAAGTAAATCTTCAGGTATTTTTAGATTTATAACTGCAGTTAATCCTTCTCGTGCATCACTTCCATCAAAGTTGGAATCCTTGTTTTTTAAAATTCCATTAGCTCTTGCATAATCATTGAAAACCTTTGTAAGTCCAGTTTTAAACCCAACTTCATGAGATCCACCATCACTTGTTTTAACATTATTTACAAAAGATACTATTTGTTCATTATAAGAATCGGTATATTGAAGAGCAATATCCACTTCTATGTGATTTTTTACACCATGTATTGGAACAATACTATTTATAGTTTTTTTGTCTTCATTCATATATTCAACAAAAGATACTATTCCTTTTTCATAATGATAAGTTACTTTTTTATTATCAATAGCGTTTTCAAGTTCTACAGTTAATCTTGGTAACAAGAAAGCGCTTTCTTGCATCCTTTCACAAATAGTAGAAAAAGAAAATTGACAGTTTTTAAAAATTTCATAATCAGGCATAAAAGTAACACAAGTTCCTGTTTTCTTGGATTCACCGATTTTTTTTAATGGACTTGAAACCTCTCCACCATTTTTAAAACGGATATTAGAAATTTGTCCATCAGTATAAATAGTAACATCCATCCATGAAGATAAAGCATTTACTACACTAGCACCTACACCATGTAATCCTCCAGAAACCTTATAGTTTCCTTCTTCAAATTTACCACCAGCATGTAATACAGTATAAATAACTTCTGGAGTAGACTTTCCACTTTCATGCATTCCAATTGGAACTCCACGTCCATTATCAGCTATGGTAATTGAGCCATCACCATTAAGTCGAATTTTGACCATATCACCATAACCATTTATTATTTCATCGATAGAATTATCAACTATTTCCCAAACCAAATGATGAAGCCCACGTTTATCAGTTGAACCAATATACATACCTGGTCTCTTTCTTACAGCCTCTAATCCTTCCAAAATTTTAATTGATGAAGCATCATACTTCTTTGCTCCTGCCATAAAGCATCACCTTAATAAAATTTAACATAAATTAAAAAAAAAGACAACCAAATGTGTCTTATAAACGTAAACTTAGATTATTTTACAATAATGTTACAAGTTTATTTTTTGAGTTTCATCGAGTTTCTTTAACAATTCCTCTTTAGTCATTTTATCTTTTAAGAGTTTGTCAGTTGTATCTTGTACGTACTCCAAATAAACATTTTCAAAATCAGTTTTCATACTCCACCTACTTATTGTTTGACATTATAGATTCAATATATTTATTAGCTGCATCTAGTACATCTTCTTCTATTCTGCTACTTTTATGTTCTTCTTTTTTATCAATTTTCTCAATTGTCGAGAAATCCGGAAATTCATGAACATCAGCCATAAATTTATCATTATCTTGGGAATTAGTATCTACTTTGTTTGAAACTTCAATATTTTTTTGTTCAGTTTTTTCTGGAAATTCTTCAGTTTGTATATTATCAAAGGCAGTCCAAGCCATTTTATTTAGATCATTTAAATCTTTATATTCATTTTCTGTTGGTTGAGTCTCAATTTTAGGTTCTTCAACAATTATATTTTCTGATTTAGTTGCATTACTGTTCTTTTCAACAGCTTCTTCAGAAGACACGACTGTATTTAAAATTGTATCAAATTCGTCATCACTTATTTCTTCTGCTGGACTTAAATCATCAACAATATGAATTTCACTTGAATAATCAATTTCCGGTTTTTCAATATTTTTTATATTTTTAAATGGCCCATATTTTTTCTTGTTATTAATTGTTATTATAATAAATACTGCTACTAACAACACCAATAAAACTACTATAACAGGAAAAAAAGCATCACTCATTATAAATTCGTCAAAAGCGTTCATTTAACTCCCTCTATTCTACAATATCAATATTATCACATAAAAAGAAGTTAAACAAGAAAAAAGATGCATTAGAATAATCTAAGTACATCTTGAAAAGTTATATATAACATCAATATCATTATAAGTATAAATCCAACCGAATGGAAATAACCTTCTACTTTTGGATCAACTTTTTTTCTAGTAATTGCTTCTATTAAAACGAATAATACTCTTCCTCCATCAAACGCTGGAAAAGGTAAAATATTTAAAACTCCTAAATTAATAGACAAATAAGCCATTAAATATATTAAATTAGCAAATCCAGCTTGAGCAACTGTTCCAACAACTGAATACATTCCAACAGGGCCAGATAAAGCGGATAACCCAAGTTTACCAGTAAATAACGATCCAATTATTAGAAGCATAGTTGAAACTATACTGCCAAATTTAGAAAATGCATATTTTATCGCATATCCAAATCCTTTATGAATTTCACTTGGTGCAGATATTCCAACTAACTTAGTTACTGTAACCTCTTTTTCAGTTTTACCATATTCTTTTAAGACACTCTCAAGAGTTGTTGAATCATCAAGCTTTATTGTTTTATCATCAAAAACAACATATTTATCAGGAACTATTTTATATTCATCGACACTTCCATCGTCATGTTTTATTTTGTATGTATAATAATCATTCTTATTTTTTAAATTTGTTACAATCGTGAGTTTATCCCAAGTATTAACTTTATATCCATTGCAGCCGATTATTTCATCATTCGCTTTTAATCCGGCAGTTTCTGCTGGACTTCCACTTTGAACACTCCCAATAATACTAGATTGTTCAGTACTTCCATAGAAAAGTCCAATCATGAAAAGTAAAAGAATCGCTGTAATAAAATTCATTGTTACACCAGCAACTAAAATCAAAATTCTCTTTGTTTTTGATTTATTGCACATAAATTTATCTTTAGGAAGATCTGCATCATCTTCTCCTTCTTCACCAGCCATTGCACAAAATCCTCCAATTGGAAAAGCTCTTAAAGTATATTCAGTTGGATCATTTTTTCTTTTAAATGTAAGGATTTTAGGTCCCATTCCCAAAGCAAATTCATAAACATGTACACCACATTTTTTTGCTACTAAGAAGTGTCCTCCTTCATGAACAAAAATTAATACACTTAAAATGAGTAATAATACAACTATATTCCAAATTGGTGTATTCGGTAAAAATATTAGAATTAAAACTACAGCAACAACTATAGCTACTAATAACAATATATTTTTTAAATTATTATCTTTTTTCATCTGTAAGCCTCCTATGTTCTAATAATAATATGCTTTAAATATATTCTAATATACTTATAACGTTCTTGTATAGAAATATTTCTTTAAATCAGGAAATTTTAAATAGCTTTTTGGATCAACAAGATTAGCAACCCATTTAGAGTATGATGTATATGTTGTTCCATACCAACCAGTTCCTAATCCAAAATGCAAGTGTGCACCAGTTGAACAAGAATCCCATGGAGTTCCCGAACCTCCACCAACTGTTCCAACGACAGTTTGATTTGTAACTTTATCTCCAACATTTACTTTTATAGTTAAAAGATGCATATAACATGAAGTATATTGTTTTCCATTTATTAAGTGTTGAATATACACTTGATTTCCGCCACAACTTGCTTTTCTAACAATTTTAGAAACCATTCCATTAGCTACACTGTAAACATTGGTTCCTTCCTTATTACCACCGATATCTATTCCTGAATGGAACTTATTTTTAACACCTGTTACTGGATGAGTTCTATATCCAAAATATGAAGTGGTTACTCCTCTATTTAAAGGTCTTAAAAATCCTGTATCGCCTTTTACACTTACACATTTTTCAAGATCTTCATCTTCTTTACAACCTATCTTCTCATAATAATTTATTAACTCTTGAGTTGATGAAATCTCATCTTTAATATCCATAGTAACATCCAAATAATCAGATAACTTATTATTCAATGATTTTATATCGTTAGCTAGACTATCTATTTGGTTATTTAATTCAACTTCTCTATTTTCAAGATCAATTTTTAATTGAGTGTTATATTCTATTTTACCTTTCCACTCATCAATCTTATTTTTTTGATAGTCCATAAGTTGTTCCATAACTGCATATCTATAAATTAAATCTTCATAACTTGTGGCTTTAAATATATATTCTAAATATACGTTATCGCCTTTTGAAACTTGATAATTTTTTACTATTTTTTCAAGTTCAGTTTTACCATCTGCAATATCCTTTTCTAACTGTTCTGATTCTGCAAGCGAATCAGCTATTTTTTGTTGATTGTTGGATATCTCTGTTTGTTTACTTGAAACAGAAGCTTTAGCGCTACTAATTTCATTTTTAGTAGCATTTTTCTTGGATTCATTATTAGCTTGTTCTTTTTTCCACGAGGCAAGCTCTGCACGAAGTTCTCTTAAAGTACGCGCTTTACTAGCTGCATATGTACTAGTTCCTGTAACTAAAAGTAAAGCTGCACATATTACAATAACTACTTTTTTCATCATATTTTTAAATATCTCCTTACCGCTTTGATTGATCCAAATACACCAACTAAAGAGCCAATGATAGCTAAAACAAAGCTAGATACATAAACAATATCAGCTGGTTTTACAAGCATTAATAAGTCAGTATATATTTTTCCGCCTAACACATCATAAAAGTAAGTATATCCAAATATTGTAAGTACAATTGGTAAGATAGCTCCAATAAGTCCAAGAATAAATCCTTCAAATATAAATGGTAATTTAATTACGGTATTGCTTGTACCAACCAATCTCATTATACCAATCTCATTTTTTCTTGAGAAAATTGTGATTTTAATGGTATTTTCATTTAAGAATATTGTTACCAACACTAAAGCTATAACCGCAGCAATACAAGCATATCTAGCAAAATCAAAAGCATTTAAAACTTCATTTACTATTGTTTCACCATACTTTACATATTTTACTTTATCGATATTTTTTATTTCATTAGCTGTTGATGTAATTTTTCTTATATTTTTTACATTAACAACCATAGTTGAAAGCAAAGGATTTTCATCAAAAGCAGACAACGTTTCTTTTATTTGATCATCCTTTAATAACTCATTTTTTATTTCATCTTTACTACGGAAGACAGTTTTATCTTTATCAACATTTTCTATACTCAAAATGCTGTTTTTTACATTTTCTATTTCTTCATCAGTGGCATTTTCATCTATAAAAGTAACAATAGTCATTGAACCTTCAATATTTTTAGTCATCGAATTAACATTATAAGTTGCTAGTAAAGCAATTGATACTAATATCAAAGTAATTGCTGTACAAGATATAGAAGCCAAACTAAGTGAGAAATTACGAACAATGCTTTTAAAAGCATTACTGATACTTTTTCCTAAAATTCTAAACAGTCTCATCTTCTATATAACTTCCCTTCTTTTTATCAGACACAACTACACCATTATGAATAGCAATGACTCTTTTTTTCATTCTATTAACAATTTCTTTATCATGTGTAGCCATAATAATTGTTGAACCCAAATCTTTATTTATATTATTAATAACGTCCATTATTTCTTTACTCATTTTAGGATCCAAATCTCCTGTTGGTTCATCACATATAATAAGTTTTGGTTCATTTACAATTGCTCTAGCAATACAAACTCTTTGTTGTTCTCCTCCTGATAATTGATTTGGATAACTTCTAAGTTTATTTTTAAGTCCAACTCTTTCAACAGCTTTCAAAACCTTTTCTTTTATTTCATTCTTATCAACACCATAGCTTTCTAGTGGATAAGCTATGTTTTCATAAACAGTTAACTTAGGTAATAATTTAAAGTCTTGAAATACTACTCCTATTTTTCTTCTTAGTTTGTAAACATTACTATTTCTTAAACTAGAAACATTAATTCCACCAACAAAAACACTTCCCTTGTTTGGTTTTTCCTCTCTGTATAAAAGTTTTGTAAGCGTTGATTTTCCTGATCCAGATTCACCAATAATGAATACAAACTCACCAGCACTTATCGTCAAACTTACATCTGCTAATGCTGTTACACCATTTTTATATACTTTATAGACATTTTTTAGTTCTATGAATTCCATACCATCACCATATAATCATTATAACATAAGAAAAAAATAATTAATAATAATTTACAATTATTAACTGTAAAGCATTAATTACTTCTTTTTCCATTTATAATCTCTTCAAAACGTTCTATATTCATCGGATTTCTATTGATAATTTCAATACAGCTATTGATAAAAACAACATCATCATATTTTAATAAACATTTATAATGATCAAACGTCAACTTATAACTTATAATCATTCCACGACATATAAGTTTAAAGAATTTAATAACTTGTTTTACTTCTTTTAACGAAATATCCTGTTTTATTTCCGAGTTAATATAATCAACCATTTTTCTTAAACCAGTTGATCCATAATCGTGATTCAAATTATAAAGAACACTTCCAAAGCGAATATAAAAACTTATTTCATGTTGATTCTCTATTTCACTAATTGAATATTGAAATATTTCATTATCAACAAACAAGTTATGTATATAATTTTCATAATTCATAAATTTATCCCTCCTATAAATATCTTTACCGATAAATTCATGATTTTCTTGTAAAACAAAAAAAATATGCAAAAAAGCATATTTAAATAACTGAAATTGAACTTATATAATATTTATCATTAATAAGTTTAAATGTAAATTTATTTTTTGATAAGTTACTCTCGGAAGACTTTAATGATTCACCGCTACTATAATCCTTTAAAGCAACTTCTTGATTATTTATATTATAGAGTTTATTATCTTTTACTAATCCTGTTATGCATTCTACAACAAGTTCGTCATTTTCTTCTTTGATGCTAGTAATTTCTGTTAAAATACTATCACTAACAATATCCTTATTTGCAATTGCCATATATGTTGCATTGGATAAAGAATAAGCAAAAGCTACCCCACCTATTTGGAATGAACTAGATGAATATCCTTCTTCGCTTCCAAATATACTTATATAAGAATTTTTTAAATCTTCTTCTTTAACAGAATAAATTATTCCATCCTTAGAAATAGATTCACTTGATAAATTATTATATGCAATAGCAAGTTTATCTTTTATATCAATTTTACTTACATCAAAATTTCCTTTTAGCAAAGCTACATTGTCAAATTTTATATTATCCAAAATATTTCCATATTTATTCATATACCATTTTAGATCTTTTACTAACGCTGTAGTTGTAGTCGTTGTAGTTGTAGAAATTTTTATATCTTTAACAACATCTAAATTACCTGTAACATATAATTTATAAATCAAGAAAACAGAGCCTGCCATTAGTAATAAGATATAAATATATAATCTAACAATTTTAAAACTTTTACGACGAGACATTTTTTTCTCATCTTCTTTGATGCTTTCTTTAATATCACTTATGATTTCATTAGAAATAGTTTCTTTTAAATTTTCTTTATATTCATCATTGATACGTTCATTTACATCGTTTAATACATTTTCACATAAACTAGAACGAACCTCATCATTTATTTCTTCAAGTACACCTTTTCTAATATTTTCTTTTTCTTTTTTTGTTAAATAAGATTTTTGTTTATTGTTTACGTCTTTTTTACTATCCATTTACAACACCTCATAGTTTAATTATAAATTAAATAAGCTGCAAAATCAATTATTTATGTGATGGTGTACAGTTGGAGATGACACATTTAAAGTGTCAAATGTATAGCCATTGTTTAAACCATAAACAATAATATCTTCAATTACATCGATCGTACTTCTTTTTATATCATGCATTAAAACAACTGATTCATGTCTTTTGCTTATTCCTGTTGTCACATTTTTATATATTTGACTAGAATTTGCACCAGCAGCATCATTTGAGTCGACATTCCAATCAAAATAAACATATCCTCTTCTAGTCATTTCGTTAGCAATTGCCGATACTACACCCTTAGAATGCCCTCTGCTTATCGTATTAGAACTACCTCCAGGGAATCTAAATAAACTGGTTTTTGAACCTGTATATTGCTCTACAATATTATTCATATCATTAAAATCTTTTATATAAGTCTCTACCGAATCATATACACTCCACTTATGAGTTAAGGTATGAACTCCTACACTATGTCCTTCTTCATATTCTCTTTTTATTAAAGGTACATATGCCTTAAATTGATCAGTTACAAAAAACGTTGCCTTAACATTATATTTTTTTAAAATATCTAAAAGTTCCTCCGTATATCTTCCAGGTCCATCATCAAAAGTCAAATAAACTACTTTATCTCTATTTGGAGATATAGGATTATTAATTATTCCATCATACACAATAACCGTACGCGTCTTTACACTCGTTTTAGAACCACTGGTAACACTATACTTAACTTCATAAGTTCCAACTGTTGTTGTATCCACATTACCTTCAATTTTAACTTCATCATCTATTTTATTTTCACAAGCATCAAAAGCAACTGCACCCTCTTCAGTATACGTTTCATTTTGTTTAACATATACGATTTCTCTTCCATTTAAAGTGATTTTAGGACTTGGTTCCTCTGTTTCAACAATTGGAATTTCTTTTGTAGTTTCATTGCCTGAAGAATCAACAACGCTAAGAACAACTTTATTACCATCAATTTTTTCTTTGACTTTATCAGTTATTACTCCATCATAATTGTCTTCTGCAGAAAATTCAATATTCAATTTTCCGTCTTTTTGACAAGAAAACAACTCAACTTCTTGCATATCCGTTTTTATTACTGGAGGAATATTATCAATAACGTTAACAATTCTTTTTGCTGTATAAGTTGTATTATTATATGTAATTTCATAAGTATAAGCATATTGACCTAAATTAGTTGTATCTACATCATTTTTTACATTGACTTTCAATTCATCAACATCTACTTTTTTATTGTTTTCTAAAAACTCAAACCCAGCATCAGTATAATCTCCTTTTATTGATACATCAACGCTTGTATTGCCATTTAAAATTAAAGAATATACTTTTTTAGGTTCGAACATTGATTTAGACAAAATCATACTCACTACAAATATAAGTAAAGCCAAAGCAATTCTAGTAATTTCAATATAAACATTATTAATTTTAATAAATTTTCTTTTAACTCTACTCATACTCACACCTCTATATTTTTATTATATCATTTTTATCAAAAACTATATATTTTAAATTTAATAAATATTTTACTTGACACCAATATATAATTTATAGTATTATCTATTTGCACGGCCCGTTGGTGAAGTGGTTTAACACACATGCCTTTCACGCATGCATTCATGGGTTCAAATCCCGTACGGGTCACCAATGTAAAATTAAAACGACTTCTAAGGTCGTTTTTTTTATTTGCCACTTTTTCTACTAAAAGCATTTTTAATACGTAACTTAAGTTCACTGCCAAATGAAATTGGTTTCAACTCTTCTACTCCATCCGGAAGCACTAATTTAGATTTTCCACGTTTAAACCAATAAACATCATTAAGCGAAAGAAATTTCAAAGAAAGTGCATTATATCTTTTAAATAGCTCTGGATGTTCATTTTGTTCTTCTGCAGACATTAAATTTATTTTAGAAGCTATCTCATTTTTTTCATTAATAATACAAACTCTTAAAGCATCCATTTCTTCACAGCTTAAATCTTTTATTTCATCATAATCAGCTATATCATCAAGCTTCGTTAAGTATTCAACTGATTTTTGGTTTCTAAATTCCAAAAAATCATTCGCATTACTACTGCTCATAACAAAAAAACCAGTACCTTTGCTTGCTTCTTTAAGTAAAATAGCAAAAATTTCATTAGTCAATGCTTCATCAACTTTTACCTCTAATAGTTTTTTAAAGTCTCTTACTTGCATATAAACTGTGCCATTTCTGACAATTTTCATACATTCATCTCCTTGGATAATTATAATAACACAAAGAAAAAGTGCTAACAAGCACCATATTTATTAAAAAAAACAATTCTTATTTAGTTAGTTTCTTCATCTCTATTTTTTTCTCATAAATAGTTTCTAAACTGCTATTTTTATCCTTTTTTACTTTAACCACAAAATATAGATTATCTTCAAAATTTTTCTTTACCGTTTTACTAAATTTTTCATGTTTATTATTGCTTTCAATATAATTAAAGGCACTATAGAACTCTAAAGTTTTAGACAAAGACTCAGCTGAATCAAATTCATCACTTTGAGTTAAAAATTCCATATATTCATTTCCTGTTTTAACATAATATCCAGCAGTAATTCCATATATTTTATAATCATCCTTATTATAAGTGGCTGGAGTTGAATAAAACATATGCATGTCATTATTGATAAAAGCATGAATAGTTGAAATACTTACTTCATCGTCATTAATAGAAGATATATAGATTTTACTAGATGTACTTAATTTATATATAACTAAAACACTTATAGCAAGCAAAACTATTAAAGTTATTATTATAGGTCTAGGGCTATTAAAAAATTCTTTTACTTTATTCATTTTTTTCTTCTTCTTTCTTTTTGGAATATGTATTTGGATTTATATTTTGAAAATTAACTTCAAGTGTAGAATTTTCAATATCCAACGATGTTCCTGCTGGAATACTATAAGTTTCTACATATCCGTAATTGTTAAAATTATATTTAAGACCGATTAAATTACAGAAATTGATAACTTCACTTTCACTCCAACCAGTTATATCTGGCATTGTTATATTTTTACTATTTGTTAGTAAGAAAACTTTTGAACTTTGACTTGTTTTTACACCAGCTTCAGGATATTGTTTTATTACTCTAGTACCATCACCAATAACTAAAGGATTTATTCCTTTACTTTGTAAAGAAGATGTAGCAGCAGTTACAGTTTTATTAACATATGAATCTATATCTACAATTTTGCTAGAGTCTTTATCACTAACTCTTGTATCAAGATTTTTATATTTAGCAACGCTTTCAACCATTTTTTTAACAATTGTTCCCATATTTTTGCTAGTTCCATGGAAATCTTTTACAGCAACATACAAAATATATTCTGGATCATCCTTTGGAAATATTCCAGCAAAAGATCTAATTACATTATAGTTACCAACAATATAACTACCAGCTCCATTCGTATAGTTAGCTGTACCTGTTTTACCAATAAGTCTAACTGAATCTGTATGGTATACACGTCCAGTTGCCCCAGTATCAGATCCATTAACTGTTAAATCCATAAGTTCTTTAATTTTATTTATCGTTGAAGTTGAATACACTTTATTAAGTTCCTTTTTACCACCTTGGTAAACCACTTCATTCTTATTTGGATCAACAATCTTTTCAATTATATATGGTTTCATAACTGTTCCATCATTTGTTAATGTTGTAAGTGCTTGAATCATTTGAATCGGAGTAACCGTTATACCTTGTCCATATGAAGCTGAAGCAACTTCTGTTTCGTACTCAAAATTAATATCTCCTTTATATTCATTAGCAAGTTCAATTCCCGTTTTTTCTCCAAATCCTAGATTAGTATAATATTTAGTTAAACCTTGCTTTTTTAATCTTTTTGATAGGTTAACGGCTGCAACATTAGAAGAATACGTGAATCCTACATCATATGTAATATTTCCCCAACCTACTTTATTCCAATCCTTTATCTTATAATCAGCTACTTCAACCGTACCTGATCTATATAATTCGTCTCCTTTATATAAACCTTCTTCAATAGCTGAAGCAAACGAAAATATCTTCATTGTACTACCAGGTTCATAAGTGTATGAAATAAGTGGATCATTATAATTTTGTAAATCAAGCTTATTTGGATTAAAACTTGGAGAAGTAGAAGAGCCGATTATTGCACCCGTTTTAGCATCAGCCACCGTTATAGTTACCCAAGAAGGATTATATTCATTAAATTCAGTTACAGCATTATCAAGGAATATTTGAACTTGTTTATCCAATGTAAGATAAACATCATATCCATCTTCAGCCGGTGTATTTTGACTTACTTTATCAGCCATTTGATAACCATAAGCATCATGTTGGTATGTAATACTTCCGTCTTTTCCTTTTAAATATCTATCACAAAACTTTTCAATACCAAGTTCACCTGTTATCTCATCAGTTTCTTCATTCTTTTTAGCATAACCAATTAAATATGAAGCAAAATCTCCATTTTGATAATATCTTTTAGATGATTTAACAAACGCTATTCCTGGAAGATCAAGCTCTTCTATCTTTTGTTTATCAAGTTCGCTTAGATTTTTACCACCAGCTCCAAATTCAACTTGATACTTATTTTCTACATTCAATCTTTTATAAATATATTCATAGGTCATTGTCTTATTAATAGGTTCAAGCACTTCTGCAAGCTTTCTTGCCGTAGTTTCTTTATCAACAACATGCTTAGGATATCTTTCATCAGTAGTTCTGCTAGAAGAAAGATAAGCTATTAAAGTATATGAATTAACATTTTGAGCTAAAAGATTATTAGCATTATCATAAATATTACCACGTGTTGCATAAAGAGTTTTAGTTGTTGTACTTCTAGCTTCAGCAATCTCTTTTAAATTAGAACCTTCCACTGTATCATTGGTTGCAACATAAGCAAGCTTAGCAAAAAAAAGCACAAATAAAAGAACAATACAAATTATAAAAACAAAATTGATTTTAATTGTATTGTTCGTATATTTCATGCTTTAACCTCACTTATTATTTAATAACTATTATATTATCATTATTATAGCTTAAACCATTACTCTTTGCAACATCTTGAATAGTGGATAGACTTGCAAGTTCATCTACTTGCATTGATAAACTTGAATTAACATTTTCTTGTTTTTCAATTTTCTTCTTCATCTTTTCGACTTCAATATTTGAACTTGATAAAGTAGCACTTGTATACACAATCATAACTGGTGTCATAAGTGCAAGAAGAGCTAAAACTGCAATAATTAACTTTTCTCCTTTTTTAAATTTAATTCCTTTGTTTGAAGTTGATTTTTTCATAACTATACCCTTTCTATTACTCTAAGTTTGGCACTTTTGCTTCGTGAGTTTTCATTTATTTCGTTGCTTGATGCAACAATTGGTTTTTTATTTATTAATTTTATTTTTGGTTTATATTCATCAGGTATATCAGGGATACCTTTTACTATTTCCGGAACTTCGCTGGCATTTTTAAATATATGCTTAACTATTCTATCCTCTAAAGAATGGAACGTTATAACAGCAATTCTTCCTTCACAATTTAATAAATCTATAGCATCAGGTAGAACACTTTCTAAGACACCAAGTTCATTGTTTACTTCAATTCTTATCGCTTGAAATATAACACGTTCAGGATGTCTTGTATTATAGTAACTAACTGGTACACTTCTTTTTATAATATCTACAAGTTCTAAAGTTCTTTTTATTGGTCTTGAAGATACAATATTTTTAGCAATGCTTTTTGAATATTTCTCTTCAGCATATTTATAAAATATATTAGTTAATTCTTCTTGACTATAATTATTTACTACATCATAAGCGCTTTTCTTTGCTGTTTGATCCATACGCATATCGAGATCTGCATCTTTCATAAAAGAAAAACCACGAGTAACATTGTCGATTTGAGGAGAAGAAAATCCTAAGTCAAATAAAATTCCATCAACGTGAGTAACTCCTCTTTCCATAAGTTCATTTTTCAAATTGGAAAAATTGGAATGAATTATCTCAAAATTATCTCCAATCTCTGATAAAACTTTTCTAGAATATTCAATTGCCTCTAAATCTTGATCAAAAGCATAAAGGAATCCATTTTTTAATCTTTTTAGAATCTCTTTACTATGACCAGCATAGCCTAATGTACAATCAACATATATTCCATCTTCTTTTATATTTAGTAAATCAATACTTTCTTTAAGCAAAACACTATAATGCATTGTAATCACCTGTAGTAAATAAATTTTCTGCTATACTTGCAAATTTTTCATCATTTTCATTTAGGAAATTATTCCATGAATCATTATCCCAAATTTCTAGTCGATCGTTTGCGCCGATAATAACACATTCACGTGTAATACCGGCATATCCGATCAATGGGGAGGTAATGCTGATTCTTCCACTACGGTCGAATTCAGCTTCGATAGCGCCAGATAAGAAAAATCGAACAAAGTCACGAGCGTCTTTATGTGTAAATGGTAAAGTTTTTAATTTATCGACAATTTTTTGCCATTCGCTGGTCGAATAGACGAATAAGCATTTATCTAGTCCACGAGTAATAATGATTTTTTCTCCTAATTCGTTTCTAAACTTACTCGGAAGAACTAGTCGATTTTTATCATCAATATTATGATGATACTCACCCATCAACATAAATTTCCCCACTTTCTTCCACTTTCTGCCACTGTCTACATATAATATACACTAAAATGCCACTTCAATCAATCTGTTTTTTATTATTTTACAAAAATATACATAAAAAAATTAACGGTTTAACGCGTTAATTCTAACTTTCTTTCTTCTGTTGATTCAAAGACTTTTATATTAGGTTCAGAATCAGAAGAATCTATATCTCTTTCATTTTTTATTACTTCAACTACTTGATTCTTTTCTTCTTCAGATAAATCTTCTAAATTTATTAAATATACTTCAAATCTGCTATTATCCTCTACTTCTTTCATTGGAACAAACAGCTTATTATCAGGATGAGTATTTATCAGATTTTCAATATTATTACCAACAAAAGCTAGATAATCATCTCCTATTTTACCAATAGTAAAAGGTTTATCCAACATAGTAGCTATTTTATAAACTTCAGATAAAGTATAAGATAAATCAGGTAGTTTACCTTTTAAATGAAGCTTTCCAGATGAAACATATGAAGTAGAAAAATATTTTTTCCTATCTTCGTTCATGTCTCTTAAACGAACCTTATCAACAGCTATAATTAATTCATGAACATTTTTAGCACCTGTTATATTAAATTTTTCTTCTTTACTTAGATATATTTTTTCATTATCCGAATAATTTCTTTTAGTAGCTTTCCTTACCACTAAATTTGAAAACATTGCAGCATATACAGCATTAATAAAAGGAATAAATTTAATTATATCATTTATCATTAAAAGTATATCAAAGTTCTTTTGCTCTTGTTCATTAAAATGTTTTCCATTTTTTAATATAAACCCTTTAGAAGTTAACTTTTTTGCAATTCGATACTTCATCAAATTTAACAAGTTATCTTGAACTTGAATAGTCTTATACGTTAAAAATGCATATATTAAAAATGCTATTATAAAAGAAGGCATATTATATTCTCTTTTCTAGTCTTATCTCATCAATTGGTGCACATTCAAGTTGTTCAGCTAAACAATTATTTAAATTCGGCGAGGTTGTTTCATAAGGTTCTTTATTAGACTTTCTTCTATTATTATTAACCATGTCAACTAAACCATTAATAGCTTCATCGGTTAATTCTTCTTTATTAATTAAATAAATTTTAAAATGATCATTTGAGCCAAAATCATCTGATATTTCATATAAAGAATTATCATCTGTTTTAATGCTTTCAAAAATACGTGCTCCAATTAAAGCAACTGGTATGCCATCTATTTTTCCAAGAGTAAATGGTACTTTTAGCTTTTCTGCAATAAGTTTTACTTCATCTAACGTATATGCCATTGGACACAATTGACATTTTAACAATAAAATATCATATATTATTATAGACGTTCTCAAATATGAAGCAAAGTGCATTAATCCGAGTTCTAAAGCAACTTTATCTATAATTAACTTTTTTTCCAAATAACTATTACTTTTTAAAAACTTATTTCTATCCTCCTCTGACAAATAAAGTTTATCTTTTTCTGAATATTTTGCCGACTTATACATTTTAATCGTTTCTTGAGTGAGAGCAAGTGCTCCAATTATATTAATAAATGGTATGAATTTAAAAAGGTCAGACATAATCGCAAACGAAGCAAGTCTTTCTTTTTCCTCTTCTGAAAACACTGGATCATCTTTTAAAACATATCCTTCTTCAGCAAATTTAAAAAATACTTCATATTTCTTTCGATCCATAATAGTTTTATAAACATTACCAGTTAAATAAGCTAAAATTACATAAAATGTAAAAAGGACAAAAAAAGCCATACTACAATACCCTTTCTAATTTTTTATCATTCGTAACAAATTCATAAGCATCTGAGCTTGTTGGTATTGAACAAACACTTTTATTTTTTCTCATAATTCTAATATTTTCGATCAAAGGATCAGTCAATTCTTCACCACAAGATGTAAAAACAATGAAAGTAGAATCTTTAGCTTCATCTAAACCTATTATATTAAATGTTACATTTTCGCCATCAACATAGCTTTTAAAATTGTTTTTTTCATCCATTCCAAGAAATGCCATATTAATGCTTCCATCAGTTGCAAGTGTGTAAGGAATATTAAGATTCTCACTTATGTATTCTACCTCATCTAAAGTATAAGCAAGAGGGAGTAAGCGATTTTGAAACTTTCTTAAACTCTTTTGATTTGTTTTAAGACCCTTAGATTTTCTCTTGTCAGTAAGAGTTTCTGTTTGTTCATTAGTTAATGGACTTTCTAGTAAATCCAACACTTCTTCACGAGATTTAACATTTTTAACATTTTCATGAAATTGTTTTTCTCTTTCAGTCATAGGGATAAGGTAAGGTTTTAAAGAATCAATATCAGTTTCGATTTTTCTTTTAACTGAATAAAATAGAATATCATTAAAAACTATAAAGCATAAAGGAAATAGCGCTGATAAAATGTAAAGTAGCATAATCAATATTTTTAGTAATGGCTTAGTTTTAAATATTGAAAAACGTTTGTAAAAGTATCCTTTATCTTGTAACATTCTTGAAAGTCTTGCACGTTCAGTAAAGTATAGAATAATTTCCATAATTATTATAAGTATTTTCATAAAACACCCCTCCAATGTAGAACATATTATAATTAAAAATACGATTTATTGCAAGAAAAAATATTCTCAAAACGAGAATATTTAATCAGCAAATATTTGAACCCAATAAGTATATCCATTTAAAGTATACTTGCCAAATCCAATTTTTGAAAAGTTTGAACTTATCATATTAGCATAATGACCAGAAGAATTTTTCCATGCCTCACTTACAGCAGCAACTGTTCTTTGACCATATGCTATATTTTCTCCTATTGAATAAGCCGTAATTCCTAAATCATCAATGACACTATAACACATACTTCCATCTGGTCTAGTATGAGAAAACTTTTTTGAATAAGCCATCTCAATTGCACGAATCGTAGCTGCCAAATTCAAATTGTCATCAATAGTTAACGAACCTACATTAACCTCACTTCGATAATTATTAACATATGAAAGCATTTCATTATAAGTACTTTTATTAGAATTCTTTACAGAATTAGCTTCACTTTTTAATTCACTCGTTGTTGCTTTAAAATTTGTAGAATCAATTGTTGTACTCTTTTTCTTTTTAGATGTTTCTTCCTTTCTCCCATCGTTATAAACTTTATAAGATATTTCATAATTATCTTTTATTATAGTTCCATACTTTGTAGTCTCTTCGCTTTTAGTTTCTTTCACTAGTTTGTAATCAAGTGTCGTTGTTGACTTTTTAGTAGTAGTTTTCTTAGTTGTTTCTGTCTTTTTTGTTGTTAATGTTGTAGATACCTCTTCAGTTACTGATGTAGTTGTCTCGGTTGTAACTTCACTTGTTTCAATCGAAGTTGATGAAGTGCTACTGTTAGTAACAGGAATAATTGCTTTTTCATCTTTTTTATCAAGAGTAAAAATAACAAATATCGAAGAAAATACAACAAGCACAATAATAATGCCAATAAGTATCTTTTTTTTCATAAACCCTCCTAATTCATAACTCTTTTAAACATTCTTTCAAGTTCATAACGAGTAAATGTAATTATTGTTGGTCTTCCATGTGGGCAGTTATAAGGATTATTGCATAAAACCAAATCATCTAAAAGTTTTTGGGCTTGTTCAAGTGTTATTGCTTCATTACCTTTAACGCTCATTTTGCATGCCATAGTTGCTGCTATATGGTCATGAAATTTAACTCGATCAAACATATTCTTACCTTCAATTATAATATCAAATATACGTCTAATGCTTTCTGTTTCTAATCCATTTATCAACCAAGTAGGATGCTCTTTAACTACAAATGTATTTATTCCAAATTCTTCTATTTTAAAACCTAAATCATTTAATACATTCATATTCTCTTTTATCTTTAAAAATTCCGATGTAGTAAGTTCAATTGGAATTGGAAGAAGTAAAGGTGTTGTATAAATAGTTGCACTTTCAAGTCCTCTTAAAACGCGTTCATAATTGATTCTTTCTTGAGCTGCATGTTGATCAATCAAATACATTCCTTTTTCATTTTGAGCTATTATATAAGTTCCTAAAGCGATTCCTACAGCATATAGCTCTTCTTTTTTTATTTGTTCATTTTCAACCAAATCTGGATTTTTAGTTTCATCAACAATTTCTTTAATATCCTCAAAAGTGGATTCCTTGGTTATATCTTCTTTTGGAGTCGTTTTAAAGTCAAATTGAATCTCTTCTGTTTCTATCTTTTCAACATCAGATATTGTTGGATATTCATTGATTTCTTGATATTCATAAGTATCTATCTTTGGAATTAAAAGAGCTTTTTTTAGTGTTGAATTAACTGTTTCTGTAATAAGAGTTTTAAGTCCATCAATTTTCGAAAATTTAATATCTTGTTTTGTTGGATGGATATTAACATCTATAAGTGTTGGATCGGTATCAATCATCATTACTACAACTGGATACTTTATATCCGGTTTAAAAGTATGATAACCATCATTTATAGCTGCATTAACTTCGGCATTTCTTACGCATCTTCCATTAACAATAGTTGTCATATGATTTCTATTGCTTTTTAAAATACAAGGTTTACAAATAAAACCAGAGATATCATAATCATCATTACTAGCCTTAAAAGAAAGCATATTAGAACTAACTTGATAACCATATATTTCATGAATAGTTTTAAGAAGATCAGAACTACCCGAAGTAAATACAATTCTTTTATCATTATTAGTTAAAGTAAAAGAAATATTTGGATGACTTAATGCTAGTTTTTCAATATAGGTAGTTACATTAGAAAGTTCTGTAATATCACTTTTTAAATATTTTAATCTAGCAGGTGTATTATAAAATAAATCATTAACACTTATAGTTGTTCCACATTTTTCTTGAGATGGTTCATCAGTTACTAGAGTTCCTCCATTAATAACGATATGTGTTCCGCCTACTCCAGTTGAAGTACGAAGATCCACCTTTGAAACTGATGCAATACTTGGCAATGCTTCACCACGAAATCCCAACGTAGAAATAAAAAATAAATCATCTTCTTTTTTTATCTTACTAGTTGCATGTCTTCTAAATGATAAAAGAGCATCATCATGATCCATTCCGCTTCCATCATCAGTCACTTTTATTTGCTTAGTTCCACTTTCAACTAAATCAACAATTATAGTTTTACTACCAGCATCAATACTATTTTCAACTAATTCTTTGACAACTGAAGAAATTCTTTCAACAACTTCTCCTGCAGCAATTTTATTAGCTAAATTATCACTCATTACTTGTATTTTCATAAATACCTCCAAAAATACTCTTTCTAATTTCTAAATATTTAGGATCTATATTAAGACTTACTTTTGTTCTATTTTTTATAGATATAAAACCAATACCTTTTATAACTATATCCGTATTTCCTAAAACTTCTATTGAATTGTTCAATTTTTCAGAATTCTTATAAACTTTCTTAGCAACATTTTTAGCACTTAAATTAGTATAAAAAGTTATTGGCGTTGACGAATCTACTTTTACATAATATTTTCTATCAAGTAAAGCCAAAGTTTCACCTGATTTCATATTAAAACTATAAGCACCTACACTATCATCAACAACATCACATGACACAAAGTCATCAAATACAATTCCTGGAGAATCAATTAAAAGAAGACCATTATTCAATTTTACACGAATAAAATCAAGAGTTGTATTCTTTTTATTGTTTACATTAATTTTAGAAACATCTGTATTTGTTGCTTTTATCAAATCATTTATTAATGTACTTTTACCAGCATTAGTCATTCCTACTATATAAGTTTCTTTTATATTATTTTTTTCTAAATAATTTAAGATAGACGTAGCTCCATGAGAATTATTACCACCTTTAAGTCTTATCTCTCCATTAACGTGATAATATTCCTTGACGAAATTTCTTATGTTTTCACGTTTAACATGTTTAGGTAACAACTCACACTTATTAATTACAAGAAGTTTATCACGCTTTATACTTTTATATAAATCCATTGTATTATCATTTATATTTAAAAAGTCAACTAAAAATATAACAAACTTATTATCTTTATTAATTTTGTTAATTATCTCCTTTTTATCTTTAGGAGTTTCTTCTAATCTTACCTCTCCATAATGCATCATCCTAAAACAACGCATACAGTATTTTGATGATTCTAATTTTTCTTCTGGTACGTAGCCAAGTTTTTCTTTATCCGTTGATTGTAGTTTCACACCACATCCAAAACATATCTTATTCATAATATCTTCCTTTTTTAAATAAATCTTTTTTTGTTATTCTTTTTATAATTAAGTTCTCCAATTTTCTATTTAATTTAGAAACTGCATATTCATCAACACTTATTGGATTAACAAGTATTGATGTGAAATTCATCCTGTTTGCCCCCAAAATATCATATAGGAGTTGGTCCCCTATACAAGCAATTTCTGTATCTTTAAAATCAAATAATTTAACAATTTTCTTATACTTAAACTTAAACGGCTTAAATGAAAGATAAGCTGAATCCACACATAATTCTTCTTTAAATGACTCAACATTTCTCTTAAAGTTATTGCTTAAAAGTATAATTTTAAATCCCATATCCTTAAGGTCTTCAAATAAATCTTTTACTTTTTTACTTGGTTTAGTAGAAGTCTCTGGCATTAGTGTATTAGCAATATCAAAAACTAAACATTTAACACCAGTTTTTTTTAACAATTCATAATTTATATCATATATGCTTTTAAAATATTTATCTGGAACAAACTTATCTATCACTTCATCCACCTCATATACTATATTTTAGCATAATAAACATCAAAAAAAAATAATAGTTTTTTCACTATTATTCTTTAACTTATAAAATCATTTTTATATAGACAACACATAAAAAATCAAATAAAGCAATATAATTCTACGAAAAATTCTAATTGCTTACTTCTGCTGTCTTACTAAAATCACAAGTTCCGTTTTCATCCCAAATGTTTGCCATTATCATAATTTGATTAACAAGTACTGGTAGGAAAAATAATATAACTGCTATTATTAATCTTTTAACAAATCTTATTGCAAGTTTCTTTTCCTCTCCAACAATTTCACCTTTAGCTACAGCTCTAACACCTTCTAATATAGTTAAACCAATAACCAAAATTGGTACAACTATTTTTAATATTTTTAAAAGGCCATAAATGTCTTTAGTTACATTAACTCCTAAAGGACATCCAGTATAATATTCACTATCAGTATCTTTTTTTATTTCAGTTTTTTCACCCTCTTTAACCACTGTTCCATCCACTATTGTTTCTCCAGAGCCATCAGAATCAGTCTTATTCGTACAAACTCCATGAGAATAAAAGCATTGAATTCCATTAATTTTAGTTTTATTGCAAACCTCAGAACCTTCTTTAATTTCGGAGCAACTATTAATTGTTGAACCAATTTCTGAAATTTTGTCGTCACTTAAATTTTTGCTTTTATAACACCTAGCTCCACCTTTTCTACTAGCATTATATTCACACTTAAATCCATCTTCACTTTCAGCTAGACAAGCTGCTGATCCAAAATTTCCAAAATCTTTACATGCTGCAAATACATTTTTATCAAAAATAAAAAATAAAGATATAAACATTATTAGTAGTATGCTATTTTTTTTCATACAAATCACCTATCTAAATTATAATTTATTGTCTATTATTTATCAAGTTATTTACATTTTATATTCATATTATTTGACAAGCAATCATTGAATTTACTAGGTGATGTTATGTTATTTTTAATACATTTATTAAATCTTTTATCATTTTCAACAGGATCCTACTCTATAAACGTTTTTCCTAATCCATTATCAAAAGAAGAAGAAGAAAAACTAATCGATAAAATGATTAATGGTGATAAAGATGCAAGAGCTAAATTAATTGAACATAATCTAAGACTTGTTGCTCATATTGTAAAGAAATTTGAAAGAATCGAAAAAATAAACGACGATTTAATTAGTATAGGAACAATCGGTTTAATTAAAGGAATTGACTCTTTTAAACCGGATAAAAAAAATAAGCTTACAACTTATGTAGCTCGCTGTATCGAAAACGAAATTCTAATGTATTTCAGAAGCAATAAAAAGAATTTAAACAACGTTTCTTTAAATGATGCAATTGGACATGATTCTGAAGGAAATGAAATAAGTTTAATGGATGTTATAAAATCTGACGATGAAGACATAGCAGAAGTTCTTCATCGCAACGACAATATAAGCAATATTGATAAGTATCTAAATATTTTAACTCCTCGTGAAAAAGATATTATAATCAAAAGATATGGTTTATTTGATTTTGATGAATTAACTCAAAAAGAAATTGCCGACCAAATGCATATTTCTAGATCCTATGTTTCAAGAATAGAAAAAAGAGCTATTTCTAAAATATATCGTGAATGTAAAAAGAAAAATATTGAACTATAAAACCACTAGACTAATCTAGTGGTTTAAAGAATTCTCTTATATCTACATTTAGAGCTTTACCAAATTGCCATAAAGTTCCTAAAGAAAAAGTTTGATAATATTTTTCACTTTCAATATTCATAATAAATCCAACTGAATAATTGCTTAACTCTGCAAGCTTTTCTTGAGTTAATCCTTTTTCTTTTCTAATTCTTCTTAAATTTCTACTAACTAAATAGTAAACATAATTTTCGTCCATTCCAGTCATATAATCACCACAATTATATTTTCCCATAATGGACTGATTTTATTCCTCAGCAGTTAGTTGAGGTATTTTTATGTTTATTAACAATTCCTAGAATAAAAAATATATCTGCTATAATTAATATAAAATGTAAATAAATATTTAAAAGGTAATTAAATATAAGGTTTACATCAATAGTTATATAAATAGTTCCATAAAAAACCACTAAAAAGAAAGATGTTATTAAAAGTATAATATAAATATTATGCATCTTTTTCGTTTTGTTGAATAAATATCCTGTAACAATTACTAAAATTATCGTTACTGCATAGATTATATTTTTATAGTCATTAATTAAAAAGAAATTAATATTTTTTTCATACTTTTTATTTTCATAATCAACTGCTTTATACTTTGAGTTTATATAATCTTTTAAATCTTTCTTTATAATATCCTTATCTACTTTAGTTTCAATGGATATTTTATTTATTACTTCACTTTTATTAACAGCTTTTAATTGTAATCTTTTAGACATTACAGTTAAAGAAAAAGAGCTAACAATTATTGTTAAACTAAATATAACTGCAAGTAAGAAATTATACCCCTTTTTCATATTTGCCTCTAATCAATAAATAATATAAATATATTCCAAATATAGATGCACTTGAGTCAAGTAAAACATCACTAACTTTAGCTGTGCGAGCCTTAACGAATAATTGATGTAGTTCATCGCTTCCAGCAAAAATCATACAAAAAATAATTGAAATAATAATTGCATGAGATGTTTTAACATCAAAAGTTTTAAACATGTTAATTACTAAAAATCCTAGTACAAAATAGACAAAAAAGTGAGCACATTTTCTAACTGGAAACGTCAATTTTTCACGATTTTCTTCTTTTATTTTAAAAACATCTCCAATATAGTTAACAACTTTATCTGAAGTACCTTTTGAAACATCTCCATTTTGATTTGAATAACCAAATATTAAAGTACACCATACAAGAACTATAATGATTGATAAAAACTTTTTAACCATTAAAAGTCTATTCTCTTTTCTATATAATCGTCTGCTGTTTTAAAAAACTCTTTAATAAATTTCATGTCGATGTCTACTTTTTCACCTACTATAGTATTTATATCATATTGTAATAACAAATCTTTAAAATTAACAGTATCTGTAATTACTCTTTCCCAACAATTAATATATGATGATCTAAAATCTATTTTTCTATACCAACTTAAATTAAGTTCTAAAACATCTTTAAATTCATCAACTTGTAAGTATTTTTCTTTTGCTTTTTCAATCTTTAATGGTGATTCAAAATTTGAAGAAATATATCCCATTCTAGAAAATTTAGTACTAAACATTTCAAAGGCATCAACGACGTCAAAAACAATTGAGTTAAGATCATTAAAATAGCTATGTTTCATAACTATTAAAACATTTTTATCGTTTATTTCAATTTGAAATTCTGAATT
Organism: uncultured Bacilli bacterium; assembly: GCA_934101115.1. Classification (GTDB taxonomy): domain Bacteria; phylum Bacillota_I; class Bacilli_A; order RF39; family UBA660; genus CAG-582. Next base: position 33,187 of record CAKOPW010000009.1, on the reverse strand, counting down.
TTTATTGAACACAACTAAGAAAGTATTATTTTCATTTCTAGGAATAATAGTTGGCTCTCCTAAACATTCGTATCTGCTTAATATTTCCTTAGCTATATCGGTTAAATTAAAATCAGGTGTTTTATCATAAAATAAAATTATTTCTTTTGTATTTTTCATATTCTTCCTACTTTCCATAATAATTTGTTAACAAGATATCTCTATTTTTATTTATATTATAATTTACTTTAGTCAAAATTGATTCATCACTCAAATCACAATCGGAACTTTTTATAAACGTTCCATCTGAAAACCACACAAAATCATCATGACTTGATGAGAACACATCATCACCAAGATAATTCTTAGGATCATATGCTATATCCAACATATTAAGAAGTGTTGGTAAAATATCAGCTGTATCAAGTATTGTATCAATAGTTTTAGCTTCAATGTCCTTTGACCAAATAATAAACGGCGTATTTTGAAGCTCTTTACGATCGTTTAACTTGTTCTTTTTCATAGCAACATAATCAGTATCAGAATATCCATATACATAATGATCACTTACTAATACTAAAACAGTTTTATCCAAAAGTTTACTCTTTTCTAACTTTTCAATTAAAGTTTTAATAGCGTCATCTGTATCATGAACTAAAGTTCTATAGACATATTCTTCTTCACTATATTTCTTTTTTGACAAAGTTTTGTTTTTTATAGATTTATATACTTTATTATTTGTATTATATTCCAAATGTCCAGAATATGTTGTAAAGAATGTAAAGAATGGTTTGTCGCTTACCATAAGATCATATAGGTTATCATCGCTTATAAAATTATAATCACTGAAATAATTTTTATCTTTATCAAGTAAACCTGAAGCTTGAAGATCATAAGCTGAGTAATGCATATCATAACCTAAACGTTTATGAAACTCTCCACGATTATAAAAAGTTTTAGTATTTGCATGAAAACTTGCTACTCGATATCCGTTTTTCTTTAGCATATTAGCAATACTATATGGATAACTAATATCATCTTTATCATATATTGTTTCTTTATCACTTATCGCATACATTCCTGTATTACAAGCAAACTCTGAATTTATTGTTTGACCTCCATTAAAAAATGGTGAATATCGATTTGTAAAGTTTAAACCTGTTTGACTAAGTTTATATAAAGTTGGAGCTGTTTCTTCATCAATTACCCAATTATCAACACTTTCCATCATTATATAAATAACATTTTTGCCTTTAAATATCCCCGTATAATCATTATCTTTAGATTCAACTCCATAAATATTATTATATTCATCAATTTTACTCTTAAGTGCGCTTTTATCAAGAGTTAGTAGATTATAAAAATATTTATATATAGCACGTACATTATATTCGTAAAATCCGCTTATAAACATCGATGCATTGGGATTTGTGTAATTAAAATAAATACTTTTTGCATTATAGTTTTCTTCCCAAGTTCTAACATTTTTATTACTTCCAAGCAAAATGTAACCAGTTGTTTTAAAAAGTAAACTTACAGCAATCAATATAAGAATGACAACTAGTTTAGGTTTCTTTTCTCCATCTTCATCATATTTACTTAATACTTTAACAGCAATCATACATATAAAGGTAAATGCAATTGTTAAAAGCATACCAACACTCATATTTGCAAATATTGAATGTACATATTGTAACCCTTCACCAGCAACAAAAAGGTCAGAGAAAATCATAAACTTACCCAAAGATTGAACATAACATATTTGAGCAAAGAATACAGCATCAATTACAATATTCATAATAATAAACACATTATAACGATATTTTTCAGGAATAAGATACAAGATGAGTAAAAATAAAATTACCCAAGATATAGAAAACAAAGCCCAAAGAATACGATAATGAATTCCATTAAAATAGTAGCTGTTTAAATTTATTAAGTCACGAGTAAAAGCATCAGTAAATATACAGATTGAAAAAAAAGAAATAAACATGATTAAATAACAAATTAATTCAGCATTTTTTATTTTTTTCATAACTCACCTACTCAATTACTTTTATATATTCAATTACTGGTTGATTTTTTTCGGCAACCGTTCCGTTGTTATCTTCAACATCAACATTCTTACAAATCTTATCAACGACATCCATGCCACTTGTTACTGTACCGAATGCGGCATAATTTCCATCCAAATAAGTTGAATCGCTTTGAACTATAAAAAATTGAGTTGATGCGGAATCCGGATCACTGCTACGAGCCATAGAAATTGTTCCACGAACATGACTAATATTGTTCGTAACACCATTGCTTGAAAACTCACCTTTTATTGTTTTTCTTGTATCTCCTGCTCCACCTTGCATCATAAAACCATCAATTATACGATGAAATTTTAAGCCTGTATAATATCCACTTTTAACCAAATCAACAAAGTTTGTAACTGTTATTGGGGCTACATCAGCATCAAGTGTTGCATCTATTGTTCCATAGTCTTTTATCTTTATTTCTATATTATATTTACCGCTTAGATATTCATCTGCCACTTTATCATTTTTACCAGTTAAATAACCACAAATAATGATAAATAAAAGAATAGCTATAACTACTAAAATACTTTTCTTATTCATATTCTCACTTCCAAATCTATTTTTTTATCATTTGCATTAATTTTTCTACTGCTTTTAAGCCATCACTTAAAGCATCAATCACTGTTGCATTGCCTCTTGTTGCATCCCCACCAGCAAATACTCGTTCATCACTTGTAACGAATTCATTTGCTTCAATTCTATAAAATTCGTCAGATTTAATGCCACTTAAACGTGGAATCAAGTCATTATGAGTTGTTCCAATCGCGATAACAACCATATCACATTCAATTTTTTCTTGTTTTTTAGCTATTTTAAACACACATTTATTGACTGCAAAACTTTTATCAGTTTCAATTCTTACTGGCTCTGCATTAAAGATAAAGTTTACATGTTCCATTTTAGCATGTTCATATTCTTCTTTACGCATCTTTAAAAATTCTTCACTTTTTCGGTAACAAATAGTTACATCACTTCCAAGACGAACTAAAGATCTTGCAGCATCACAAGCTACATTCCCTCCACCAATAACTACTACTTTTTTAGGAATTATTAAAGGAGTATCCGAGTTTGGAGCATGCATCACATTTATTCTTGTTAAAAGTTCATTTGCACTCATCACATTTTTAGACATAACTCCAGGAATATCAAACATTTTAGGTACACCAGCGCCAGTTCCTAAAAAGATGTAATCAAAATTCTTTTTTAATTCATCAATTGGAATTGTTGCTCCAATTAAAACATCTGTTTTAAATATAACACCCATATTTTTAAGTTTTTCAATTATATCATCAACAATTCTTTTAGGTAGACGAAATTCAGGAATTCCATAGATTAAAACTCCACCTAATACATGACTTGATTCAAAAACAGTTACATCAAATCCTTCTCTTCTTAGATGATATGCTGAACTCAAACCAAATGGACCAGAACCAACAACAGCAACTTTTAAACCATTACTTGGCTTAACCTTGATTGGAGTTTTATAGTTACTTGCAAATCTTTCAAGATTTCCTATTTTAACACTTTCGCCTCTTAGACCACGAATACACTTGGCTTCACAAGTAAGTTCTTGTGGGCAAACACGTCCACAAACTTCTGGCATTACACTCTTTTGACTAATAATTTCATAAGCACGCTCATATTCTTCATTTTTTATTGCAGAAATAAAATCAGGAATATCAATTTCCAAAGGACACCCTTTTTTACACATCGGATTTTTGCAGTTCAAACAATGATTGCTTAAAGAAGCAGCTTCTTCATAACTAATATCTTTTTTTACTTCAGAAAAATCATATTTATTATTCACAGTTACCACAACCTCCATGATGAGTATCTCCTTCAATCTCTTCAAGATACTTTCTTCCTTCAATCGTTTTATACATATCCATTCTTTTAATAACTGAATCAAAATCAACTTTTGCTCCAATGAATTCTGGACCATCTATACATGCATAATGAACAATTCCATCGTAGAACAAACGACAAGCCCCACACATTCCTGTACCATCAATCATTATAGGATTCATGCTTACTATTGAAGGAACTTTTAACTTTTCGGCAATTTCTACAACCTTCTTCATCATTATTACTGGTCCAATAGTTATTATAAAATCATAACCTAAATCATCAACATAATCTGTAACAAATCCGATATGATCAGCTGTGTTATCCTCCGTTACTATTAAAGTATTATCAAAACACTTATCAATATCATCCTTTAAAATACAATTTCCAATTGTTTTCATCCCATAAATTAAATCACACGTAATACCACGTTTTTTTAATTCAACAGCTTGAGGAATGACAGGGGCAATTCCAACTCCACCAGCTACAAATAAAACCTTTTTAACATCCATATTTAAAATAATTGATGGTTTTCCAAGTGGACCCAATATGGAAAAAATATAATCATTCTTTTTTGACAAATCATACGTTGTTTTACCTACAACTTGATAAATCATTGATACATTAATTCCTTCAGTTTTATATATTGTTAATGGTATTTTTTCCGATGTTTCATTTGGCATTACAACAACAAATTGGCCAGGTTTAAAATGACTTGCAATTAATTCATTTTCAACCACTAACTCAAATACATTCTTTGCTATTTCTTTATTTTTTATAATTTTATACATACTTTACCTCATCAACTACTTTAGTAGATCCAATTATATCATCTAGAGAACGATGCTCTTTTGAGAACAATAATGCAAATCCAACAATTTCAATAACATAAGAAATCATTGAAGAAAATAAAATAGCATAGAAATATACTTGATTTTGATTAATCATTAAAAACAATAATTGGATAAATACAATAATATTAACTCCCATAAAAATACTTGATCCACTAAAAAGTGTCCTCAACATTAGATTAGATAGTTTTACTTTACTACCATCATACTTCACAACTTTTAATTTAAACATTTTTTTACCAAGAGTTTGTCCACCAGTAAAATATGCAAACAAAACAAAATATAAAAAGCTAAAAACTAAATAATATATATTATTGAAAAGCAACGAATAATCCATATTATGTATTTGCTTACTCATTTTACTTGAATAATCAATAACATTTTTAAGAGTTGGATTTGTTAACACACTTTCACTTTCTGATTTATAAACTTCTCTATATTCATCATAAGCATCTTTATAATTATCAATAAATGGATTAACATATGGTATTGACGAAAATATAGTTGATACAAATGTTACTAAAAAAATATCTATTAAAAATGCTGATATCCTACGATACACATACTTATTCATCTTTCCACCTCTATGGATATTATATCACGTTAAATAATAAAAAAAAATCTACAAAAATGTAGATTAATAGCAACCTCTAATAAAATATTTAAGATTTCTTTTAAAGTAATCAAAATAATTAGCTCGTTTTATATCTTTATCAACAGTTAATTCAATATCTTTAATTTTGATATCATTCGCATAGATTGTAAGTGTTCCTACAGTATCTCCAACTTTTAATGGTGCACTTACCTTATTTTTTGTTATTTTATAATTATATTTATTTTTTTCAAGAATATTAACTAGATCAACAGCATCTGTTTTTAACTTTAAATTAGCATATTCGGCTTTACCTGATTTAATTTTGATTTTTCCTAAATTTTCATCACGTTTTAATACTGTTTCAAGTTTAAAGTTAGAAAAACCATAATTTAAAAGAGAAATAGTATCTTGATTTCTAATTTTATTGTTTTCTTCACCCATTACTACACTTATAAGTCTCATATTATTTCTTTTAGCTGTTGCTGTAATACAATATCCACTTTTAGTTGTATATCCTGTTTTTAATCCATCCAATCCATCATAATAATTAAGAAGTTTGTTAGTATTAACAATCCATGTATTTGTTCCATTTGGATGAGCTATATAATCTTCATATATGCTTGAATATTCTAATATTTTGGGATGATTAAGAAGTTCACGAGCAATAAAAGCCATATCATATGCTGAGGAATAATGATTATCAGAATCTAATCCATGCACATTTTCAAAATTAGTATCTTTAAGTCCTAATTCTTTAACTTTTTCATTCATTAGTTTTACAAAACCATCATGAGTTCCTGCAATATATTCAGCAACAGCATAAGTTGCATCATTAGCTGAAGCAATACAAATAGCTTTTATTAGAGTATCTAGTTTCATCGTAGTATTTGCACTTAAGTATATTTGACTTCCTCCCATAGAAGCTGCACTTTCACTTATTGGAACCATGTCATCAAGTTTAATATTTCCCTTTTCAATATTTTCCATAACAATTAAAAGTGTCATCATTTTGGTCATACTTGCCATAGGTAATCTTGTATGACTTTCTTCTTCACTTAAAATAGTTCCAGTTGATTGTTCAATTAAAATACTTGATTTAGCACTGGTTTCAACTGCTAAAACTTTAAACGGAATTAATAACATAATTAATAGAATTATCTTTTTCATTTCTTCACCTACTTAATACTATGAACGTAAAAAAAAAGAAGAACTAATCTTCTTAATTAAATTTGACTTTTTAATCTTGGAAGTTCAATTTCTTCTTCTACTTCTTTTTTCTTTGGTAAATAAATTTCTACATTTCGATCAGGAAGTTCAGATTCATCAACTATGACTATTTTATTGATAATGAATACGTCTATTTTATAGATTATCAAACCAATTATCCATAATACAAATAATCCCATTGATAATTCATATAAACTCATCATTATTGGATTAGAAAATACACTAAATTCATCAAAAGCTATATTATTAGTATTGATATATTCAATAATTGATAAAAATATGAAAGAGATTGTAAGTGGTAAAACCGAATTAATAAACTTTAATATTTTATTAGTATTTTTGCTTTTTAAAGTTACAATCATTATTGTAAATGAGAAAATCATTACTAAAACAAATTCTAAAGTTGTTGGAAAATATATTAATTCAACTAACTTTGTAGTTACATTATTTAAAAATACTTTTACTGTACTTATATAGTTAACAATATAAAACATAAGTATAACTAAACTTGCTCCAACTGCTGTATATTTAACAGTTTTTTTATTCATTAGTTTTGAAAAGATCACTGATACTGCAAATATAGCTATTTCTAACAAAATAAGTATAAATACTTTAGAATCCATTAATGATTTTAACGCATATTTTAAAATTTCTAAAATTGATAATTCTGGCATAATTTAACCTCCTTATACTAACTCAAATATAAATACTGTTTGAGTTTTTTTATCTCCTCTTGTACAAGTGATAAGAGTAAGTGTATTTTTATTTTCATCACGATATATCGCGATTGTTCCATCTTTTTCCTCTAAATAAGTATTAACTAATTTATAAGTGTATACTTTATCATTATATGTAACATTGGCTTCATCACCAATATTTAATTTATATAACTTATCAAAAAATGAAACTGAAGAGTTACCTCTATGAGCAGCAAGTATAAGATTACCATTTTTTACATCTGGCATACTGCTTCCCTTAATAAGCATAACATTATAACTAATACTATTGTATTTTGAGTTCAAGGATACAAATCCTCTTTTTAAATTGATTTTAGGGATTTCTAAGTAACCTATATAATTATAATTTATTACTGGTGTTGTAGTTTCTTCAGGCACAGTTTCATCAACTACTTCTTCAACAGGTTCGGCTATATCAATTTCTTCAAAATATTTAAGATTTTTCTCATTAAATATATTAGATTTGATTGTTTTGAAATAAGTAAATGATAAACAGCCAATACCTAAGAAAAGCAAAAGAATGCCTAGGGTTACCTTAGCATTCTTTGATAGTTTTTCTAACACAGTAAGCTCCACCTATAATCAAGACTAAACCACCAATAATTAAAAGTGTACTAGAAGATGCTGTTGCTGGAACAGGTACTTCTTCCCCTTTAGTGTTATAGAATGTTACTAAATTGCTTTCGATAAAATCCCCATTTTTATCCTTAATTTTTAATGTTCCATTATCAAGTAATTCAAATGTTATTATTTCATTACTCTTAATATAACCAGCTGGTGCACTTTTTTCTTCAATTGTATAAGTTCCAGCATCCATAGTTAATTGATAATATTCATTAGTTGTTGTAAATTCTTTTACAACGTTTCCATCTTTATCTTTAATTACTAATGTTGCTCCTGCTACTAAAGCATCTGTTTTAGAATCCTTTTTAGCAATAGTTACTACATCTTTTAATACATTGATCATAACTACTTTATCTACAGCAACATAATTACCTTTTTCATTTTTTACATAAACGCTTCCGTTAGCATCTACTTTAAATTCGATTGTAGTTGTACTTAATTTATAACCTTCTGGTGCAATAGTTTCACTCAAACTATATTCACCTTCAGTTAAGATAATTTTCTTACTTTCAGTAGTAGAAATCCAATTATATAATGTTTTTCCAGTTTTGTCTTTTACTACTAATGTAGCTCCAGGAATTTCTTTAGATTGAGTAATATCACTTTTACTGATATCAACTTCAAATTCAGTTTTATTTCTTACTACCATTTTAATTGAATCTTGTATATTTACATTTTTATCAAGTAATTCATTGTATAAAACCTTTTGATAATTATCATTATAGAAATAATAATAACCTCTTTGAGATTTATATGTTGAACTAACATTTAATGTAACCGTTATTTGTTTATTATTTCCAACCTTATCTACAGGAATTTTTACCTTTATTCCTTCACCGCTTTTAACGATTTTTGATCCTGCTGGAGAACCTGTTAATGAATAACTTAGGTTTCCATTTAAATTAGCTGTGTTTATTTTAATTTCATTTGAAACAAAATATTCACCATCTTTTGTAAATGTAATATCTCTTGGACTAATTTCTAATTTCGCAACTGGTTCTTTATAATTTTTTGCACCTTCATACAAATTATAAATTGCTTTGCTTACTTCTTCAGTATCTTTATGACGAACAATATATTTTTTTACCTCTGGTACTAAATTAAAATTATTGTTATTTAAATAATCTTCATAATACCAAACTGCCATTTGAGCAATATAGAAATCTTTATCTGCATCTCCAGTATTTGGTAAATTATTTAAAATATAATTATATCCTACAGCAACTTCACCAGTTTTATTGAATGTTATTCCAGCTGCATAAGTATGAGACATGTTTAAGCAATAAACATATCCATGGTTTGTTTTTTTGATAATTACTGGGAAGTTTTTTATATATTCAACCTCTCTTAAATTATCAGAAGTAACGTTATCTGGAAGTGTAGTTGCTGCTGAAACAGAAGCAATTCCCCCAAATAATAATACAACAAGCATAAACATAAATGTCATTAATTTGTTTCTCTTCATAACCCTTTTCCCCCTTGAATTGCTGCCTATTATATCACAAAATAAAAAAAATGCAAATTTTTTACCTGCATTTTCGCAAATTTATCGAAATTTTATACATTTTATTATTATTTGGTTTAAAAGAAAGGAATTTATACACTTACACAGACATATTTGATATAATTTTCATACTGGAAGTGGTTTTATGAAAAAACTAGTATTAATTATCCTATGTTTTTTTACTTTTACTATAAATGTATTTGCTTTAGATGATCCTACATTATATTCTAAAAATTATTGTTTATATGATTTAACTGATAATAAAATAATCTATGAAAAAAATATACAGGAAAGAACAAATATAGCAAGTCTTACAAAGATTATGACAACTATAACAGCTATCGAAAAAATAAATAATCTTGATGATTATGTAATTATTACAAGTGAAATGCTTTCAAATATAAAATATGATGCTTCTCTTGCCGGACTAAGAATTGGAGACAAATTGACCTACAAAGATTTATTATATGCATCTATTCTTCCATCTGGAGCTGATGCCACTCAAGCACTTGCATATTCGTTAAGTGGAAGCATCAATAATTTCGTAGATGATATGAATACTTTAGCAAAACAAATTGGGATGGAAAATTCTAACTTTGTAAATGTTACTGGTCTTGATATTGATAACCACTATAGCACAATAAGTGACTTATTAAAAATGTTACAATATGCTTTAAAAAATGAAACATTTAAAACAATATATACAACAAAAAGCTATACTTTATCAAATGGTTTAATAGTAGACGCTACAATAAAAAAATATAATAACTTAATGAAACTAGATATTTCCAGAATTGTTGGTAGTAAAACGGGTTACACTAACAAAGCTGGATTATGTATATCTTCAATATTTGAAAGTAACAATCACGAATTTATTTTTATTTCAACAAATGCCGAATTTATTTATGGAAATTACTATAATTTAAAAGATAATTTAAATATAATAAATTTTATGGATAATAATTATAATAATCAAACGATTGCAAAATCAACTGACATAATCAAAACAATTCCTGTAAGTTTTTCTAATATCACTAAATACAATATTCATTTAAGTAAAGATGCATTAATTTATTTGCCAAATGACTATAATAAAGATGATATAAAAGTTAACTATAACGGAAAAACATCTGTAACATTTTTAGACAATAATAAACAAATTGGAAAAGTCACTATAACATATAAAGATGATCTTATCTATGAAGAAGACATAATATTTAAAGATGTAAAAATAAATTTTTATCTATTAGTATTTATAAATTTATTAATCGTTCTATTTATTTTTAAAATATTTAAAATGCTTTTCTTTAAAAGAAAATAAACTAAATATTGATATCATGATCTATATCAATATTTTTTATTTGTTCATTAATTATTAAACTACCTGTACTAAGTAAAATATTAGCAATAGATACAGCTGTCTTTAGTGATTGAATTAGCACTTTTGTTGAATCCAAAACTGAAGTAGAATCAATACTTTCATAGTCATCAACTTTGACATTATATATCTTTTTAAAATCAGATGTAATATTTTTCTCTATCACACTTGCATCTAATCCAGCATTTTTTAAAATTTGTCTAAAAGGTGTATATAAAACATTTTTTAAAATGCAATTATCTTCTAATGTTGATGCTATTTTTAAATAGGTATATCCTGCTCCTATATTTACTCCTTCTAAAGCTGAATAAGTCGCATGAATAGCATCATCATAATGCATTTTAGCTTCTCTTGCTTCGCTTATAGTTTTTCCCCCTACCTCAATAGTTGCAAGTCCATCGGACAACATTGAAATACGTCTTTCATAGTAATTGATATCAAATTCATCATTGATAAATTTCAAATCTCTTTTACTCTCTTCAATATAATTAGTTAAACTATTGTCAAAATAAACATAAGTTTTATCTTTATTGATGACAACCTCTTTGACTTCCCCAACATTATCATAATTAAACTGATTCTTATATTCTTTACATCCACATATTTCCAGTAAATCACTCATTAAAAGATATTGTCTCTTACCAAATTCAGGATTTTTTAGCAAATATATTTTTAAATCATTGTCATAGTTGAACGATAATATCTGATTTATTACATCATCATCAAAATCAGTTGCAAATATCAATAAATTTCTTTTATCGACAAAACACTTATTGATTAAATCGCTTAATTTTTCAATATCATATATACTTTCAAAAGTAACTAGAATATAAGGATTTTCTAATTTTATTATTGAATTTCCTTTAAAGAAAAAAGGACTTGCTAAATTAGTGTCAAATTCATACCCTTTAAAATAATTAACATAAGTTTCTTCTTTATTACTAGTTGTTATTGTAACTCCAGCAATGTTTTTTATTTTTTTTACAACTTGATAAATAGTTTCTCCTATTTCTTCGGATTTTGAGCTAGTAATAGCTATATTTTTTAATGCTTTATCATCAGGTTTAAAAGATTCTTTTATTATCAAATCTTCTATTCTTTTTTCCTCATTTTCTAATGCTTTTTTTACTTGATATCTGCTCATTCCACCACATATTAAGTTGCTAGCATTACTCATTATAGCTTTTAATAAAACAAGAGTTGTAGTTGTTCCATCACCAACTATTTCATCAGTTTTAATAGAAGCTTCTTTTAATATCTCTAGAACTGAATTAACACACACATCATCACTTTCAATATTTCTAGCTAAAGTTACACCATCATCAGTTACAAAAGCCGGTAAAGATGAACTAGAAATAATTGAATTATTTCCCTTTGGTCCAAGCGTAGCTCCAACAGTATCACATAATATGTCCAATGCTTCTTCAATTATTTTATCAAGTTCTTCTCCTATAACTACTTTTTTCATAGCTCATCACTCACTTCCACGATATATTTCCAATACTTTTTAGGCATAAAATTCATTCTACATCTATCGTTTTTTCTTGCTTTTATTCCAACAGTATCATAAAATTCTTTCCATAAACTTAAGAATTTATCCTCATCATCACTCAAATTAAAATCATTTATCTTGAATTCATCTTCAGAGACAATAATAAAATTTTTTTTATCATATAAGCTATATAAATTTCTATTAACATCCTTAATAATCCAATATTCACTTTTTAAGCGATCTTTGAAATGATTAGAGAGTAACGGAAGAATATTATTAGTTGGATTGATTTCAGCATAATAAATTTCATTATTCATTTTTTTGAATCTAGTGAATCCTTTAAACTTATGATTTTCTCTTGAAACATATGAACTTTGTTTTAAAGCTTCGTTTACCCATTTATTGTTACGCATAAACCTAGTTGTTTCTTTGTATTTTAAAGAATACAAACAATAATAAAAAATAGTCAATTCTTTATCTTCAAACACCGATAAATAAAGCCTAAATATTATACTAAAATTATTGTAACCAATATTTTTTATAATATAATTAATAGTTTCTTCTTTTTCAGGCAATAAAGGTTCTTCCACTTCATCAAACAAACCAAATTCGAAATTATATGGTTTTATATCTTTTGGTACAATTTTCTTTCTTATCAAAATTACGATTAAAGCTAAAAGACTTAAAAAGTTATCATTATAAACATAAACTTTATTATTATTCATCAAACAAACTTAACTGACTAACTTTTCTTCTATTTTCTTTTAAGTCTTCAAGCAATAACGACTGTTCTATTATGTTTCTTTTAAAATTAGCTGCATCCGTAAAATATTTACCATCACAAGTAATAAAATATTTTGCTCTTTTCATAACAATATTCATATTCTTCAAATCTTCAAATTTTATTTTAAAGTACTTCCTTGAACTATATATTTTCTTTGCTCCCTTTACACCCACTCCTGGTATTTGGAGTAATTCATTATAAGAACAAGTATTTATTTCTTTTGGGAATAAGTGAATATTTTTTAAAGCCCAAGCAGCTTTTGGATCCAATAATAAATTGAAATTAGGATTTTCTTTGTCTAATATATCATCAACTTTAAAATTATAAAATCTCAAAAGAAAGTCAGCTTGATAAAGTCTATTTTCTCTTTTTAAAGGTGGGATACTTATAGATGGCAGCATATTGTCTTTATTAACAGGAATATATGCCGAGTAAAATACTCTTTTTAATTTGTGTTCATCATATAGTTTTTTGCTTTTAGTCATAATATCAAAGTCTGTTTCGTTTGTTGCTCCTATGACCATTTGAGTGCTTTGACCAGCAGGAACATAGTGTTTACTTCGATTTTCTTTGACATATTTCATTATTTTAGTAACTTTATCCTCACTTTTGTTAGGAGCTAATAATTTAAGCCCGTTTTCTGTTGGTAACTCTATATTAGCACTCATCCTGTCAACCATGGACCCAAGCTTTTTTATTAATGTTTCACTTGTACCGGGGATGGCTTTTACATGAATATATCCATTAAACTTATACTTATTTCTAAGCATGTATATTGTTTCAATTAATAGATTTGTCGTATAATCAGGATTTTTAACGATACCTGAGCTCAAAAACAATCCCTCAATATAATTTCTTTTATAGAAATTCATTGTAATTTCACATATTTCTGTCGGAGTAAAAATCGCCCTTTTAACATCATTACTCTTTCTATTGGGACAATATTTGCAATCAAAAATACAAGCGTTAGTCATAAGTATTTTTAAAAGAGAAATACATCTTCCATCAGAAGCAAAAGAATGACATATTCCACTTCTATTAGTATTTCCAACTCCACCATCGTCTCTAGTACTTCCACTTGATGAACATGATGCATCATATTTAGCACTATCGGCAAGAATATGTAGTTTTTCTTTTAAATCCATAAATTCATCACCAATTAAATTATAAAACATTTGTTCTTGTTTGTAAACAATTGTTCGCATATTTCTGCAAAAAAAATAATAGAACCAGTTCTATTATTCTTCTTGATTTATTAAAACTTTTGTAAGTTCTTTATCTTCGACAAAACTACTTGTCTCTACTAAAAATATATTTGTACCTTCTTGTTTTAAAATAATATGTATTCCATTAAAAGAGTTTTGTATCAAGTTTTCAACCAAGCCAAGAGTTTCTTGAATAAAACCATAATATTTTTTCTCAACTAATTGATTTTCATCTAAATTGCTTGTCTCATTTTCTAGTCGTATCTTAATTTTTTCATCATTTGGAAGGGATATAAAAGTATCCAAATACATATAGTCAGCAAACTCATTTAATACATCATCAAGTTTTTTCCTATATGATTTCTTCTCTAAATCAATAATTGATGGGTTGATAATTGAAGACAAATTCTCAAAACTTTCATCGATTGTATTAAATAATACATTTTGATTCTTTTGATCTGTTACCAATTTAACTATCTCTTGTGTTATATCACTTGGAATTAATTCTTCTAATCGATCTAGGCATTCTAAAAAGTAACTATAAGCATAATATCTTAAACCTTTAACTCTATTTTCATTTGAAAACAAAACAAAACCTATCCATTCATTACTGTCACCAGTAAGCATATACATACGGAATCCATACTCCAAGTTTTTAAAAGCTTCTTCATCAACAAATCGTTTATTAACACAATCATAAAAGCTTTTTTCGTCTGCATATTTTGATAAAGAAGTAAAAAAATCTTTGTCAAATGGATTTTCTACGTAAGTTAAATGGACCATACTACCACCTCCACTATCTTACAATAAAAATATATCAATAACTTTAGAAAAATACAAGATGCAACTTAATATATTATATGAAAAAATTATAAAAAAAACTGTACTTTACATACAGTCATTTTCTTTATTTTTTGAATACTCTTTTAATACTTTAGTTAATCTTACGCCACTAATTTTTCTTTCAACGTTTTGTTCTTTAATATATTTACGAAGTCCAATCACTTTATAACTTACTCCACCAAATAATCCTAAAAGTTCTTTATCTCTTTTATTTAAGTCTTTTGGAGATATTTCAGACTCATCAATGTTCCAACCGCTAGATTCCATTGCCTCTAACATATCTTCAACATTGTAATCTAAAGAATTTATATTGTAATAGTATTCAGCTCTTCTAACATTATCAAAAAGACTTAACCTAGTTTTCGTATCAATAGGCTTATTCATCATGGTTTCAAATTCATTTACTTTACTAATAAATGCTTTCTTTTCCTCTTCAGAACTGATAAGAACAGTTTGGACAAAATCAAAATGATCTCCAGTAACAATTTCGTATAAATTTTCAATATATTTCCATTTTGAAGCACCTAAAGTTTGAATTTCTGGCATAGATAATCCTTTAATCTCATCATTTTCAATTCGTTCCCTAGACTCAAATTTTTCCCACGGAAATCTTTCTTTATCACGCTTTTCTACCTCGTCTGCAGTTTTTAAAAAGTAATTATATAATGTAGGATATTTCTTTTCTTCCAAGCCTTTCATACAATCAAGAAACGGATCAAAGAAATATATACCATCGACATTATATTTGTCATCTTTTATATATATTGATACTCTAGAAAGTTTTTTATTTCGATTTATTTCAGAAGATTGCTTTACAATTTTTGAATTGATACCTAAATAGTTTAAAATTTCGGAAAACAACAAAGCAAAATTTAATTGAACAGAATTTGTATTATAAATTTTATCAAAAGTATCTATTTCTTCACTTTGTGTTTCATCAAAACTTCCATATACAATTTTTCTGTCAATATCGTAAGATAACATGATTAGCTCAAGTTGACTAGTTAAACTACAGGATTTTATTGCTTGCACATAATGTTCTAAAATTTCATTCATCTTTAAAACATCTTCATACGAAACATATTCCTTGTTTCCCTTTAACTTAAAAACAAGTTGATTTTTATACTCAGCATATTGATTAGCAAGTTCAATTGCCTCATTCACAGAAACTTCATCGCTAGTTAAAATTATCTTTTTTGATTTAATCCAAGGGTTTTTAGCTAATAAACTTTTTGGAATTGTTAAATCATTTAAACCAACATCTAAATCCACATAATCAAACGCATCAATAATATTTTCATATCCAAATAGTGTAGATAAATAATCTTTTGCTTCTTGTGGTTCAAGAAATGAATTTTCCATTACATCATTTATTATTAAATCATGATGTGATAATTTTTCAAGCAAGTCATCATTTTCTAAATCTATAAAAGCAACCAGATTGCAATAGTCTGGAGTAATATTAGCACAAAAATCTCCACTTGTTTTTCCTTTTTTTCCTATAGTTAAAATATTTTTCATAAAAGTACTCCCCTCTTCTCATTAGAATATTATATATTTTTTTCTAGTTTTGTCAACTTTGTGGAGTGAAAATGGTTATTTGCCTTTATTTTCTAAAACTTTTTTCATAGTCTTTTCCGGTAAAGTGCTCAAGGTTTCAGCAGCTGTTTCCTCAACTAAATCTTCTCTTACTATTCTTGTTTCTTTTTCGCTATTATAACAATCTATAACGAAATCTAATGAAAATCTAGAATACAACATGATTTGTTGTTTGGATTCATGCATGCCGCAAAAAATTTCGGGAACATTGGCACCACTTGTAACACCAATTAAACCTGTTCCTATAGCAACTGTTGCAATTGGCTCACCATTAGAATCTATTGTGTCAAAACACATTTTAATAATCTCATCTTGATTGTCTCCCCAGCCATATTTTAAAGAATGACAAACTAATGCATGAAAAGTTTTATCTCCAACCGTTTTTGATATAACAGTACCCAATTCATGTTTTCCACAATTTGCTATCTCAGGCCAATAATTATCGGATACCTTACCAGCAAAACCAAAATCATTGTACCCCTCAGTGTTTATAGCAAAAGCAATGTGTTTTGCATCAGTGTTAAATATATTATCTTGTATAGTCTTAATTACCATTTTGACGTCTTCTTTCATAAAATTTATTTTACAATTTTTCACAAATAAAATCAAAAAAAACTTATTTGATTTAAGTCATATAAAAGATAATGTTATATAGTAAATATTTTTTCATTTGAACCTCAATTTTTGTTTGATAACAAAAAAAAGAACTATTTTCAAGTTCTCTCTTCTATTTAATTAAACCTAAAAGGTCTAATTAGTTTATCAATGGTGCAGGTAACAGGACTTGAACCTGCACGAATCACTCCACTAGATCCTAAGTCTAGCGCGTCTGCCAATTCCGCCATACCTGCACAATAAATGGTGGATCTTGTAGGACTCGAACCTACGACCGCCCGGTTATGAGCCGGATGCTCTAACCAACTGAGCTAAAGATCCAAACTATAGTCACCAACGTACTACTCATTAAATATATCATAACCGGCGGTCGGTTGCAAGTACTTTTTTGATAAAATATTCTTTTTCTTAATAATTCCTTTTTTCGACAAAAACTACAAGATCAACCATCTATAATAGCAAAATTATGAAAGGAGGAAATAATGAAAAGAGATTTTGAGGATATAATTAAATTATTCAAAGATATTAGTTCTAAAGGATATATTAAAGCGATCAATAATAATCCATATAATTCCTGTGGACTTACATTCGAGCATCTTCTTAATATAAATCCTAACACTTCTATATTTCCAGATTATAAAGAAATAGAAATAAAAACAAGTACAAGGTTTAGTAACTTTCCAGTTTCTTTGTTCTCATCTACATTTATTGGATATCATGAGTATGAAAGCGATTACATTTTAAACAACTATGGAATTTACGATAGAGTTTATAAAGATAGAAAAGTATTTAATCTCGCTTTAAAATACAATGAATTAATAGAATACGGTGATTACTACTTTGAATTAAAAGTACTTGATGACGGAATAGTCACTTATGTTTATAATCAAGATAAAATTTTAATAGATAAAATTGGATACATTGACTTTTATACTATTAAAACCAGAGCAGATATTAAAATCAAAAAAATGGTGCTAATAAAAGCTAGTAAGAAAAAAGAAGATAATAATTTATATTATAGATATTATCAAATTGATTGTTATATTTTAAAAGATTTTGAAAACTTTATAAAAGCAATCAAAAATGATGATTTAAAGATAACAATTTCCCTAAGATTTGATCGCTCAAGTAATTTACTTGGAAAAAACAGAAATAAAGGACTAATTTTTGCGATAAAAAAGGATGGCATTAGTTCCATCTTTAAACTTATTAACTCCAAAAATAACTAGAATTTTATTCTGTTTTTTTTATTCATGAAACTGCTTAAATGCAAAAATTCATAAGCTGTTGGATATTCATAAACGACATTATCTCCATCATATTTTATTTTTAAGAAACCTAATTTTTTATCATTTCTTTCAATAATTTGAAATAATTGATTATTATATTTAATTTTTTCTCTTTTTCTATATACATCCATAACCAAAAGTTCCCCTCTTTTTATAGTTGTATATAATATATTAATTTTCAAATTTTGTCAAAAAAAAATCTCCAAAGAGATTTTATTTATGATCCATAGCAGAAAATAAATTTACCATGAATTTATCTTTATCAGCATTTGCTTTTGAAATCATTACACCTTTATAAGTCGTTAACTCAGCAACATGTCCCTCAAGTAAAATATCTCTTGGTTCAATAGTTTCAAGCATAACAACATTTTGATCTTTATAAACAATATATCTCAATTTTACTTCACCATGAACTTGAGTAAATAGATGATCACTTGGTAATTTTAATTCATAGGTCTCTGTACATTTTTTTGTATCAGTTGATACTAATTCACCTAAAAATTCTCCCTTACGTAAAGATGGGTAGTATTCAAAATTTAATTTTTTAAAAGCAAGCATATTATATTTCTTTAATGCTCTCTCTAATTTTCTAAACTCATTTTCATTAATGTAATCGAGAATAAATCCTTTCATAATTATAATCCCCCTTATTCTACATTACACATCAATTATACCAAATACTAGGCTTTATTTCGATATGTGAGACCTATCTTAACACAAAGTTAACACTTTTGTCAAATTTGATGATGTCAAATAAAAAAGGAAGAACTAATCATCAGTATCTTCCTGTTTATCCATTTTAATTAAAACTTCTCTTGGTTTTGAACCATTTGATGGTCCAATTACTCCTCTTTCTTCAAGTAGATCAACGATTCTTGCAGCACGATTATATCCAAGTCTAAATCTTCGTTGTAATAAAGATGCTGATACTTTACCAGTTTCAATTGCAAAATCAACAATTTCATTGTAAAGAGGATCATCTTCTGAAGTATCTCTTCCACCTACTCCAGCAGTTGAAATTGATTCAGTATTTTGACTCATTTGAGTAATTGATTCATCATATGAGGCAACTTGTTCTTTAGAAGTATAGGCGATTACTCTTTCTATTTCTTCATCACTTATAAAGTTACCTTGAATTCTAAGCGGAGTATTTTCTCCCATTGGTTTGTAAAGCATATCACCTTTACCTAAAAGTTTTTCAGCACCACCCATATCAAGAATAGTTCTTGAATCAATTTGTGAAGCAACAGCAAAAGCAATACGTGATGGAATATTTGCTTTTACAACACCAGTGATAACATCAGTTGAAGGTCTTTGAGTTGCAACTATCAAATGAATTCCAGCTGCTCTTGCCATTTGAGTAATTCTCATAATTGAGTCCTCTACTTCTTTTGATGCAACTAACATCAAATCAGCAAGTTCATCAATGATTACTACAATGTAACTCATTAAATGAATTGTTTTATCCTCAGGATTTTTCTTCATCAATGCGCTCATTTTTTCATTATATCCAACTATATTTTTTACCTTTTCATCAGCAAACATGTCGTAACGTTTTTCCATTTCTTTTACAATATTTTGTAAGGCAATACTTGCCTTTTTAGGATCAGTTACAACAGGACACAATAGATGTGGTACGCCATTATAATTTGAAAGTTCAACTTTTTTTGGGTCAACCAATACAAGTTTTACTTCATCTGGTCGTTTAGTAATAAGTAAACTATTGATAAATGAGTTTATACATACAGATTTACCTGATCCAGTAGAACCAGCAACTAGTAAGTGTGGTGTTTTAGCAAGATCAGCTATACAGTTATTACCATTAATATCTTTTCCTAAAGAAACAGGGAGTTTCATTGACATCATTTCTTTTTGCTTATCTTGAATTACCTCTCTTACTTGTACTCCAACAGTTATCTTATTAGGTATTTCAACTCCAACCGTTGTTTTACCTGGAATTGGCGCTTCAATACGGACATCTTTAGCAGCAAGAGATAAGGCTATTTCTTTAGAAAGGCCAGTTATTTTGCTAACTTTTGTACCATTTTTTACAGCAACCTCAAATTGGGTTACCGTAGGTCCTTCATGAACAGCAACAACTTTTCCTGTTATACCAAAATCAGCAAGAACGTTTTGTAAAGCAATGCTTGTTTGTTTAATAAATTCATCACTGTTGGTACGTTTGTTTTTCTTTAATGGATCTAAAACATCATCCAGTTTTGGTAAACGATAATTAGAATTAATACTAATTAGAGGAACGTCAGCAACTGGAGCAGTTGGAGCTGGCACTTCTTCATCAACATTTTTATACTTCTTCAACTCTTCAACAGATTTAATAACAACTTTATCGCCCTCTTCATCATCTTCTTCATCTTCTTTTTCCATTTGTTTATTTGCCTTAGCTATCTTAGCTGCTTTCTTTGCCTCTTTTCTCTTTTCACGTCGATTTTCAACAAAAGTGCCAAAATTATCTAATAAATCTGACAACGATATATTAAACATTAAAATTAATCCAAAAGCTATGACAACGGAAACAATAATATATGTTCCAATTTTATCAAGCAAAGATACTAAAGCCCATGAACTAAATAAACCTATTATTCCTCCACCTGTTTGACTTAAACCAACAAATTTTTCATTAATTACAGATAGGAACACTTCCATAGAATTGTTTAATACGTCGGCTATTTTTTCTCCGCCTTCAACATAATTCATATGAGCTAAAGTTAATCCCGAAAGTAAAATCAAATAAAATCCGATTAATCTTGCCGTAAAGAATTTAGGCATTTTTCTTTTAAATAACATATACATTCCTAAAATAAGTAAAAGAATAATTAAAATATTATAATATGAACCAAATAAAAATATAGCAAAATCTTTTATAATATTTCCAACTGGTCCAAAAACACCAAGACCAATTACTCCTATAAGTATTAAAATTAATCCAGTTATTTCTACAGAGAACTTTGGATTGGTTGTATTTGCACTTTTTTTCTTTTTACGTTTTGTCATACCATTCACCCTAATATAATTATAACCTAATTAAAGATTTTAGGGGCAAAATTTGTAAATATTTATGTAAAGAGTCAACTAATTTACAGTATCGACTAAATTTTTATACGTTTTATTGTCTATTAAAGAGTCATGATTGCCAATTCCCATAATCTTACCTTTTTCTAATAGTATTAAATTATCAGATAATTTCATAATTTTCTTATTATGTGTAATAACAAGTATAGTATGATTTCTCTTTAATTCGTTAATTAATTGAAATATTTTATGAGATGTTTTTGGATCTAAAGAAGAAGTCACTTCATCAAATAAAATTATTTTAGGATTAATAAGCATCACTCTTGCAAGTGATAAAAGTTGTTTTTGACCTCCACTTAGATTATCAGCGTTTTCTTTAAGTACAGTATCATAACCATCTTTAAGCGAAATAATGTAATCATGTATACCAACTTTTTTACACACTTCAATTTGTTCTTCTATAGTCGAATTCCCTACAGACAAATTATCTTTTATACTAAAATCAAACATAAAAGTACTTTGGTTTACCACACTTATTATTGAACTATATTTATCCTTAGAATATTTATATATATCAAAATTATCAATTAATATTTCACCACTACTAATTTTATAAAGTCTTAAAAGCAAATTAAATATTGTTGTCTTACCAGAACCATATTCACCAACAATTGTTACTAAAGAATTTTCTTTAATTTTAAAAGATACATCATTTAAAACTAGTTTGTCTTCATATTTAAAAGACACATTTTTAAACTCAACTACTCCCAATACATCTTTTCTAAGAGTATCACTAGTAAAATAAATATTATTTTTATGTTCAATAATATCTTTAACTCGTTCAAATGACACGTATCTTTCCATTAAAGAAACATAAAAAGAAATAATTGTATCTAATGATTCCTTAATTTTTCCATAATACGATATTAACAATAAAACAATGGTTAAACTAATTTCCTTATTTATCAAAAAATGCATTAAAATAAAAACTAAGATAAATTTACCAAGATCCGCAAAAAGCGAAACAACATTTTTCCTTACTATTAAATATTTTCTTTTTTGATAATAGCTTCTTTCCCACTTAACTCTCAATTCACGCATTTTATTTTCAAGTTTAAAATAAAGTCCTAAACTTTTGACATCTTTAAGACCTCTTAATAATTGAGCAAGTAAAGAAGTTAATTCATCAGCATATTTACATTGCTCTCTTAACGACTCATTAGATTTAATAATACACTTTTTTGCAAAAATATAATAAATAAAAAAGACAAAAATAATATAGCAGAAAGCAAAAAAGCTTTTATTAAAAAATATAACAAACAAAATTATCAACTTTATTATTTCAATAAACATTTCAAAAACAATTGATGGTATTTCTGCTATATTTAATATGTCATGGTTAGACGAATTTAAAATTTTACCATTGTTAATTTTTCTTCCATAATCCTCATCAAATTCACATACTGATTTAACCAACATTTGATGGATTTTTGAATAAACCTTTTTAAAATATTTAGCATATAAAACGTTTGTAATAAAAGATAAAGTTTTATTTGTTACTAATATAAAACAAAGCACTATCAAATTTTTAAGAACCATCGAATAAGATGCATCAGTTATCAAAGCAATAGTTGATGTTTCATAATAAGGTTTTAGTAAACCAATAAGAACATTTATCAAACATATAAAAATAAAAACATACAGACTAAAGTCCTTATAGCCAACTAATGAAAAATATTTTTTAATTATATTAATTGATTTACTTTTCATAACTAATCACCAAATCAATTATAAAAAAGTTAATCTCTAGATTCTTTACAATTTCTATATCAATTATGTAAACTATTTTAGTGGTAACATAATATATGTGTAATCATTAGAATAATTTTCTATCATGATATTTTTATCAGCATTATATCTAGTTGATGGATACCATGACTTTATGATTTTCTTTTCAAGTGAAACTATTTCATTTTGTTTATCACCAATTAATTTAAATATCACATACTGCTTTTTATCTAACTTATAAACTTCCAAATTTTCATTTTTTATTGAAGTTCCTAAATAATATTCATACTTGTCGTTGTGTTTTATAAAAATGCCATAAAGCATTTCCTTTTCTATTAATTCATAATAATCTTGTTCTTGTTTTAAAGTGCAAAACAATCTTCTTATTTTATAAAGTAAATCATCATGGTTTTTTTCAGATAAATGGTAGCAATATAATACTCTTTGATCAAGCGTTTTTATTTCATAATCAAAATTAAATTTTCCATCATCTATGGGAAAAGTAATTATTGGCACACTTTGATAAACTATATCTGCTTTACGACATACGCTTGGAGAAATTGCAAATTGCTTTTTAAAAGCACGAGTAAAAGAGGCTGCTGAATTAAATTGATATTTAAATGCTACATCAATAATTTTATTGTCAGTATTTTTTATTTCTTCAAAGGCAGCACCTAATCTTCTTCTTTTAATATATTCTTTTAAGGTTATTCCAGTTAAAAAATTAAAAATTCTTTCTAAAATAAAAATATTCATTCCTGTTATTTTGCTTAACTTATCATAATCTATTTCTTCATCTAAATGATTTTCAATATATTGAACAGCTTCGTTTAATAGTTTGTAATTCATAGTTCACCTCAAATATATTATATTTAATTACAAAAAAAATAGCAAACTAGCTATTTTCTTTTTGGTTCAATTTTTTCTTGACCTAACATATACATTCTTAAAGGTTCAGGAATTGTTATACTTCCATCTTCATTATAGTTATTCTCAATTAAAGCAATCAAAGCACGAGTAGATGCAAGTACTGTATTGTTAAGCGTATGAAGATAATAATTTCCTTTATCACTTTTAACACGAATACCAAGTCTTCTTGCTTGAGCATCAGTTAAATTTGAACAAGAACCTACTTCAAAAAACTTTTGTTGTCTTGGACTCCAAGCTTCAACATCACATGATTTATATTTTAAATCAGCTAAATCTCCAGTACAACATTCAAGTTGTCTTACTGGAATATTTAAACTTCTAAATAATTCAACTGTAAAATTCCACATACGTTCATACCAAGCATCACTATCTTCTGGTTCACATAGAACAATCATTTCTTGTTTTTCAAATTGATGAACTCTATATATTCCTCTTTCTTCAATACCGTGAGCACCTACTTCTTTTCTAAAACAAGGTGAATAAGAAGTCATACAAATAGGTAAACTTTCTTTTTTTATTAATTGATCTTTAAATTTACCAATCATTGAGTGTTCACTTGTACCAATTAAATATAAATCTTCTCCTTCAATTTTATACATCATGGCATCCATTTCAGTAAAACTCATAACACCAGTTACAACGTCACTTCTAATCATAAATGGAGGAATACAATAAGTGAAACCCTTTTGTACCATGAAGTCTCTTGCATATGCAAGCATTGCACTTGAAAGTCTTGCAGCATCACCCATTAAATAATAGAAACCATTTCCACTTGTTCTACCGCTTGCTTCTTTATCTAGTCCATCAATGCTTTCAAGAATATCAGCATGATATGGTATTTCATAAGCTGGTACAGTTGCTTCTCCAAATCTTTTTAACTCAACATTTTCTGAATCATCTTTACCTACTGGAACATCTTGAGCAACAATATTTGGAATAACCATCATTTTTTCCTTAATTATTTTGCTTAGTTCTTCTTCTCTAGAAGTTAAAGTATCTATTTCACTTCCCATAGTGGATACTTTTGTCTTTATTGCTTCAGCTTCTTCACTTTTTCCATCACGCATTAAGTTTCCAATTTCAGAACTTAATTTATTTTTTTCAGCACGCATAGTATCCATTTTTAGTTTAGTATCTCTATACTCATTATCTAAATCATATATTTCATCAACTAAAGGTAATTTTTCATCCTGAAATTTTTTCTTTATATTCTCTTTTACTAATTCTTTATTTTCTCTTATTAATTTAATATCTATCATCTTTATTCCTACTTTCTAATGCTTTTTCTAATTTTTTTAAATTATTACCATATTTTTTTCCAAGCCATTCCTGTTGTTCTATCGATAAAAGCTCTAATCTTTTTGGATCATAATTATTTTTCATATCACGCATCTTTAATCTTAACGCATGTGGATTTCCACTATTTATAATTGAATCTATTTCTTCATTGTAAGCATTAAGTCGATCCTCATCACTTAAAAGTATTTCATCTTTTAAAGGATTTGTAACAATAAACACAGTTTCAACTATGTCTCTATCAATTCCAACCTCTAATAAATCTAAAGCAGTTACATTTGTATCCTTTATAATATCATGCAATAATCCAGCAACTGAAGAAATATAATCTTCACTTATAGAAACAGTATATAAATGATTTATATACGGATTACCTGCTTTATCCAAAACATTTGCAAACACTCTTCGAACTATTACAGCAGCCTTAAGATATTGGTCATCCATTTCTCTTATTTTTTCTAAATCTTCTCTAGAAAAACTGATAAGCAAATTATTATCATCAGTTATTCTGCTTGTGTCAAATAAGTCAACTAAATCAAATAAATTATCCGGTAAAGAATGTATACAAATATACTTATCTTTATAAGATTCTAGATTTTCACTATAGACTAATTTAAATCCCAGCTGTTTTAACCTATTCAACTGTTTTATTCTATTAGATAAACTTTGCTTTTTATGACAGTCATCAGTTATTACTTTTCTCATAAACACTCCTTTCTAATAAAAAAAATGATACCACCCAAAGGAGCACTTATGTGCGGTACCATCCTACTTTTAACTTAATTTAGATAACGGTTTAACCCCGGTTGCTATTAACAACACTAATGAGGAGATTCATAAATATTTATTGTTTGTTTACACCAGCCACAAACTCTCTTCAAAACAAATCATTTATTACTAATCTCATATCTTCGCTTTACAAACAAAATTTTATCTTATTTTCTTTATCTAGTCAATATGAATGTCACGATTTTCAAACGTTTTATCCATCAATATTTCATGGATTTCTTCTTCTTGATTGTCTAAATAAATATTTTCAATTCTATCAACAGAACATTTAGATGCAATCAATATGCTTGTTATCTTTTGTACAGCATTTTCTACTGTATCATTAACTACAACGTAGTTATAATCTTTAACTTCATTAATTTCTTGATATGCTCTTTTAAATCTCGAAAGTACTTTATCTTTAGTTTCTGTTCCACGACATGTAAGTCTACGTCTAAGTTCACTCATTGAAGGTGGAAGAATAAATATACATATTGCTTCAGGTAAAAGTTCACGAACCTTTAAAGCTCCTTGAACTTCAATTTCTAAGATAACATCAATTCCACTATTTAATCTATCATCTATATACTTTTTAGGAGTACCATAATAAGCACCATTATACTCAGCATATTCTAAAAATTCGTTATTTCTAATCATTTCCTCAAATTCTTCTTTTGATAAAAAATAATACGTTTCGCCTTCCTTATCTCCAGGTCTAGGAGATCTTGAAGTACAAGAAATACTTAACCATGCATTTTCATGAATATTTAAAAATTCTTTAATAACAGTACCCTTACCAGCACCACTTGGACCACTTATAACAATTAATGATCCTCTGCTTTTCTCTTTAATAACGTCCATAACTATTCCTCCCTAGCTATCCTTTTCTCTAGACAAAGCGGTGAACAATTGTCACAATAAGTTTCACCTTTTAATGATTTTTTTTGACATTCATTGATATAATCTATTTCAATTTCTATTACATTCTCAATACACTTTCTTATTTCTTCTTCAAAAGTATTTGCTAACAAATGTCCACTTCTAAAAGTTTCTTCAATAATTCTTTCTTTATCCTTTTTTCCAGTATACCAAGAAGAATTATGACATATTCTTGATGCTGTACTTGTTGATGAAAGGCCAATTTCATAAACGGTAGAATAAAATCTATTAAACGTTTCTTCGTCATAATTTTCCAATACATATTGAAGATAAAACTCAATATCTGCGTTATGAATAAATCCAAAATATTTCAGTTTTTTTATTTCATAGACAATATGATCTTTATGATAAAATGAATTTACATATGGCTCTATTGTCTTCAAAAATTTGCTTTTCATTTCTTCTCTAAGTTCATCTGTTTTAATTAGCTTCAAAGCTTCCAAAAACGCTTCATAACTTTCTTCAAAATTTATTTTTAATTTCGCTTCAATTTCAACTAACGTCATAAATTATTCCTCACTTTTAATTATTATAGCAAACTTGTTATTAAAATAAAAGAGATGCTATAATATTCAAGAGGTTATATTTATGAACGAAAAAAACTTAAATGATTATTATAATAAATTTAATGAAGACAAAAGATTAAAAACAAGACATGGTCGTGTTGAATTTATAGTAACTATGAAATATATAGAAGAAATTTTAAAAAATTATAAGAAACCTAGAATACTTGATTTAGGTGCGGGATGTGGAGCTTATACAATTCCTCTAAGTGAGTATTATGACGTTACTGCTTTAGAACTTGTTAAACATAATCTAAAAGTAATTGAAAAAAATAGTCACAATATTAAATTAATACATGGAAATGCGACTAATTTGAACATGCTTGAAGATAATAGTTTTGATGTGATTCTAATATTCGGTCCAATGTATCATTTAATATCTACAGAAGAAAAATTAAAATGTTTAAATGAGGCAAAAAGAGTTTTAAAGAAAAACGGTACAATACTTATTTCATATATTATGAATGATTATGCTATTATAAGACACGGATTTAAAGATAGACATATTCTTGAAGAAACAGATAAAATTGATGATAGTTTTCATATTATTTCTAAAAAAGATGATCTTTATTCATACGCAAGACTTGATGACATTGATAATTTAAATAAACTTGCCAATTTAAGAAGAATTAAAATTATCTCTCAAGATAGCATATCTAACTATATGAGAGAATATATCAACAAATTAAATGACGAAGAATTTGAACTATTTATAAAATTTCAATTATCAATATGTGAAAGACATGAAATGCTCGGTTTATC
This sequence comes from uncultured Bacilli bacterium, assembly GCA_934101115.1. Lineage (GTDB taxonomy): Bacteria > Bacillota_I > Bacilli_A > RF39 > UBA660 > CAG-582. Next base: position 4,460 of record CAKOPW010000009.1, on the reverse strand, counting down.
AACGCATGTATTAGACATATTAAAAGAGGATTAGCTTAATCCTCTTTATGTTGTTCCAAAATTTTCTTTAATCCTACATAAGGCAAAGTCACACATGTTTTTCTATTACCTTGTTTATAAGTTTCGTCAAAGACAATCGCTTCATTTAAAGAAGAACCATCATATTCTTCTTCATTAAGCATTGCTTCAAAGTTATTTATATATTCAAGAGCTTCTTCTTCTGTTTTTCCAATCAGATTTCTTATCATAATTGATGTTGAAGATGTTGATATGGCACACGCTTCTCCATCAAATTTAATGTCTTCAAGTATACCATTTTTTATTAACACATAGATATCAATGTTATCTATACACGATTCGTTATTTGAATTTACTTTTATATATCCATCTACATTCTCGCTTGTTTTATGAAATGGATGAGAGTAATTATCAAGTATTATTTCTCTTTTTTCAATTCCGTCCATTATTAGATCATCTCACTTATTATTCTATTTTTATCTTTTAATAGTTCATAAACTTTGTCACATTCTTCATAAGTATTATAAAAATACATGCTAATTCTTACTGTATTTTTTACACCAATTGCACTTTTTAATATCTTAGCGCAATGATTTCCAGCTCTAACACAAATATGATATTTATTTAAGAAGTATGCTACATCCTGTGCAAATACACCATCTACATTAAAAGCAATTATTCCTGAATCACATTCATCGTTTACAATGTTTATATGAGGTATTGTTTTTAATTTTTCAATTAAATATTTTTTTAATTTTATTTCATGAATTGTAATATTATCCATACCAACATTATTTAAATATTTTATTGCTTCCCCAAATCCAATTACTGATGCAATATTTGGAGTACCTGCTTCTAATCTTGTTGGTAAATCTTTTAAATATACTTCATCTATTGAATCAAAAGATTCATTCATGCCACCACCATAATTGATTGGAACTAAGTTCTCAAGAAGTTCATGCTTTCCATAAAGAACACCTACTCCAGTTGGTCCGCACATTTTATGAGCAGAGAATGAAAGAAAATCACAGTCAAGGTCTTTTACATCAGTTTTTATGTGAGGAACACTTTGAGCACCATCAACAACAACAAAGATATTGTGTTCATGAGCATATTCACATATTTCTTTTATTGGTCTAATATCTCCAACCACATTTGTTATATGCGCAAGAGATATTACTTTAGTATTAGGAGTGATAGCTTTAATTACATTGTTTAAAGTAACATGTAAATTAGAGTCTAATTCTATATTTTTGACTATTATGCCATTTTTACGTGCAAGCATAAACCATGGTAAAACATTGCTTGCGTGTTCTGATAAAGTTATTAAAACTTCATCACCAGGTTCTAAAATATGTTCAAAAAATCCACTTGCTATCATGTTTAAAGATTCTGTTGCCCCACTTGTAAAAACTACTTCATCCATTTCTGCATTGATAAATCTAGAAACAAGTTTACGTGCATTTTCATATTCAACATCAACTTTATATGAGATATCATAATCTCCCCTATGCGCATTTGCTGAATATTTAGTATAATATTCCGTCATCTTATCTATTACACATTTAGGTTTAAAAGTAGTAGCTCCATTATCTAAATATATAATATCATTATCAAACATCGGAAAATCTTCTCTATACATATTACACCTCCTTTATTTTTTTATATTTTTTAATTCTTCATATTTGCTCACTAATCCATACTTATAAGAGTCTATTATGATTTTGCGTGCAACTTCTTCTGTTATTCCTTTAGTTTTTAAATAAAATAAATAATCGGGATTAACATCAGTTATAGAATTACTATGATTAGCTATTACATTACGTGATCCTACTCTAAGAATTGGTTCTACATGTACTTTACCACCATCATTTAATATTCTTATATTTTCATCTATTGTATTATCAATTGTTCCAACTTCATCAAATGAATTAACACTTATATCAGCGCTTCCACTTACTACACCAGATATTTCTATATCACTTAAAGAATTATTTCCAAGCATATTTAAAAGTATATTTAATTTATAACTTGCATTTACGTCAATATTTGAAACATATTTGAATGTTGAATTATTATGCATATTTATTTCAATTTTAGTATCACTTTCAATTTCACTAAAGTTAATTATTTCCAAAGTTGATGAGTCAGTCATATTAAATTTTAAATCTTTAACATTCTTATTTATGATGAATACTTTAACAGAACCAGTTACATCAAATGCATTAGTTGTAGTTTCTAATTGATAATTAACTCCATCCAATAATATATTATTCTTCATACTATTTTTCACTCACTTCATACGCACTAAAGCCAGATGTCTCGATTTCACGGGCTAAAGAAGCATCTCCTTCTTTAACAATACTTCCACCACTTAAAATTGAAACTTTATCAGGTTTAATATACTCTAATATATTAGTATGATGTGTAATGATTAAAATTGATACTGTTTCATCTTTATAATCCATTAAAGATGCACTTAAACTTTTTAAACTATCAACATCTAATCCACTGTCAAGTTCATCCAAAAGAATTAATTTAGGCTCTAAAACATATAAATGAAGAATTTCATTTTTTTTCTTTTCTCCACCACTCATACCTTCATTAACACCACGATGAATAAATTCAACAGGTATATTTAGTTTTTTACATATCTCAGTAACCTTTCTATTAAAATCAAAGATATTTACATGTTCTCCTGTTTTACACTCTAAAGCACTTCTTAATACTTCAGCATTAGTAATACCTTCAAGTTCAATTGGATTTTGAGCTAATAAAAATATCCCTCTTCTACTTCTTTCATCAGTTGTAAGAGAAAGTAAATCTGTATCATTATAAAAAATACTACCACTTATTACTTCATAAGTAGGATCTCCCATAATAACTTTGCATATTGTACTCTTTCCAACCCCATTAGGTCCCATAAGAGTAACAATTTCACCATCATTTATATCCAAGTTAAAGTCATGTAATATAGTTTTACCATTAACTTTAACTGTTAAATTTTTTATACTTAACATAAAAACCACCAAGATAATTATAATTTATACATAAAAAAAAAGCAATAAAACGTTTTTGCTTTTCATATTTTAGTTAAATAAAGGAAAAATTAACTACAAGTAATCGTGCCAACAGAATCAACACTACAACGGTCGTTACTTAAACTTTCACTGCAAAACACACGCCCTGTCAAATAAGCAACACAGTTGAAAGTGTCAGAATTACAATGGATGAGAGAATTATTACTAGAACAACCAGATTCTCCAAAATGATCTTTCAAAGAACCTGCTGAATTATCATAATCATTTACTTTTATACAAAATAATCCATTATCATTTATACATACCGATTTTGAATCATCAGTTCCTAATCTTATGAACACATTTTTTCCTAATGCTGTATAATTTGTTGTACTTGATGTTGTTGGTATTCCGAACTCATAATAATATATTAATTCACTACTACCTAATGTATCCCTTTCTACGGCATTGAATTCTAATTTACATGTATATTCTTCTGTTACTTCCTCCGTTGATGTTTTATCTAGTGTTACTGTTAATGTTCCGTTTAATGTTTCTTTTGCTTCTACAACCATTGCATCATTTTCAAGTTTGTTCTTTATACTTGTATATTTTGCTGTTGTTCCGTCCTTTGGTACACATGTTACACGCACTTCTGCATCATAGTTACTTGAGTTATTTGTTACTTCATATGTAAGTACTGATGTTTGATTTAATGTTTTTAATTTTAATGTTTCAAATGTTATCACTTTCTTTGTATCATCTATTACTGTTGAATATACATCTTTTCCATCTAGACTTGCTGCTGTAAAGATTACTGAGAAATCATCTTCATTTTCACTTACTTTTGCATTTCCATTTATTATTAACGTTGTACTTACTGCGGCAAATCCAATTGACATCAGAATAATTGCAATTATTATTGCACTTCTTTTCTTCATTTTTACACACACCTATTCTTCCTTTATTTTATAATACCCCCCCCGATTTTCAAGGGCATTATTTTGTTTTACATCTCTTTTGTCGTTTATTTTTCTATTGCACACCTATTATATTTAAATTATACAATTTATTTGTTGTAGAGTAAATATTCTACTTTTAGTATGTGTAAAGTTTTATTTTATATTATCATTGTAATTTATTTAAAAAAATGTTATATTTTATTTAGTGAGAAGCAAAAGTTTCTTTTGAGGCTGATGCTTACCACTTGTGGGTGTAGCATCCTTATTCGGTAGAATAAAGATGCTTTTTTGTTGCTATAATAATTTTAAAATTATTGCTAGCAATATAAAAACGATTAAGTAAAGTAATCTTATATGATTATCTTTTTTCATCGTATCACTTTCTCTCATAATTCTTAAACCAAAACCCCGAATAATTTAGCCTCTAGTTTGGAAGTGATAAGCATCTTCTTCTGCTTCT
>CAKOPW010000008.1 GCA_934101115.1 uncultured Bacilli bacterium | reverse complement strand
GTAGCTATGACTAAAGAAGAATTTATTGAATTATATAAAAAGGGTAGTTATGGTTATGATTTTATTAAAATGAGACAATATTTAAAAACCGTTCCAGATGTAACTACTATGGCTGAAGCAAATAATATATTCTTTGGAAAAAAGGGTGATAAGGAATTAGAGGATGCTTTGGATAAATATCGTTGGTCTTCTTTTGGTGATGGCAGTGGTTGGATTCACGTTTGTTCAAGATATTTAACTGCTAAAAAAGATGACTATCCAAACGTAGAACACAGATTATATATTGATTGTGAATCACTCGATACCTATAAAATAATCAATATACTTGTAGAAAAATGTGATAAATATAAGCTTCCTTATTATTTTAAGTTTGATCAATATGGCAACCGAGATGATACAGTAGTAATATATTCTTCAACAGAAAATCTTAATAAATATCTTAATATTTTAAAAGAAATGCAAAAAGAATATCCAGAATTAATATCCAGAATGAAAGATCCACCACTTCTTACAGGACGAATTGATGGTTGGATTGGTTATGGTTCTGAACCAAATAAGTCTATTGATGGTAAAAAAACTTCTTTTAATAAAAAACGTGCAACCATAATTGAAAAAGCCATTGATGAAAGCTCCAAAAGATGGATTAATTTTCAATTGGAAGAAAAAATAAATGTCGACGGAAGAGAAGTTTTATTCAAAGATTATCTTTCTTCTAAAATAGCTGACGAACTAATTAAAGAATTGGAAGAAAAATATCAAAGAGTAAAAACTCGTTTAATGAATCAATCTAAAAATTCAGGAAAAACATTTAATGAGGAAGACGTTATAAAGGAAGTAGGATATACTTTAGATAGCTTACAATCAAAAGAAAAAATATCAAATGATATTTCTACAATTATAGATAAATTCATAATTTATTTAAGAAAATATGGATACGAAAAAATGTCATCAACAACCATTGATTTAGGAAATGGAATACCGCTTACAGCACATTCTATTGAAAAAGTAATTCATGAAACATCAACAGAAATTCCAAAATATGATCCAAACTTTTTGGCTTCACTAAAAAGCAAAATTGAATTTGAATCACAAATATCAGAACTAGATATTGATCCTGAAAAATTTTGTTTTGATGTTGATGCCGTAGAAAAAATTGATGAGTTTAATAAGTTACCAGAAATAGATGATTCCTTATTAGAAACATTTAAAATAAGCAGGCCTGTCGCCAATTTTCTTACTAAATATGGAATAGATTTAAACAATTTGCCAAGCAGTTTTACTACAACAATGCATGGTGAAAATACAGCAAAGACGAATGAAATTGATTATGCTTTGGCTTATGATGGGCCTTTTAATATTAAAGAAATTGAAATGGTAAACTTAAAAGATATAGTCGGAACTTTTGCAATAGGAAGTAATGACATGAGTATTTTACAATGTATTTCATATTTTTATCATGATAAAGATAATTATGGTAAAAGAGCATTAAGTAATTTAGATGAAGACATTTTTGAAAATTTGAAAAAAATAAGTACTTTAAAAGAAACGATAAAATTAGCAAAAATTGGTGATAAATACTATGTAACTCAAGATGGAAATCATCGAACATTTTATGCCATCTTAGCTTATTTAGTTTTAAAAGAAATCTATAAAAATGATGCAAGAGAGCTAGAAAAAATAGAAAATCAATTTATGGTAAAAGCAGAGGTAACAAAAAAACTGGGATATGATAAGATTGATAAAATATGTTATAGTTTACAAAAAAGTGGATGTTTTGATATAAAATTCGTTCCCAAGGATAATAGTAAGTTCCCGATGATTCAAATAAAAGATAAACTTTATGAAATAGGAAGTGAAGAAGATTTTATTAATCTTTTTCAAAACTATATGTCAACGATGGATAAAAATTCACCAATGTATAATAATATTATAAATACATTACAAGAACAAGGAATCAATCTATTCGGCTTATCAGCAAATTTAGAAACATCATATAATCCAGAAGATTATGCTGAAATCTTAGATGAACTTGATTTAGAAGAAGAAAAGAATTTGGAAGAAGAAGGTCCGAAATTAAGTTAAGTGTTATAAAAGTATAAGGAGATACTAGAATAGCCAATAAAAAGGACCTAAAAAAATTAAGCTGGTAAAACTATTAAAGTTTCCACCATCTTTTTTTATTTAGTCTACAATCGGCTATGATATTTAATTTAATTTTGATATAATTTTATTGGAATTATTGAAGTTTGAGATAAATACAAAAGGCGGTATAAATATGAAAATAAAACAACAAAAGCAAATAGAAAAATATTTAACTGATGAACTTGGTATAGAAGAAGGTAAAAATATATTTGCTAAACAAAGTGCAATTTTAGATGATCTAGTAAAAAATCAAAAAGATAAATCAAAAAATCAAATAAAAACTCTTACTCAAACAATTCTTCCACGTATAGCTCTATACAAGTCATTTAAGGAATATGGGTATTCAGAGGATAAAACATATGAATATATGAAAAAATACATGCTCGACATAGTTGCTGCAAAGAAACATTTGTCAACAAAAAGAATGGAATTAGTTCCAGGCTTTTATGCAATTTATAAAAACATTTTTCTTAAAATTATGCGAACAACCGATTTACAAATAAGTACTCAAAAACACGGAAAAAATTATTTTGATGTTACTATTACTAAATGTTTATGGCATACTGCATGTGTCGAAAATGAATGTGAAAAACTTTGTTGCTTATTTTGTGATGTTGATAATGTTACTTATGGTGGATTAAAGAAAATAGGATTTACTAGAACAAAAACTTTAGGATATGATGGAGATTGCTGTGATTTTCATTTTTATAAAAAATAAATATATCAAGGTAGTTGTATAGTTTAATGAAAAAGGAGATGTTTATTTTGGATAAAAAGAAGGTTTTTATAAGTCTAATTATTGCTATCATCATTATTATTTTAACTATAATAGGATGTTTTTTATCAAAAGAAATGAAAAGCAAAAAAGATGTTAATGAAACGATTATAACAAAAGAAAATAAAACTGATAAGATAGAAGATAAAATACTTGACGATAATGTTATAGACACTAATTCAGAAAAAGTAACTGAACCAACTACAAATAAAGCTGAACAAAAGGTTGAGTCAAATAATACTACAACTTCTAAGAAAGTAATTAATATTACTCAAAAAGAGGCAACAACAAAACAAGATATACCTTCAAAATTTGAATTACATAACCTGGGGAATTTACAATATTATCTATATATACCAAGTAATCCGGAAGCAAACATGCCTTTAATTATGTATCTTCACGGAGGAACAAATAAAAAAGGCAATGTTGAGACTTTATTAACAACTGATGGATTTCCTAAATATTTATATGATGGATACTATAATAATTTAAGAAGTTATGTAGTTATTCCGAAACTTACGAATAGTTATACTGGATGGGTTGATATATCAGATAATTTAAAAACTTTAATTAAAACTTTGAACACCAGCTATGCTATTGATTTAAACAAAGTTTCACTAACTGGGCATTCAATGGGAGGAACTGGTACTTATCAATTACAAATTAAATTGCCAAATACTTTTGCGTGCATTGCTCCGATGAGTGGAAGCATAAAGAACACTGAAGAAAATTTAACTGGATTAAGTAAAACAAAAATATGGGCTTTTATAGGAACAAATGATACTATTGTAGATCCAAGTTCATCTAGAACAATAATAGCTACTTTAAAAAGTATCGGAGTGAATGCCAAAATAACAGAATTAGAAGGAACCGATCATTTTGGAGTTCCATCAAAAGCATACAAAAATAATGAACTAATTAGTTGGTTAGTGAATTGTAAAAAATAGTCTTAATAAAATTATAAAATCATACGGAGGAAAAAATGAAAGAATTAACAATTGATGAATATTTAGAAAAATATCCAAATTTAAAAGAGCAATCGAAAAGTACTTTATTTATACCAAAAGAAGATTTTTTCAAAATTAAAAAATCTGAATTAATTAATGTTGGTACTAAAGCAGTTTCAATAGAATTTTTAAAACAAATTTTGAAAAATGACTTTTATTTTGAGTATGCTTCAAGATTTTTTGCTGGAACGATAGATTCATTTGAAGTCAGCTATATTTTTTCAGGTTATACTGGAAGAAAAATCGGATATGATCGAGTCACTATTATTAAAGCTATGAAAAAATGGATAAATTCAAAACATGTTATTTTACAACCAGATGAGAAAAAAAGATTAGAATACTTAAAAGATAATATAATTTTTGATAAATTTTTAGAAAAACACAAAGGAAATAACTATAATATTGTTATTGAAGGAAATAAGTATTCGATTCCAATTGACCAGTTAGTTTCTTTATTAGAACTTCCTTATAAAAAATTTGATAGACTTTGTCTTGATTCTAATAAAAAGTTTATATATGAAATCCCAAAAGAATATTTTATTTATGCGGCATATAAATTTTTTAGTGATGAAGTATTAACAAAATATTTTATACCAACTAATATAGCCCGCAATTACCATGCAATAGATTTATCTGAAAGAATAGATATAATGGCAATAAATAAGTATTTAGTAACAACTGATACTAAATATCAAGAAATTACTTTAGATAATGATCTAAAAAATGAGATAATTTGTCAGATGCCATCGGATGCTACTCCTTTAGAAAAGGCAATATACATTTATATAAAAATGTGTAAGCTCTTAACTTATGATGAAGAATATTATGCAGTTGGACAAACGGGAGCCGCAGCTGAAAAGCATAAAAGTGTTGATTATATTTCTTCTATAAACTTAAAAAATAACAAAGTTGTGTGTTTTGAATTTAATTTAATATATTCAAAACTATTAAGTGAATTAGACATCCATTTTTGTAGCAGTTACTTAGGAGGGGGAGAAGAAAATTATGGCTTTGGTCATGCAAATTTGAATTTTAGGGTAGATAAGTTTTTAATAAGAGCTGATTCAGCAACTAGTATACTTTTAGGAGATATTATGCTAGCAAAACTTAATCAACCTCTTGTAGGATTAAAATGCCTTAATATAAATTATAAAACAAGATATGAATTTAAGGAAACTCTTACAAAAATGTATAGATTAATTGCTGATCAAGAAAAAAATATAAAAGATGTTCAAGAAGTTGAACATATTCAAACATTGGATGAATTATTAATAGAATATTCTAAAACAACAGAAAGTATTGAAGATATTAGTTTAAATGAAAGATTATCAATTTTAATCGATAAAGTAAATTCTACTCAAATGGTTGGAATTGATTCTTTATCATATATTTTACAACTATATCATATTTTATTTACTTTTGAACAAATAGAAAACAATATTAGTTTAACTATTGTAAGAAACAACAATCCTATAGACGTTAATAGTATTGCTATGCCAATCGCAATATTTACATTGAATGAACAAGGCTTTCAAGAAAATCCAACACAAAATATCTATTATTATTATAGTCCAAATAGTAAACTAATTATGATTACGAGAAAAGAATTACAAAATAAATTTGATGATAGATTGTTTGAGTATATTTATGTAGATGACACAAGAATTCCCGGCATTAAAGAAGATGGAGAAAAGATAAGATGATTGAAAAGTTAAAAATTATTAATGAAAAATGCATTGAAACATATAAATCAAATTCTAATGCATTAAAAAAGTATGAAATAATAAAGAAAATATTAAATGAAAAAGACTGTTTTTTAAAGATGAATATAGAATATGCCTATGCCATATTAAGAGACTTAAAGATACCTGAAGATCAAATTAAAAATGTGTATCTTGAATTGATAAGTATAGATTAAACTATTAGTATGATTAATTTTATATCGTATTAATAATCAGTTTTAGTAAAGAAGTAAATATGAAGAGATTATTTAGAATTGGTTTTGATATATTTATAACATCTTTTACTCCAATTGTAACTTGGCTTTTAATTGGTTTAATCGTAAATAAGAGTTTAACTAATGTATTTACATTAACATATCCTCTACAATGTTTGATGGGTATAATTGTTTCTATATTTGGAGTAGGAGCAAATGTAAGCGGTATTAAAGACAAAAATAAAAATAGTGCAAATAATGGTGCTTTTTATGGAACTATAATAAGCATTATTGTATTTGGATTGGTTGCTTTAAACTGTAATCATTATATAAATTTTATGAATATGAATAAAGAAACTTATTTAATATTTTGTAGATATTCAGTTTTACAAATATTGCTACAAACCATACTTTATCTAATTTTAATGAAGTTATATTATTTAGAACTAAATGAAAAAGCAAATAAGATATCGTTTTTATTTAACTTTATAAATTTTATTACTTTAATAGGTAGTGCACTTGTGACTAAAAATCAGTTTATAATATCAAGTATTACGTTGTTTATATTAACTATATTTGACGTTATATTATTTATAAAAAATATTGATAAAATAGATTTTAAATTAAATCTAAAAAATTGCTATAAATATGATTCAGTTGCTTGTTCAATAAATTTCATGCAATTTTTGATATATTTATTTGGATTCAGTAATTCTTTTTCTTTTGGTGAAAAATATGTAGTTGCCATTACTTTTGCAACACTAGTAACTGATATTCAATGGGATATGTCTACAGCGATTAAAAATGTTGCTAAAATAGATATTGTTAAAGAAAAATTTGATTATATAGAGCATTTTAAAAATGCAATTAAATATATTACATTATTAATTATTTCAGTAATATTTATGGGATTAATAGTATATCCAGTGTATCATCCAAACATAATAATTGCTTGTATTTTTATTTTTTTACATATTGTTGATTTTGCGATAACACCTTTTAAAAATATAAAAATGTGCTATTTAGAAATTGAACATTCATCTATTAAAACTACAGTTAATACAATAATTGCCTATATTATAAGAACAGTCATTTCTTTATTACCAACACCTTTTTGTACAATTATTGGACAAATGTGTTCCACTATGTATGAATTTATATATGCAAATATTACTTATAAAAAATTTAGAGGCAGTGAAATTTAAATGTTACTACAAAAATAGTATTTAGAATATTTATAAAAAAAGGTATAATATTAGTTAAGAAAGAGGTAAAAGTTATGACGAGTATATATGGAAAAGAGTATAATGAATACATAGAAAGATTATATAATTTATATTTAGATTATTATAAAAAAACAGGATATCATCCACATCCTGCAAATTTGTTAGCATTAAAATTATTATTGAAACGAAATGAATTTGTAGGACTAAAAGTTGATGAAGGTGTTTTTTATGAAGTCTACAGAGAAACTATTAATAGATCAATTCAAGAACTTGAAGAAGAGTTTAATATAACTGAAGAAGAAATTAGCCTATATATAGAAAAAAAGGCTTATTTGTTAGTGATGAAGATTATAATCATGATAAAATTTGGTATGTATATGCTGAAGGATTTGGAGTGCTTCATGCAAATCTTATGCATACACCAGAAAGAAATTCATTAGATATTTATTCGGATTTAGACGATAAAAGTATTGTGTTTGCACATTCTGAAGAAGATGAAGAAACTTTGGACATTGATACATATGCTGGAGCTGGATTAAAAACTAATAGAATAAATTATAAAAGATTAATAAACTCAATGCAAACAAGATAAAGTAATTAACCACTATTACAAAATTAAATAAATAAGGAGAAAAATAAAATGAAAGATAAAGTAGCATTAGTTACTGGAGGAACTTCTGGTATTGGAAAAGAAATAGTAAAGGAATTAATTGAAAAAGGCTGTAAAGTTATAACTTGTTACAATAGTAATCAAGAAAATGCTAGAACATTAGAAAACGAGATTAGCAATAGCAATTTATTAGTATTAAAATGTGATGTAAGTAATGAAGATGAAGTTATTAATATGATGAACCAAATCCAAGAAAAATTTGGAAACATTGATTATCTTGTAAACAACGCGGGTATTTTTATAGATAATTTGATTAAAGATTTTAGTATAGACGATTTTAAAAAAGTCTTAGATGTAAATCTACTTGGAAAAGTTATTTGTACAAAGCATTGCTATTCAATTATGAATGAAGGAGGAAGTATAGTAAATATATCTTCTCATTTAGGAGTTGTTCCTTGTACTGAATCTCCTGCATATTGTTCATCTGCTGCTGGAATCATTACGTTTACGAAAGCAACAGCGTTAGAATTTTCAGATAAAAAAATTAGAGCAAATTGTATATGTCCAGCATTTACTCCAACACCTTTATCATTAAGAGGTTGGAAACAAGAGGAAATTGATCAAAAGCTAAAAGAAACTCCGTTAGGAAGATTTGCTACTCCTGAAGATACTGCTAAACTTTGCTTATTTTTATTATCGGATGAATCAAGTTTTATAACAGGAGAAAATATTTGGATCAATGGGGGAAGATTTTAATCATTGTAGACAATTTTGAACTTAATAGAATATAGTACATTAAAAATATAAATTTATAAGATTAATATAAAAAGTGAGGTTTACTTTTATTGCTACATTTTGTAATAAAAAGGAGAATGTTTATGAAAAAAATATGTGTAATAGGAAATGGTATTCATGCAACAAAAAATATAATTCCTTCTCTAAAAGAAATAAATGTTGTAATATCTGCAATTGCCAGTGAATATTTAAAAGATGATATCATTAATAATGAAGTAAAAAATTATTCTGATTATCGAGATATGCTTTTAAATGAAAAACCGCAAATTATATTGTTGTGTAAAAGCGCTGAAAAACAATTTGAAATTGCAAAATATTGTTTGAATTTTGGTATAGAAAAACTATTTGTTGAAAAACCAATGGGCATGAATGTAAAAGAAGCTCAAGAACTTGAAAATCTAGCTAAACAAAATAATTGTAAAATAATGACAGGTTTTATGAAAAGATACAGTCCTTGTTATCAAAAAGTAAAGGAAATAATAAATAAACCTGAATTTGGAAAAGTAAAACAATTTAATGCGGAATTTTATTTAACGTCAGGAAGAGATGGATGGAATGATGAAATTTTTTTTAAAAAAGGTGGCATACATTTTGTCAATATTTTACTTTGGCTATTTGGAAGTATTGATGATGTTAAAACATATTCCAATTCAGTTGACAACAATGTTAGTATAACATCATTAATAAAATTTAAAAACGGTGTTATTGGAAACATTAATTTTATAGGATTGAATTCATGGAAAGGAAAAAGAGAAAGAATAACAATAACTGGTGAAAATGGTTATGTTTATAATGAAGGTGTAAGAGAAGTTCATTATCATTTAGACCAACATATTACAACTAGTAATCGTTGGCAAACGATAGATGAGGAGGAAAATATTATAAAACCTTATTTGACCAGTGCTTCAGGTGGATTACAAGACTTATATTTGCATGGATATATAGGTGAATTATTAGATTTTCTTAATAATGACGATTATGATTCTGAAAATGTTGATACTATGAAACTAATAGATATGATTTTAAAAACTGAAACTAATGAAGAAAAAAACAATTTATAAATTCAGCTTTAAACATAATTTTTTTATAATCAATTTTTTTTGTTAGGAGGAAAAACAAAATGTATTTCCCGAAAGATATGACTTTTCAGTATTTCTTTTTTGATACATATATAGGTTATTTTATACAAGCATTACCAATATGTTTATTTGTTGGTATAATTTATTGGTTCATAAAATTTAAAAAAGATAAAACCACAACTGTTAGTCAAAAAATATTTTCATGTATTTTTGTTTGTTATATTACGGGCCTTTTTTGTTTAACTATTGGACTTGGTTTAATGAATGAGTTATGGTATAGATCAATCTATCATATGAATTCAGGAAATTCAGTAAACTGGTTTAATGGAGACTTTAATTTTACTTTAGATTTTATAAACAGAGTTAATGGAGAAAAAATTGGTAACATCTTAATGCTTTTACCATTTGGTATCATATACCCATTATCACAAAAAAATACAAAATGGAAAGATACAATTTTAAAAGGAATATTATTGGTTTTAATTATTGAAGTGTTACAGCCAATATTTGGTAGAGCTTTTGATCTAAATGATTTTATTCTAAATTCATTAGGTATACTGCTTTCTGCAACCATTTTTATGGTTATTAAAAATACAATAGAACAAAGATAAAGAAAAAAATGTTGAATATTAGATAGTATAGTAATAATAGAATATGTAAAAAAAACTTTATTTTTGATATAACATAATTATTGAAAAATATATTCTAAAGGAATGAATTATAATGAAATCAATTTGTGTAACAGCTAAAAATGAGTGGAAATATATCTTAGAATATTACAATTTAACATTAGAGGATTGTTTAACATTCCCATTTGGTGAATATTTTATAAAAAATGGTGTTTTGTATTTTAGATCTGGTGTTAGAAAAACTAATTCAGTCGCATCTGTTCAATATATGATTGATAAATTTAGCATTGATCATTTAATTTTAATAGGAACATGTGGAGGAATAGATACATCAAACAACATTTTAGATATTATTATTCCAAATAGAGCTGGTCAATATGATTGCACTATACTAGATTATGAACCTTTATTTAAAGAAACGTTCAATACTGATATAGATGTAAGTTATTTGGATTTTGATTATAAAAGTGGATTTATTGCTACAGCGGATAGAGCTGTCATTAGACAAGAAGATTGGAAACTATTAAATGATAATGGTGTTACAATTGCAGATACAGAATGTGGTGCTTTATCATATGTATGTCAAAAAAATAATGTCAAATTTTTAGCTATAAAGGGTATAAGTGATTTTCCAGTTAAAGATGTATCATCTGAAGAATCGGACAATCAACAAACTGAACAATTTATAAATAATATACCAATAATTTTGAAAAATATTTTAGACAATTATATACCAAAAATTTATAAATAAATACACTGCTCAAATATTAAATACAATTGTTTGAGAAAGTGAATTAGTTAATATTGCTAAACAAATATAAAAGAACTGATATTTATCATATATCAGTTCTTTTAACTATTTCTGCAGACCATATTTTATAAGTGATTTTTTTATTAAAATAATATTTTATTTATCCAATATTATATCTATTGGTTTCATTTTTGTTAATTTTTGTATAGGTATTATACTTGATATAATTACTATGATTATCATTACTATTGTTACTCCAAGTATTTGTAAAATACCAAAGTTCATAATACTAATATTTGAATACAGCGTTGATGAAATAAAAGAATTTATTGAGTTTGTTATTTTAGGGATTATTATAAATGACAAACCTAGGCAAATAAGCATAAGTGTCAAGCACTCATAAATAAACATTTTTATAACATCAATCCTTCGGCAACCAATTGCTCTCAAAATTCCAATTTCTTTTTTTCTAAATTTAATGCTGTTACTTATAAAATTCATTAAAATAACAATTGCGAACACTAAGAAAAATATAGTTCCATATTTTCCTAATAATTTAAAAATATAAATTATTTCTATACTTGTTAATAAACTCGAAGAATAATTACTTTGAGATATAATATTTGAATTGTTAATAGGGTAGTATTTTAAAATCGTTTTAAGTTCATCTACTGTATTAACATTAGTAAAAATGTGAGTCATCACTATATTATCAGATATTAAATCTTTAATACATTCTTTATTATAATAGACTAAACTTGATTCAGAGTCATCATCAATAACTCCTACAACTGAATATTCACCAAAATTATTTACATCACTGTAAATCTTGTTTTCTTTAATGCTAGTTTTAAACTTTTTATCTATTATAGAATTATCATTTAAGTACTTCTTCAAAAACTCAACAGTGTCATTTGTTTTATTTGAAGCTATATATTCTTTTAATTTTTTTTGATAATCATTTTTTGTTATTACATTTAATAATGCTGTATTAATAATAATTTCGTCATTATTTAAAGTAGATATTTTTTTTATATCATTATTGACTAAAACATCTAAATCTTTATTAATATATGCAAATTCATCAATATCAAAGATATCATTATTATATATAATTTTTGTAGTAGAATTTGATATATTCTCATTTTTTAGATCTATTTTATTAATAAAGACATCTGAAACATATATTCTACTAAGAAATTGATCTATGTCATTTAATAAATTGTTGTATAATTCATCTAATTTTTTATATTCCTTACTTTTATTTGACATATCCCACATAGTTGCTGCTTTTATTTCTTTTAAGTCTGAATATTTCTTTAGATAGTCTGTATAGTCAGCAATACCAACAATTTTAACATATGTCATATCTCCAAGATTTATATAAATATTATCATCTATGATATTTGCATAAGTAATTGGCTTATAAAAATCAATTGTATTATTATTTTTATCTTTTTTACTTTTTATACCATTATTAATTATTTGATCTGCTACAAAACTTGTAATCATAATTTCATCATCATTATTTGGAATGTTACCAATTATTTTTATATTTTTAAATAAATTATCATTTGCTTTTACAAACTTAATATTCTTTCCTAATAAAGAATCACCTATATAGTAGTAGAGAATTCCATTATCATCAACAGACGAATTATATGACCAACTTAATGGTTCAAAATTATTATATGCATTATATTCCCCATACCAATTCAAATTAGTTTTTGTTTCGACTTCAGAAATAAAATTATCATCTAACTTTATTGTTTCAGGAAATAAATTGTTTCCTTCAATATTTGTATCAAAAAGATGTTTTATTTGTTCAGTAAATATTTTTTCATATGAAACATTATCTTGATACTTTAAAATTCTTACTTCGGTGCTTCCTTTTTCTTTAAAAATTTTAATAAGTTCTTTGTTAATATCACTGTTTAGAGTAGAAGTCATGGTACCAAAACACACTAAGCATAAAACAATTAGTAATATTGAAAAAATTAATCTAATTTTTTTATGAAATAAATTACCTAATCCCATTTTTAGACTATATAAAAAGGGAAGTTTGGCATTTACTAATTTTAATTCATTATTATTTTTTATAATTGAAGAATTGGTGTCTTCTTCAATTATACCATCAGAAATTTTGATAATTCTATCTGCATATTTTCTAGCAGATTCGTCATCATGAGATACAACAATTACTAATTTATTTTTTGATATTTCTTTTAAAATTTTAAATATTTGCTTGCTGGTTGTACTATCAAGGCTTCCTGTTGGCTCATCTGCTAAAATTATTTTTGGATTTTTTATTAATGCACGTGCGATAGCAATTCTTTGTTTTTGACCTCCAGATAATTCATTTGGTTTCCTTTTAAGTAAATCATCTAAATCAACCATTTTTAATGCTGTTAAAATTTCTTCGTCAGTGATTTTTTTATGTTGGAGTTCTAATGCTAACCTAAGATTATCTTCAACGTTATAATCATCTAATAAATTAAATTCTTGAAATATAAATCCTATGTAGGTATTCCTGTAAGCATCCCAATCTTTTTCTTTAAACTGTTTTGTTGATTTCCCGTTTATTATTATATCTCCACTTGTGTATGTATCTAAACCACCTAAAATATTCAGTAGAGTTGATTTCCCAGAGCCACTTTTTCCTAGTATAAAAACTAATCCACTTTCATTAAATTTAATATTTACTTCTTTTAATGCTTCTGTGGAAACTCCTTTTTTGCTTTTATAAGTCTTTTTAATATTTTTTAACTCTATCATACGCGCATCTCCTATTATCATCATTATATCAAATTTTAAATAAATATTGGATTTTTTGTCTATATTTATTACATACGAAAAGAGAAAAGCAAGTGAAAAGGAATAAAATACTATAAAAATTTATCTTAAATAAAAAATGAAATAATTAATGTTATAATATTATTAAAGTATAAAAAGTTAGGAGGAATGTTATGAGAATGGCAATTATAGCTAGAACTAGATATTATGAAACAAGCAATGGTTTAAAAAAAGAATTGTTTTTAAAGAACTATTATGTTGATTGTTTAACAAAACTTGGAGTTTTATTAATTCCTATAGTATCAGAAAATAATATGGAACAAATTGTTGATTATTGTGATGCATTATTGATAACTGGTGGACCAAATAATGTACATCCTAGTTATTATGGAGAAAAAACTGTTTCTAACATTAATTACAATATTGATGAATTTCCATTGGTAAAAAAGGCTGTCACTTTGTTTAACAAAGTTGAAAAGCCAATATTAGGTATTTGTGCAGGTATTCAAGAACTAAATGTTATTTTTGGAGGAACATTATATCAAAATATTCCAAATCATTATCTTACTGGAAAAACAAGTACAAATACAATGCATACAATAAAAATTGAAAAAAACTCTTTTTTACATAAAGTTTATGAGTCAGATAGCATAAATGTTAATTCTTATCATCATCAAGCAATTAAAGATTTAGCTCCAGATTTTTCTATATCAGCTATTAGTTCTGATGGATATATTGAAGGAATTGAAAAGGGCAACATAATTGGAGTTCAATGGCATCCTGAAATAATGAATGATTTGAATTTCTTTGAAAAATTCATTAATGAATACGTTAAAAAATAATAATAATTAGAATTTACCTATGAAATTTGTTCTACAATTAAAAAAATTTTAATTATCAAATTCTTATTTTAATTAAATTTATACCAAGAAGTAAGTATCTAACAAAAAAGTGCATACTTACTTTTTATTTTTTATTACTCTATAATTTAATTGTCAAAGGAAATGTGCGCACATCTTTGAATAAAAATTTAGGAGGAAAGAAAATGGAAAACAAAAGAATAAATTTGGATAAAGGTTATGTTTTAACTTATGATTTTGGAGATATTAAAGTTCATAATTACAACACAGCAGATTATATTGATAATCAAGTTATTTTACTTGAAAAACATAACAAGATAGTTGTTATTGAATCTCCTGCATTTTATGATAATAACAAAGAACTAGAAAATTATATCGAATCGTTAGGAGCTAAACTTGACGGAGTATTACTTTCATATCATATGGGAGGCGGAACTTTCTTAAAAAATTCCAAGAAATATGCTACTAAAAAAGCTGATGAATATGGACATACAGGTGGAGGAAAAGTTTTGGTTGATAATTTTACAAAGGCATTTGGAGAATCCTTTGATAACAATATACATAATGTAACTGATTATATCAACGAAGGGACTATTACCTTAGCAGATATAAAAATGAATATTGTTCCAACAAATGATGCTTTTGATATTGAAATACCAGAGATAAATTGTATTTATACCCATATGTTAGGTAGTGAATGTCATTCTATTATTGCTGGTGTAAGTCATGCAAACTCTATGATTGATACATTAAAGGGATATATAGAAAAAAATTATAATTTAATTTTAACATCACATTATATTCCAGAAGATATTAAAGCCGTTTATACAAAAATATCATATATTGAAACTTTGTTAAAAATTGCAAGTACTTGTACTAGCAAAGATGAAATGATAAAGAAAATTAAAGATGAATATCCAAATTACAGTGGTGTTAATTATCTAGAAATGACAGCAGGTTTCTTCTTTGGAGAATAATTACAAAGTGAAGTAAAATTCACTTTTTTAATACTTACCAAAAGGTGCGTACTTACTAAAAGTAACATGTAATGATATAATAAAACCGGAGTTGATAATTATGGCTAAAGTTTATACAAATTGTCCTGTTGAATATACAGCATCTATTATTTCAAATAAATGGAAAGTTTTAATTCTAAGAGATTTAATTACTGGTACAAAAAGATATAATGAACTTAATAGATCGGTTGTTGGAATATCTGCTAAGGTTTTAACACAAAATTTAAAAGATTTGGAGAGTGATGGAATAGTTAAAAGAAAAGTTTATCCTGTTATTCCACCAAAAGTCGAATATTCACTAACTGAAAAAGGTATGGAACTTAAAAGTGTTCTTGATATGATGAAAGAGTTTGGTATTAAGTATAAGGATCATAAATGAACAAAGAGAAATTATTATTAAAGTTAATAGAATATTTGATTCAAGAAAATAATTATAATATTGAATTACCACATTCTTATGAAGAGTTAAAAAGATTATATAAGACACTTGTTAATATAAGATTACCTAAACCTATAAACGAAGAAATTTTAAGGTTAGAAGATGAATACTTAAGTTTAGAATTAAAAGATAAGAAAATAGTTGATGTTAATTCTTTAAAGGAATTGAAAGACAATATTGTTTTGTGGAAAGGTGATATTACTACTTTGAAGTGTGATATTATTGTTAATGCTGGCAATAACGAGGGATTAGGTTGTTTTAATCCAAGACATGTTTGTATAGACAATGTGATTCATACTAATGCAGGGATGAGACTAAGACTTGAATGTAATGAAATTTTAAAAGGTAAAGAGCTTTCTAATGGTGAAATAATCATTTGCGATGCTTATAACTTGCCAAGTAAAAAAGTAATCACAACGGTTGGGCCTCAAGTTATAAATGAAGTAACAAACCAAAATGAATTGGATTTATCAAATTGTTATAAAAATTCTTTGGAATATGCTATTAAGAATGGTTATAAATCTATCGCCTTTCCAAGTATATCAACAGGTCTATTTGGCTATCCAATAAATAAAGCAAAAATAGTTGCATATAACTCAGTTAAAGAAACACTAAGTAAGTATAAATCAAATATAAAAGTTATATTTAATGTTTTTAGTGAGAGTGATTATAATGAATACAGAAAATTATTTAAAAATTAAAGATTTAATAAAAAAAGCTGATGCTATTGTTATTGGTGCAGGAGCTGGATTATCTGCATCAGCAGGTATAGATTATTCGAAAGAAAGCTTTAAAAAGAATTTTCCTGAACTAGTTAAAGCTTATGGAATGACTGATATGTACACATCTAGTTTTTATGAATTTAATACTGAAGAGGAGAGGTGGAGTTATTGGGCAAAACATATTAACTATTCATTTATTGCACCACCTCCCTTGAATGCTTATAAAGAATTATTAGATATTTTAAAAAATAAAAATTATTTTGTTATTACAACAAATGTTGATGGACAATTTGAAAAGTCTGGTTTTGAACATGATAAGGTGTTTGAAGTTCAAGGTAGTTATGGAAAGATGCAATGTTCTAAAGGGTGTCATAATAAGTTATATGATGATACTGAATTAATTAAAAAAATGTTGAAATCTAAAGATAATTTAAAAGTTGATAGTAATCTTATACCAATATGCCCAGTTTGTGAAGAAAAAATGGAAATAAATATTAGAAAAGATGCTTTCTTTGTTGAAGATGATAATTGGAATAAACTTAGTGATAATTATGAAAAATTTATTAATGATAATATAAATAAAAAATTAATTTTAATTGAATTAGGTGTTGGATTCAATACGCCAGGAATCATAAGATTTCCATTTGAAAAATTAGCATATACACATGATAATATAACTTTAATAAGAATAAATAATAAATATAATGATATGGTTTATGAATTAAAAAATAGGGCAATATGCATTAAAGATGATTGTGCTAATGCTATTACAAATATTTTTAAGTAACAATATAATTTACAAATTAAATTTATAATAGAAACTATTAAATGATGGTTTCTTTTTTTGTAAGCTAAAAAAAATCAACATTTTGATTGGTTATAATTGATTATATGTATTAAGTTCGATTTTCTCGAATAGATTCCTTAGTAGAGCGAATCACATACATGTTACGAACTAAGTTCTCTTTCTAAAAACATTATATACAAAATTTTCATGAATTTAAATGAAAGTATATAAAGTTATCAAATTAAATGATATAATTTGTTTAAAATTGCAAATAACTTATTTTAAGGATTTGATTATTATGTTAGATATTAATTTTAATCAAATTATTGAAATGATTGAAAAGCGAAAAAAATAATGTTTACAGAAAAGTAAATGAAGAAATGATTTTATTGTATTTAGAAGTCGGTAAATTTCTATATGAACTAAAAGAAAATAGTAATTATGGTGATAAAATAACAACAAAAGCCTCAGATTCCATGAAGAATAATTATCCAACTATAAAAGGATTTACTAAAAGAAATATAGAACGTATGACTCATTTTATAGTACTTATAAAGATGATGAGATTGCGACAACAGTGTCGTCGCAATTGCCATGGACAAACAATTTACTGATTTTAAGTGGAACTAAAAGCAAAGAATAAAATATAACCTATATTTATCATTTATCTGAAAAAATGTAAAAAAAACTGATAAATAGAAATATATTCCAAATATAAGTTTTTATTTTTACTACTTTTTCAAGAGTCTCGCGTTTAGCTATTCCTGTTATCTATTAAAAAATCATCTATTATAATATTTATTTTAATTGGAGTATGTACATATATTTATGTTTTATATGACAAAAGTGTAGAACTATATGTAGACTATGTTGTGGATAATGTTTTTGATGATAGTAGCATTCAAAATGAATTAGATACTTTAAATGGATATAGGACTACATCTTGGACTAAAGAAAAACTCGATTTTTTTGATGAAAATATTGTTTTTGTAATTGAAGGATACGGAGATTATTATTATAGTTATGATTGTATGGTAGATAGTATAGATGGTAAATATTCTTACTGGGCTTATAATAAAGAACAGGCTATTTCTAGAGGCTATAAAAAAGGAAACTGTAATTAGTAAAAGATGATTTTAAGCTAAACTCTCAAAATCATCTTTTTTCTTTAATTTTCATTATTTAAAACTTTTTCTACTTCATTAATTAATTGTTCTTTATTAGGGATATAGTAAGTATATGTTGAAGCAAAGAGATTATTAGATAGTCCACCTAAGGCATATTCTAACATTACTTTATCTTTTTCAGCACATAATATAATGCCTATTGGCTTTCCGTCATCTTCACTATTTACTGCTTGTTCATAATAGTTCAAATACATATTCATTTGACCTAAATTTTCAGCTTTTAATTTATTCATTTTTAAATCTATTAAAACATAAGATTTTAAGAATTTATTGTAAAATACCATATCTACATAATAATCAGTATTATTAAGAGTTATTCTTTGTTGAGAACCTACAAACATAAAACCTTTACCTAATTCAAGAAGAAAATCTTCTATATGTCTTATTAATTTATATTCTAAGTCTTTTTCTAATATAGGTTTATTTTCTTTAACGCCTAAAAATTCAAATACATAAGGTTGTTTAATTATATCGCTAGGTTTATTTAATTCTTGTCCTTTTGTAGATAATTCATATACTTTTTCTTTATTATTTTTACCACCTGATAATAAAAGCCTTTCAAATAATGAAGTATCTAATTGTCTTCTTAACTCTCTAACAGACCAATTTGAATTAATACATTCTTTTTCATAGAAGTTTCTTTTATCTTTATCTTCAATAATCATTAATTCTAAATAGTGAGACCAAGAAAGGCTAGAAGATATTTCATTAAATTTAGGATATGCTTTATAAAACATTCTCATATACTTTAAGTTAGATACTGAATAACCTTTACCTAAATATTTAGTAAGTTCATCAGATAATCCTTTTAAAACTTCTTTACCATATTCTAAACGATTATTATATTCGCTTTCATTTGATACTATTATTCTACCAATATTCCAATATACATAGACAATAGATTTATTAATTTCATTAGCTAAATTAGATTTAACTTCATTTACTAAATTTGTAATTTCTTCAATCATTTTTGAATTATTTTTTTCTAACATAATTTCTCCTTTCGTAATTAGTCAGACGCGTCTGACCAATTTATTAATGATTAATATAATTTTATCATATATTTTATTTTTAATATTATATTTCTATATCATCATCACCTTTACTAAAAAAGAGCGAAGCAGTACAACTAGGCTTATTTGTACTACTTCGCCCATAAATAAATCAGATATAAGTTTTTCTAATTTAATTATAAACTATTTAGGGCAAAATTACTGGTTGGTACGCTTTAAATAATCTTCTAATTCATTGATCGTAATTCATTGATTTTAATTTTATTACCAAAGTTTTTGATATAAACATCATTAGAATAATTAAAAACAAGAAACATTATATTATTGATAATTACTTTGTGAGGTTCAATATAAGCCAAAATTAGATTTATCAATTTTTCTAATACTTCCATTTATAAATGTAGGAGTAGTATTACAAAAATCACAAATAAATTCTAATTTCTTTTTAAGTGATTCATCAATAGGTATTTCTTGTTTGATAATATTAATCATAAACACCATCCTTTCTTTAGGATGATTTCTTTGTAAGACACAAAAAAAATCAATCTTTCGATTGATTCTATATATCAAGTTCAAACTAAATAGTTCGAACAGATTGCTCAATGGAGCAAGTGAGGAGAATTGTAAAAATCGTTTTAAGTCCTTATTTTCCGTTATTTTTTATAAAAATACTACCAAAAATACTACGACATTAAATATATTTGTCTGTACTTTTTGCTATCTCCTTTCTAGTATTACTTTCTATATGGCCATATTTATCAACGGTGGTGGAGTAGTTTTTATGACCAAGTTGTTTTGAAATATGATACAATTTCCAATTTTCTGACATCATAATTGTTACATAAGTATGCCTCAAATCGTACATTCTTATTTTTGGAACTTTAGCATCATCAATAAATTTATAAAATTGTTTTCTTAGTGCTGTATCTGAATATGGCTTATTATTTTTATAATTATAGAATATTATATCATTTACATTTTTATATTTGCTTTTTAGATATTCTTTATAATTTAAAATTTCATTAATTAATTTATCGGTAATATCAATCGTCCTTTGACTTTGATAATTTTTTGTTGATGATAAATAATTTTTAGAATTTGGATCATAATTAATTGAATGACTTATAGTTATTTCTTGATGTTCTATATTTATTGAACTCCATGTTAATGCTCTTGTTTCTCCAACTCTATCTCCTAAAGTAAATCCTATAAGAGTTAACATTTTTATTCTTTTAGAATATTCATTATCAATATAATCTAAATAATTTATAAACTTCTTTAATTCTTCAGGAGTCCAATATTTCATTTCATTTTTTGTCGCCTTTATTTCTTTTATTTTAAAAGCAGGTGACCTATTGATATATTCTTCTTTAACACACCAATTGAAAAAGCATTTAAGTATTTTTAATATCTCGTTTTTTTGTTTTATTGGCGATACAATGTTTTCTATAAAATTTATTATATCATCTCTTGTTATTTTATTAACTTTGTAATTGTCAAAATAGTTATAGTGAGCTTTATAAAAATTTTTCTTTTTCTTTAAAGTATTAAAAGCCAATTTTTCAACATTTTCACAATATTCAATATATTTTGCCCAAAGAGATTTAAAGGTTCCTTTGGAATATTGTATGTATTGATTTCCTTGTATTGCTAGGGTATCTCTAACTTTTTTTGCAACTTCTATATCATAAATTCTATTTCCATTAAAATCTTTGCTAATAATTGTAGATTTTGGCTTTCTTATAGCTATTACAAAATGTTTTCCTTTAATTCTTTGATATATATTTTGATATCTCGTTTTTTTATATATTTTCAAATCCATATTTTGTCCTCTTTTCTTTCTTTTTATTTGAATCAGGACAAATTCTATGATAAAATTAAAACATAGAAAAAGTCCTTAATTGCATGTTGAGTATTTTTTCTTAGAAGTTTTTTTTACTTCGGAAGTCGTGTTCCAGCACGGCTTTTTTTTATGCTAAAAGATTTTCATCTTTTAAGCTTTCTAAAATAAACTTAATATATTTATCTGCTTCGTCTTCGTATTTGTCAACTTTAAACGCAAATAAATCTTTATCAACCTGACATAATTGATTCAATTCAATATGTGCAAGCTCATGTAGTAGAGTTTTCTTTCTTTTATAATAAGAAAGATCAGAATTAATTATAATATTGTAAATATTCTTATAGAAAAATACAAATCCATTAATTCCTTCGCTTAAACTAACATAAGTAATGTTAGCATTATAATAATTTAATAATTCTTGTTGTGTTATATCTCCTTTTAATAATTTATTTATCATACTTAATACCTCTTTATTCTTTATGTTTATATTAAGTATCTGTACTAGCATACTTATTTTGTTATAATTTTTAAAATGGATAATATTTCTTCTGCATTACTAATTATGTTTTTATAAGTAAGAGAAGATTTTTTTAATTTTTGAAATCCTTTCATAAAGTCTATGTATTCTATTGGATTAGTAATATTATTTATAGTAATCTTAATTTTTAATTTTGTGCAATAATCAATGTTTTTCTTTTTTGCTGTTGTTCCACCTAAAATATCACCGAATAAAAGACTTTTTGAAATCGCACTTCCCATGCTTGTTTTCGTTATACTCGTATCATCAACCATTAACTCGAAATCAACAATATCACTATAGCTATATTTATGTGAATTAATTAATAAAAGTTGTTCTTTTTCATTTACTGCAAAATCTTTTCTTTTGTATAGCCAATTTCCACTTATTTTAGGTTTATCTAATTCTATTGGCTCTTCTTTTTTTTCTACTTTTATTTGTTTTTTTATACTTTTTGCCATATATTTAGTTATATTTTTTGTTGGAATAATTAATAACGAAAATCCAATAATTATAAATATTGTTCCAGTTGTAACATCCCTTTTTTCATAATATTTATTTTGCTCTTCATTATATTCCACCATTGGAGAAAACAATGTGATACTATCCAAGACGAAAAATAAACCGACCAATGATAATATGATATTAAACACAATTTTTGATAATTTTTTAGCAACTTTCATTACTGTTCACCTAATTCCTTATCTATCTCTTTTTTTCTTTGCTCTATAATAGTTTTTATTAATGTTTTATCTGACTCAGTTAAAATATCTTTGTGTTTATCAAATAGAATATCTAAATCGTCAGGAAATAGATTTCTTTCTTTATCTTCTATCAGATCGGATTTCTTTATATCAAAATAATTAGCTAATAATTCTATTTTGTCAATCCTGGGATATTTTTTTGCGTTTTGCCAATCACTAAAAGTAGATGGTGCTATATTTAAATCTCTACAGATATCAGCAGCATCCTTGTCATAATAACTTAAATAATAAGATAAGTTTTTAGCAAAGACATCCTTATTTCCTAAATTATCTAAATTTGTCATACTTTCCTCCTTACACCGCTATTATACGCTAAAAGTGTAAAAATTTCAATATTTGTTTTAATAAATTACGCCAAAAGTGAAAAAATATATTGACATACGCTTTAAGCGTAGTATAATTTAAAGTGTAAGGAGGAAAGCAATGAAGTGGACTTTAAAAGCAATTAGAACTAATTTAAATTTTAGTCAAAGTGAAATGGCGGAAAAACTTGGGATTTCAAAAGAAACTTATCAAAACTACGAAAACTACAAGACATTCCCTGATGTTCCAATAGTAAAAAAAATAATTCAAATTTCAAAAGTAGATTTTAATGACATTATTTTTTTACCTAGCGAATACGCTAAAAGCGTAAAAGATAAATCTGATATAGATTAGGAGGAAGTATGGATAATAAAACAATAACAGATAAAGAGCTGATACAAAAAGCTATTGAATATTTGTACAAAAAATTTAGTAATAATCAAATCACTGATAGTGATATCAAATTGTTTGAACTGATTTATAAGCAATAAAAAAGACTAGATAATGTAAGTATCTAATCTTGTGATGTTACTCAAAGTTTTTTCGACTAACATCATATAGTTGTTTTGAAATTTCTTTTATAGCATTGTTTACATTTTTTATATTTTCATCATCGCTTGTACCTTTAGTAATGTAACCATGCTCAATCATTGCAATAACTATTGCTCTAACAGATTCAATCATAAAAAACCTCCTTTCAAAATTAATTATAAATATTTGAATGGAGTTAATCAATAGTGTAAAGGAATAGGAGGAATTATATGAAATACTACACAGTAGAAGATGTTATGAATATAACTGGTGCAGGTCAAACAAAGTCGTACGAGATTATTCGTGAGCTTAACAAAAAATTCAAGAAAATGTATCCAAACGCTGTTTATATTCAAGGCAAAGTCTTAAAAACATTTTTTGATGAATGTATGGGCATAAAAAAAGATTGCTCAAACACTGAGCAATCAATAAACACTTTGTAAATAAAATTTACTTTTAAAGTATAACAAATATTTACAAATAAATCAAATATAAGTGCTGGAACACTTGTAAAAATACTCAACATGCAAGAAGGGAGAAGAATATGAGAATAATGAAAGAATTAAAATTAGAATTTCCAAAAACAAAAAAAGAACTTTTAAACGACATACTTGATTGTATTGCTATATTCGGAATTTCATATTTACTATTAATTTTTCTTTAGAAAAGAGGTTAATTTATATGGAATTAGGATATGTAAGACTTTATAGAAAAATATTAGATAATCCAATTATTTGGAAAGATAGCGATCATGTAGCAATTTGGATTTATTTACTTTTAAATGCAACACACAAAGAAATATCCGTAATTTTTAAAGGTGAAAGAACTATTTTAAGACCCGGTCAACTAATTGTAGGGTCAAAAGCAATAGCTGAAGAACTAAACATTAACTATGTTAAAGTACATCGTGTATTAAATGATTTCAAAGTTGAAAAACAAATTGAAAAACAAGCGAGTAATAAAAACTCTTTAATTACAATACTTAATTGGGAAAAATATCAATCGTGTGAAAAGCAAAATGAAATTCAAGTGAAAATCAACTGTAATTCAGATGAAATTCAAATGAAAAACAAATGTAACACAACTGAAAAGCAACTGAAAAACAACTGTAATTCTACTGAAATTCAACAAGAAAGTGAAAATCAAAGTGAAAAACAAATAATCACTGAAAATGCTTTAAATACGGCACTTAATCAAGAAGAAACACAAACAAGTGAAAAACAAAATGAAATTCCAATGAAAAACAAGTGTAATTCAAATGAAAAACAAGTGAAAAACAACTGTAATTCAAGTGAAAACAAACAAGAATGTAAAGAATGTAATAATAATACTTCTTCTTATTCTTATTTAGAAGAAAAATACGCGCGTATGATAAATTCAGCAGAAAAAGAATTATTGGATAGTCTTTTAGAAACCTATGATAAAGATCTAGTGTTAGAAGCTATAAAACAATCAGCTATTATGAATAAAAAAAATTTAAACTATGCAAAAGGAATTTTGCGCAATTGGAAAAAATGCCAAATAAATAATCTG
Organism: uncultured Bacilli bacterium; assembly: GCA_934101115.1. Lineage (GTDB taxonomy): Bacteria > Bacillota_I > Bacilli_A > RF39 > UBA660 > CAG-582. The sequence continues at coordinate 43,108 of CAKOPW010000008.1, read as the reverse complement.
GAAGATTTAAAAAAAAATGACCAAGCAAGGGAGGAGGAAGAACAACCGGTAGAGCTTTTTAGTTATAACTGGTTAGAAGATAATGAGTGAGATTAGTGAACGAAGAGTTGGAGAAAGAATAACATTTACAACAAGAGCAATAGCAAACTCAATAGTAGATAAAAAAGGCATGTACGAAAAGATACTTGAAATCATGAAAAAGTTTGATAAGCCAATGTCCGCAAAAGATATAGCAGTAGAACTTTTTAAAAGAGGTTTAACACCTGATGATTCGAGACAACAAGTTGCACCAAGATTAACAGAGCTATCTCGACAAGGCAAGATAGAGCCAGTAGGCGATAAACAAAGAGATAATTACTCTGGAATAAGAGTAAGTGTATATCGAATTAGAAAGTGTGATTCAAAGTGAATGAAGCAATAGTTATTAATTTATTAGTTTTAGGAATTTGTATTGGAATAGCAATTATGTTACTAGTTGTAATCGCTATTACATCAAACTACGAAAAACAATTACAAAAAGAAAACGAAAAAAGTTATATGCAAAATGAAATGATAAATGAAATAGTTTCATACGCAGTACAACAAAATCAAAAAATTAAAAAAATAGAGAAAGAAAAAACGCAATTAAAAGAATTATTAAAAATTTATCAATTAATTGCAGGAGGAAAATAGGAGAAAATATGGAAGAGAATAAAATAGTTAAAACAAATCAAACAGAGAAATTAGATTTGAATGAAATAATTAAAATACAACATTTACCAGAAATTTTTGAACAACTTGAAAAAGTAGGTAAGTTTGTAGATGAAAAACTAAAAGGAGTTACTGACTTAGAAGCAACGGATGCTAATAAATCAAATTTAAAGGATAAAAGAACAGAAATAAATAATACTTTATCAATACTTGAAGATAAACGAAAAGAAATAAAAAAAGCAATAGAAGCACCATATGATGTCTTCAATGAAAAATATACTAAAGAAGTTAAAGATAAATTAGAGGAAGCATCTAAAACATTAACAGGAAAAATTAATTTTATAGAAGATACTCAAAAAAAAGCAAAAGAAAAACTTCTAAGGGAATTTTTTGAGGAATACAAGATTTCTAAAAATATTGATTTTGTTACTTTTGAACAAATGCATCTAAACATAATTTTGAGTACTACTGAAGTAAAGTATAAAAACGATATTGTAAAATTTTTAGACAAAGTATCTGATGAATTAGATTTAATAAATTTACAGTCATCAAAAGAAGAAATTATGTATGAATACAAAAAGACACTTGACTTAGCAAATTCTATAAAAATAGTTCAAGAAAGAAAAATGGCTATAGAAAGAGCAGCCGAAGAAAACGCAAAAAGAGAATTACTTGCAAAACAACAACAAGAAAATGTAACTGAAGTAAAAAGAGTATTAACTACACCAGTTAAAGAAGTAAAAGAAGAAATTTATCAACTTACATTTACAGTAAGGGGAACAAAAAATCAATTAGTTTTATTAAAGACTTTCTTAAATGATGGAGGATATGAATATGAATAATTCAAAAGAAAATCAAACTCCAAAATTTAGTGTTGCAATACAAACAAGTAAATATCAACAACTTATAAATAACACTCTTGGGGACTCAGAGAGAGCAAAAAGGTTTGTCGCTGCAGTTAGTAGTGCAGTAGCAACAAATGAAAAATTAAAAGAATGTGATGCAGGTACAATTTTAAGTGGTGCATTGCTTGGAGAAAGTTTAAATCTTAGTCCAAGTCCACAATTAGGGCAATACTATTTAGTGCCTTTTGACAGTAAATCGAAAGGTAAAGTAGCAACATTTATTCTTGGTTATAAAGGCTATATTCAATTAGCAATAAGAACTGGTAAATACGAAAAAATAAATGTGCTTGAATTAAAAGAGGGAGAACTTATCAGCTATGATCCATTAAATGAAGAAATATTTGTAAACATAATTCAAGATGATGAGATTAGAGAAAATACTCCAACAATTGGTTATTACGCAATGTTTAAAGAAATAACAGGATTCAAGAAGATTCTATATTGGAGCAAAAAGAAAATGATTGAACATGCAGATAAATATTCACCAGCATTTTCGAAAAGTGGATATGAGTTACTTTTAGCAGGAAAGATTCCCGAAAAAGAAAAATGGAAATATAGTTCTCATTGGTATCAAAATTTTGATGATATGGCAAAAAAAACAATGCTAAGACAATTAATTTCTAAATGGGGTATCATGAGTATTGAAATGCAACAAGCTTATGAAAATGATAATAAGACTATATTTGATGATGGACACTCAAGCTACTTAGATGATCCAATTCCAGAAACAGAGCCATCGTTAGAACCAAAGCAAATAGAACCAAAAGAACCAAATATCATTGAAACAAAAGAACCAGGAACTAAAAAGAGTAAGAAAAAAGTGGAAACACCAGTAAGCGAAGTGAAAGAAGTTAGTTTAGATGAATTATAACATTATCGAAACTGGTTCCACAGGGAACGCAACAGTTATAGAGAATTGTATTTTAATAGATTGTGGAATAGCTTATAAAAAATTAAAACCATTTGTAAAAGACTTAAATTTAGTTTTATTAACACACATACATTCTGATCACTTAAATAAATCAACAATAAAAAAATTAGCAAGTGAACGACCAACTCTTCGTTTTGGATGCGGAGAGTGGTTAGTTCAAGAATTATTAAATTGTGGAGTAAAAATAGAAAATATTGACTTATACAAACCAGGGGAAATATACAACTATAATGACATAATTAAAATCAAAATTGAATTAACAACACATGATGTTCCAAATTGTTGTTATTTTATAAAAATTAATAATAAACAAGCTTTTTATGCAACTGATACTTGTAGCTTAGATGGAATAGTTGCTAAAAATTATGATTTGTATTTAGTTGAAGCAAACTATGTTGATGACTTAGAACTCGAAGAAAGAATCAAACAACATGAATTAAAAGGAGAATTTTCTTATGAATCTAGGGTAAAAAAAACACATCTTTCTCAAGTTAAAGCGTGGGAATGGTTATTAGAAAATAAAAGTGATAGTTCAGTATATGTATTCATGCACGAACATGTAGAAAAGGAGATGGGCTAAATGATCGAAACAAGTTTGATGGTAAATGATTATCCTGAACCGCCAGAAGAAAAGACAAAAAAAATCATATTTACATGTAATTGTGAAGTTGAAATAACTGTATATGCAGAAGATGAAAAAACAGCTGAAGAATATTGCAATATTACTGACTGCGATGATTATGAAGTAAAAGAAATAATAGATATAATCAACTGCGAAGTTGAAGATTAGAAAGAAGGAAAAATATGAAAGATAAAAATAATAAATGGTTTGAATTAAAAGAAATTGAATTAGATATGACAAGATACAATGATTTTGAAAAATTAAGAAAAGATTTAAGAAAGGCTGATATGTTTAGAAAAGATAGTTATTACTTAGATTATTGCGAGGTAAAAGCAAAATTGAGTTTTTTTGGGAAACTATCAACACCGAATGGAGAAATAGAAACAACTTATGATTATCACATAAAAACTAAACTAGATGATTTTTTAAAAAAAGCTCAAATAGATATTTATGAGCAAACATTAAATAGCTTGGATCATGCAGTATCAATTAAATTTAGTAGTGGTTCTATTATTAGCAAAATTGTTTTTGGTGATATAGAAAAAGCATACATGGAATTAAAAGAAGTAATTAAAGATAAATTAGAAAAATACAATGAACAAGTTGAAAAATTTAATAAAGAAATTGATAAGTTAATAGAAAAGGAAGAAAAATAATGAATAAAGTTAATCTAATTGGTAGACTAACATCTGATCCAGAATTAAGATATAACTCTAGTAATATTGCTTATACAAGATTTATTTTAGCAGTAAATAGACCATTTACTAATGCTGATGGTGAAAGAGAAGCAGATTTTATCAGTTGTGTAGCTTGGAGAAAAACAGCAGAACTAATTTGTGAGCATTTTAAAAAAGGTAGTGAAGTTGGCTTGAGTGGTCGAATCCAAACAGGAAGCTATGAAAGACCGGATGGAACTAAAGCTTACACAACAGACATAATTATTGAAGAAATTACATTTGTAGGAAGCAAAAAAGACAGTAGACCGGAACCAGAGTATGCTGAAAGAGTAGAAGAAACAAATCCTTTTGAGTCAAACGGAAGTGTTAAACGAGATGAAATAATCTTATCTGATGATGATTTACCATTTTAATAAGGACATTTATGAAAGCACGAGGAAAAGTAGTAAATCTAGATTTAGACTATATAACTCATAGACCTAAACTGACTCTTGAAATAAAAGGTCAAGAGTTGGTTGGTTATGATGATATAAAAGATTTAGAAGATTTAGATATTACAATTGAAAAACACAAAAAAAGAAGATCATTAGATGCAAATGCTTATGCTTGGGAACTTATTGGAAAAATAGCTCTTAAGTTAAGTAAGGATAAAGAAGATATATATAGAACTATTGTTGAATTTAAAGGTCCTTATGAGATATTACCGATTAGAAAAGAAGCAATAGAAAGATTTCTAGAAAGTTGGAGTCACAAAGGACTAGGTTGGATAGCTAAAGATTTAAAAAATAGCAAATTAGAAGGATATACAAATGTGATTTGCTATTATGGTAGTTCAGTATACAATTCAAAAGAAATGTCGGTATTTATTGATGAAGTAATCGACAGAGCAAAAGAACTAGGAATAGACACAAGAACTCCAGAAGAAATCGAAAGGATGAAATCATCATGGATTTAAATAGTAATGTTGAATTTAGTAGAAACTGGTTAACTGAAGAACTAATAAAAACTGATTTTGAAGAGAAAAAAACACATCAAGTAAAAATGATAACAATATCAAAAAAAGATTTGTTTAGATTAATAATTAAATTTATAAAGTTAAACGAGAAGGGAGAGTTATAGTGGAAGGAATAGAAAGAATAAAAGTACTTGCTTCAGAAGTTAAAGATGAAGCAGTACTTGAAATAGTAAAATATTTAATATCTAGAACTGATATGGATGATAAATATTTGAACGAAGAAAAAAGTTTAAAGCAAATGATAGATTTTATTGTAAATGAAGCAAAGAAAAAATCAAAAAACAATATGGCAATGATAAAAGATGATGTTGTATTTGGATGGGCAATTCACTATTGGGACGAAGATAATAAGGACTTAGATTTAAGTTCAAGTGACAATGTAAAAAATATAGAAAAGAAAGAAAAAGTTGTTCAAGAAAAAACAAACAAAGTAGTAAAAAAAGATTGGACTCCTGAAGGACAACTAACGTTGTTTTAATGTACATTAAGAAAAAAGATAGAGAACAAATAGACATAATTAATAATTATGTTGACAACTATGTAAATTCTAAAGAGTTTAAAAAATTTGTAGAAAATCAAAAAAAGTATATTTGTATTAAAAATAAAAACAATTGTTATTGTTCCAATTGTAAACGTGAATTTGAGACTATATGTAAAGTTAATGATTATATACAATGTCCAAATTGTAAGAAGAAATTATTAGTCAAAAGAACTACCAATTATATAGATAAAGATTATTTTATGTATTTAATAAGTTTTAATGATAAATACATAGTAAGAAATTATGAAATTGTAAGTACATATTCAAATTCAACAAAATCAATGAAATTCATAATTACTGAATATGCTAGACAAGTCATTGAGAAAGATGGAACTTTAAATTTAAAGATAATGATAAATAACATGAGAAGGAATATTAGCGGCTATTGGTATATTAACTATTGGGAAAAGACCGAATATTGGAAACCAGAATATTACATTATGATATACGGAAAGTGCTTTGTAGATAGAAATACATTAAGAGCTAAATATTATGATCCGAAAGAAATTTTTGATAATGCTGAAATTGATGTGGCCGAAATTTTAAGAGGAATTAGCAAAAATGACTATGCTTTAGAAATTTTAACTAAAGCAAAACTATATAATTTGGCAGCTTTTTATTGCGATTTCAAAGTTGGAAAATTTGAAGATGTTTTTAGACTTGATAAAAGTTATTTGAATTTTATGATAGAAAACAATATTACTTATGAAGAATTATGCGTCTTGCAAAAAATAAAAATAAAAGATTATGAACTTGTTAAATATTTTTGTAATGTTTATCGATTAGATGAGTTATTAAAATATTGTAAGCCATATGACTTAATGAAATATCATATTAAAAATAAAAATACATATATGTACCTAGATTATATATCAATGGCAAAACAACAAAAAATGGATTTAAAAGACAAATCAATATTATATCCAAAAAATTTAAAAGAAAAACATGATGAATTACAACATCAAATTCAAGTAAGAAAAGATAAAGTTATAACTAAACAAATAAAAAAGAGATATGAAAAAATTAAAACAAATGAATTTCAAAATAAACAATATATTATATATCCTGTCAAATCAGTTGAAGAGTTAGTTGAAGAATCTAGTCAACAAAATAATTGTGTTAAAACTTATGCTGAAAGAGTAGCTAAAGGTCAATGTGATATTTATTTTATGAGATTGATAAAAGATATAAATCACTCTTTAGTAACTGTTGAGGTTAGAGAAAATAAAGTAGTTCAAAAGAGAACTAAAAACAATGCAGCTACAACAAATAGTCAAAATATATTTTTAAAAAAATGGGAAAGTCAAATTCTGAACAAAAAGGTATAGTGAGGGAAATATGAAAGAAAGATGGATTGCGATAGCGGTTATAACAATATTATTAATAATTCTTACGATAGCAAATGAGGTGAGCTAATGAAGATAATGATAGTAATTTTAATAATAATAATTTACTTCTTAGTTTTAAAGTTGATTAAGTTAAATGAAGATTTAGCTATATATAAAAACAATTATTATACAGCAATAAAAATATTGGGTGATTATGATCCAAAATTAAAAGAATATTTAGAAAGTAAAGGAAAGTGAATATATGGATAAAGATGAAAAATGCCAAAATTGTAAATATCATTATGTAGAAGAAATATCCTTTGATTATCCTCAAAGTTGTTGCTCAAAAAGAAAAATAACAACTGAACAATGGCTTAATTGTAGTGAATTTGAATATAGCGAAGATTATATAAACGATTTAAAACAACAAGTAAAAAAACAAAAAGAAGCCATTAATAAAATTAATAAATATCTAAATGAATATGATGTATTTAAAGTATTTAGTTTTCCATTGATGAAAAGATGGGAAGAAGAGCAAGTTAAATCAAGTATAGACTATGAATTTAAAGAATCGTTGATAAAAAATATGAAAGATATATTAAAAGAGGTGTCAGAATGATAACTAACATTCATGATTTAATAAAAGCATTAAAAGTAAATTCCCCAAAAATAATTCTTGTTTCTAATTTATACGATTGGCTTTTAAAAAGTAATTGGGACAGCATATTGTCTGATAATCTCAAAAAATATATTAAAAATGGTGGAATTGTTGAAAGAATAGAGGTGTCAAAATGAATACAGAAATTACTGATTTAGATATGATATTGAATTACTTAGAAACAACAAGTTTAGAGCCACATGATGATTATACAAGTGAATTTACATATAAAGATCAAAAAATATTGTACAAATACATTAAACAATTACAAGAAGAAAACAAACATTTAAAAGACAACTGGAATAAAGTAAAAAATATTATAGAAGATGAAAGAATGAGTCATTGGGCTCCAGGGCCATTATTTTTAACTGGATTATTAATTAGCATGGAAAAAATAGAAAAAGGTGATAGTAATGTTAAAGATTAAAGATAGAGTTAAATTGATTGATGGAACTATTGCAACAATAGTTGATATAAAAAATGAACCAATATCTTTAAATAAGGTATATTTAATTGATAAGCAATATAAAGGCAAATATGATGATGAGCATGGTTATAATAGAGAATATTATAAAAAAGGCACTTGGTTTGTTTATCCTAGTGAAATAGTAGAGAAAGTAGAGTGTGATAGTAATGTTAAAGATTAGTTATAAAGGTTATGAAATATCCCAAGCAAGCAATAATCATGTAGTGATCCGTAAAGATAATCAAGTAATGTTTCATAGTCAAAGCAATATAAAATTAAATAGAGATGGACTAAAAAATGTACTGGAACATTATCTTAAATTGAATGATTTATTAAAGAAAGTAGAGTGTGATAGTAATGTTAAAGATTAAAGACAATATAGATTTAAAAGAATTGGAAAAGTATGGGTTTGAAGAAAATAGTTTTTATTATAGTAAAGTATTCAATTTTGAATATTATAAAGTTAAAATTAATGTTGAAAAAGATAGAAAATACTTAATTATTCAAAATGATTATTATGATAGTGATTATGCTTGTTATATACCAAGTTTGATATATGACTTAATAAAAGCAGATATAGTAGAAAAAATAGGTGAGTAAATGAAAATAACAATATATGAATTATTAGGATTAGTTAAAGATGGCAAAGCACCTAAAAAAATAATGTGTAGTGACATACCACTTGAATACGATGAAAACAAGGAAGATTATTATGATTATTATGGTGATGGTTTTTTTGAATATCAGTTTGGAAGAAATGTAAATTTTTTAAATGATGAAGTAAAAATAATCGAAGAACCAAAAAAAATAGAAAAAATAACTATCAGAGATAAAACGTTAGGTTTTCCAAATGGAGAATGGACTGCAAGAAATATAGACAAAGCGTTTGCTATTAAAATTAATGAACTAATAGATAAAATTAACAATTTAAAGGAGAATGATTAAAATATGAAAAGTGCTGAAAAATTATTTAAAAAATTAGGATATAAAAAAATAGAAGAACATGATGATTTATGTGACTATATTCAATATATATCAAATGATGAATATTGTGATTGTATTACATTTTTTTGTGATAGTAAAACATTTTGTATAGGAGAACATTTTTTATACAATATTGAAATATTACAAGCAATAAATAAACAAATAAAAGAATTGGGGTGGAATAAATGACATTAAGAGATTTTGAGAGAGTATCAAATGAATGTATTAGACTTAAAGAAGAAAACCAAGAATTAAAAAACAAGTTTAATGAAGCAATACATAAAGCAACCGAATCTGAAAGTGAAGTGTATGAATTAAAGAAACAACTTGAAGAATATAAAAATTCACAATCTTGCAGTTTTGTAAACATTTGTAAAAATGTAAAAATTGCTAATTATAATCAACAAAAAGAATTTATAAAATTTCTCGAAGATAATTGGGAACAAACTCAAGATATTTGGTATATAAAGATTTTACAAAAATATAAAGAAATAATAGAAAAAGGTGATGTAAGATAAAAGTAAGAAAATCGGACAGACAAAAAGAATTAGTTGATAAAATTTTAGAAGTAATAGCTAATTTAAACGAAATAGATAAAATGATAGAATCACAGCCAATATCATTACAAAGAGTTGATTTAGAACTTAGTGATCTATTACACTTAATTGAATCTGGAAAAGTGCCAAGTAGTGCTTCAGATAGAGTAATAAAGAAATTGGAAGAATTAAGACTAGAAAGAAGAATGCTAAATAACGAGCATGAAGTTGAATTAACTTATTTAGCACACAAATCTAAACTTACAGGTAAAGATACAAGACAATTTTTAGCTAATGAAATACATAAAACTGAGCATAGATTAAATTGTGCGTATAAGTATAGAATACTTAGCGAGGAAGAAATAAATGAACTTATTAAGGAGAAGAAGAAACCAGGAAGGCCAAAAAAAATTGAGAAAGTTGAGGTTGTAGTAAATGAGTGAAGCAATAACAATGGAAAAATATAAAATTGATAGTAATATGGATTTAGTTACAGCTTGGGATAAATTAAATAAAATAAATAATTCAATAGAATTGTATGAAACTTTAATAGCTACTAGATTAGATGTTAAAGCAAATAAATTAAAAGAGATACTTGTATCTTGTACAATATCTGACAATGATAAATTAATTAATCTTTTATTAAGCAAAGATGAAGATGCGCAAGTGTTAAAACGCAAGTATTGCGAAAAAAAAGCATATGAAATTTTTATATTAAATGAATTTGATTTATATAGGCGTTCTGAGGCAAGCGTGTGTGTTGCTTTTTTAAGAGAATATGCTCTAAAACCTGATAAATCAAAATATTCATGGGATGAAATAGCAGAAGAAATGCATTGTAGTATATCTCAATGTAGAAGATATTATGACGAATATAAAGGAATTACTACTAGCGACAATTCGTGGTCTAAGGATGAGTGTCAAGTCAATATGAACGAAATTGAACAATAGAAATTATAATATGAACGAAATTGAACGATTAATTTTTACGAATGAGCGAAAATGAACGAAAACTTTATGTTAAAATAGTATTATGGAAGAATATAAAATATTACTCCATTATTACGTAAGCTGGATTATCCCGCTGACTTATCAAATCAAAGATAAGGTAAATGCTACTTTTTATAGGTAGTATATTGAGTAAATATATAAAAATAGAACACTAGACAGGTCTATGATTACCTTGTTGCTATAAGTTAGGTTGTTCCAACATATTTACTTGATATAGTGCTTATAAAAGGCACTATGCTTGATATGTAAAGTTAGAAGTGGTAAGACACCGAAAAATCTATCTTGCAAGTACTACATATCAATTCATATATCACATTAGATAATATTTAGGGAGAACACGACCTCATAGGTGGTAGAAAGAGGCGAATCACTTCTGAAAACGCATGAACGGGTGTTAATGGTTTGATTCCATTATGAAAAAGTCTGATACGAAACTATTTATTATCAAACTATGAGATATATGTTCACTATCTCTAGTAGGTAGTGTACTGAATAATAAAGGAATATGATTAGACGTATTCTAATCAAAGGAAACCTGGACGAATAAAATTTATTGAACTCGAGATAACAATAAAAATAATTCTATGGAGGGAAGAGACTAAAGATTTTATTATTTGGTACAGTATCTATTAAAGATACAAAGAAATACGAGGATGACTACTCGGAATTGATCAGATGTTATCTTTTCAATTTGTTGTATCAAATATAGCAACCGTATAGGTTGTTTTTATTTTGGAGGAAAAAGGGATGAAAGAAAAAAATAAAACAGAGTATAATTTATGTTTTAAATATTCATTATGTAAAAATTGTCCAAGAAACAAAAAATGTACAGAAGAATTAAAAAAAGAAAAATCAATTCCTTCAAAAAGAAGAGAAAAGATACATATAGATTTATCTAATTTTTTTAAAACATAGCGGAATAGTGTAATGACAACATAACTGTTTCAGTAGCAGTTGATTCAAGTTTGATTCTTGATTCCGCAACCAATTAAATTAGGGAAAGGAAAATAATATGAAGAAGGTAAGAGTATTGATTCATAACTTTGAAGATAAAGAAAATAAAAATTTAGGTTTGCTTCAACCAGGATATGAATATGAAGTAACAGATGAAAGAGCAAAAGTGTTAGTTAATAAGAAAATAGTTGAAGTAATTAAAGGCAAGTCAGAAAATAAAGAAAACAAAGAGGAAGAATAGACATGGCTAAGAGTAAAGTTGAGTATTGGCTAACCGATGAAGGCTTAACTTTACTTAAAGGTTGGGCTAAAGATGGTTTAACTGATGAACAAATAGCAAATAATTGTGGTATAAGGAGACAAACATTATACGAATGGAAGAAAAAGTATAGTGACATAAATGACACCTTAAAAAAGAATAAAGAAATTGCGGACTATGAAGTTGAAAGTGCATTGTTTAAAAAAGCTTTAGGCTATAACGCTCCAGTTTTAAAACATATGAAGGTTAAAAGAGTTGAATACAATGATGAGGGATATAAATCTAGTGAATATGAAGAAATTGTTGAAGTATATGATGAAGTTCATATACCGCCAGATCCAACAGCACAAATATTTTGGTTGAAGAATAGAAAACCAGATCAATGGAGAGAAAAACAACGAGAACCTAAAAATGATGATAATAATGAACAACCTGATAGTGTTATTCTTGTTGATGATTTAAAAGACTATGAAAATAATAAAAATTAGTGATTTGATAATTCCAAAGTTTTATCAAATATTTCATGATACGAAACATATTCATCATATTGTAACGAGTGGTCGTGCTGGAACAAAATCTAGTTATATGGGAATAAAAGCTATAAGAACAATAATAGATAAAACTCCTGGTTCGGTGGTAGTACTTCGTAAGTTTCATAATAAATTAAAAAAGACTGTGTTTAAAGAGTGTTTAAGAGCAATTGGAAGGTTAGGTTATAAGAAAAGTGATTTTAAAATAACTGTTAGTCCTATGCAAATAACGCATTTAAAGACTGGAAACACAATTTACTTTACTGGTAATGATTCTATAGATGATACAAAAGGTATGATAGATGAAGATAGACCTATTGTTTTAGTATTAATTGATGAGTTAACAGAATTTTTTGATAAAGGTGAAGGAGAAGATGAATTACAAAATATTGAGGCAACCTTTATTCGTGGAAATGATAACGACTTTGTTATAGAGTATTATTTTAATCCTCCGAAAAATCCTAGAGCTCCTATTATGGAGTGGTGCGAAAAAATGGAAATGCGTTCTGATACACTTCATGTTCATGTTGACTACAGAGATGTTCCAGTAAATTGGCTTGGTAAAAAATTAATAGAAGCTGCAGAAATATTAAAGTCTATTGATGAAAAAATGTACAACTGGCTTTGGTTAGGATTATGTACAGGTATAGATGAACTAATATATTACATGTTTAAAGAGGAAGTTCATGTAAAAGAATGTGACAAAGACAATTATAAAGATATGAAATATTGTTACATTAGTATTGACTATGGACAAATGAATGCAACAACTTATGAAGCTTTTGGTATAGATTATAAATGTAATTGTGTTCGTGGTATAGATGAATACTATTATTCTGGTAGAGAAACAGGTAAGCAAAAGTCTCCAAGCGATTATGCATTAGACTTTAAAAATTTTGTAGAGCAAATAGAAAAAGAAACGGGTCTTGAAGTAAGATTCGTTTTTATAGATCCTTCAGCAAAGGGCTTAGCTGAAGAAATAAAAAAGCAATGTCCAAATGTATCAATAAAAGATGCAAAAAACGATGTTGCTTTAGGAATAAGTAGAGTCCAAAAAGTTTTATCATTATGTTCATTATTTATTTCTCCTAAACAAAAGAATTTGATTAAAGAAATGTATTTATATGAATATGACAAAGATTTGTTAGATAAAGGTAAAGAAGTACCTATAAAACAAAATGACCATTGTATGGATGCATTAAGATACTTAATAATGGGAATTTGGAAATTCATTAAACAAATATTACCGATACTTAGAGATTTAGAAAAGGGTGAAGATGATAATGATTAGTAATTTAATAAATAGTTTTAAAAGGTGGTGGCATAAAATGTTTGATTATAATAAAATAGCAAGAGACTTTGAATTAGATATACAAACGAGTCAAGATATTTTAAATTCAATTGATCTTTGGAGTAAAATATACAATAAATCAGAACCATGGATAGATGAAAATACTAAATCTTTACATGTTGCAAGAACAATGTGTGAAAAGGTTGCTAAAGCAGTTACTATTGAATTTAAAAGTACTTGTTCAGATAAGTATATTGATAAAGTCTATCAAAGATTTTTAAAGAAAAAGAGAAGATTTGTTGAACAGCTTCTTGGAAAATCGTCAATATTCTTTAGACCTTATTTTGACGGCAAAGACATAAAGATAAATATAATTCAAGCAGATAAATTTATTCCTGTTGGATTTGATGATGATGGTAACTTAATAAGCTATATATTAATAGACCAATTAACACAAAACAATAAAATATATACTAGACTCGAGTATAACGAATACAAAAATAATTCTTTAACAATTAAAAATATTTGTTATGTAGGACAGCCAAATGGAGTTATCCTATCAAAAAAAATCGAATTATCTGAAGTTGATAAATGGAAAGATATCGAGCCTACACAAAGTATAGAAGGAATTGATAGATTAATAGGTGGTTTTGTAACAATGCCAACATCTAATGATTTAGATAATGATAGTCCAATAGGACAACCTATATATCACAATGCTTTAGGAATTTTGGAAGAAATTGATCATCAGTATTCAAGAATAATTCATGAGTATGAGGGAACAGAACTTGCTGTTGATGTTGATGAAAGTATTTTAAAATTTGAAAAAGGAAAATATAAATTACCAGTAGGGAAAGAACGATACTTTAGAAAATGGGATTTTGACGAGACAAAAGACAAAAGTTTTAATATTTTCAGTCCTGAAATAAGAGATAATCCGTTGTTTAATGGGTTAAATGAATTATTAATACAAGTTGAAAGCGCTTGTCATTTATCTCATGGAACTTTAGCTAAACCGGAGGCAATAGAAAAAACAGCTCAAGAAATAAAAGCATCAAAACAAGATTATTATGTTACTGTTTCAGATATTCAAGCTGTTTTACAAGATGCTTTCGAGGACTTACTTTATGGAATTTATGTATTATGTAAGTTATATAGGATTCCAGTAGCAACAAATTATTTAACAGAATACGAATGGGATGATTCGATTTTAGTTGATAAAGATACTGCTAGAAATCAATCTTTAATTGAAAGAAATGCAGATATAATAAGTGATGTTCAGTATATTATGGACACAAGAAACATGAAAGAAGCGGAAGCAATAGAGTTTGTAAAAAGACAAAAAGAATATAGTAAATTAACGGAAGAACCAGCCAAATCAAATGGTCCTGATGAAGAATAATGAATAAAAAGCAATTTTATGATTTATTAAAACCATTAATTGAAATTTACGATTCTATTGAAAAAGAACTAATATTGGATATTTTAGAAAGAATAGACAATTATGATGGAATAAAGGGTACTCTTAAATGGTATTTAGATAAGCTTATTGAATTAAAGGCTATAGACAAAGATGCAACATTCATTTTTAAAGAAAATAAAGCTGAAATAAAAGAGGCATTAAAGAATATTTTAAAAGAATCTAGCAAAAAGTCTATTAGTCTTGATACATTAGAAAGTTATAACAAACATTTTAATAAGAATGTGTCCTTATCTGATATATACGATAGCGAATCAGCAACTAATCTTATAAAAGAAGCATTTAAAAGTACAGAGAATATATGTAATTTAATAAATACTAAAGCCATAGAATCAACAAAAAAGGTTTATCAAACAATTCTGAATACAGCATATATAGAAACTTCTACTGGTGTATATACTTATGATCAGTCAATAAAAAAAGCTATTGATAAAATGGGAAAAGAAGGTATATTACTAGCAAATTATGATAGCGGAAGAAGTATAAGTATTGAATCTGCTGTACGAAGAGATATAGTTACAAGAGTAAATCAATTGATAGGTGATATTGAGTTAACAACAGCAACTGAAGTAATGAAAACTAATTTTGTTTATGTAGATCAACATGCTGGAGCTAGAACAAGAACCAAATATACTAAAGCTGATTATGAAGCACATGATGAGTGGCAAGGCAAAGTATATATGATAATAGGATCAAATGATAAATATGATAATTTTTATGAGAAAACTGGTTATGGCAAAATGCTAGGATTAAAAGGAATAAATTGTTATCACAACTTTAGACCTTATTTTGAGTGGGAAAGTATTCCAAAACCTATTGATATTGAAGAAAGTAGAAAAGAAAGGGAACTACTTGATACTCAAAGAGAGTTTGAAAGAAATATTAGATCTTTAAAAAGAGAAAAAATAGTTGATAAAAAGCTGGGATATGATGAAGCTTACAAAAAAACAAGTAGTAAATTATTAAAAGTTAACAATAAATACAATGCTTGGTTGAACGAGAATGACAAGATGAGGAATACTAACAGAGAATATGTAAGCAAAGATATGAACATATTTAAAAATAGTCAATATAAAAAAGAAATTGATAAAATGGTAGTCGGACAATTTGATATTTCAAAGTATACTGACATATTTGAAACTACATCTAATGATGTAATACTAACTCCAGAGAGAAAACAGCACATAATTGAGAGACACATAGAAGTTACAGATTATTTAAATAAAATAGATGATATTTTAAGTAATCCGGATGCAATTTACCAACAATTGAAAAAAGATGACACAATATGGATTATTAAAAAATTTGAAAAGAACATAAAATTAACAATAAAATTGAATACTGCTAATAATTTAAAAGAAAATGGATTCAAAAATTCGATTATAAATATGCAATTTATAAGAGATAGTGAAATAAAAAGAGTTATAAAAAATGGCAGTATAAAAGTCATATTTGATAATTTAATAAAAAAATAATATAATATTACTAAGGAAGAGGTGGAAGAATGTCCCATCCACACACCT
This sequence comes from uncultured Bacilli bacterium, assembly GCA_934101115.1. Taxonomy (GTDB): domain Bacteria; phylum Bacillota_I; class Bacilli_A; order RF39; family UBA660; genus CAG-582. The sequence goes on along the minus strand of CAKOPW010000008.1, from coordinate 26,707 downwards.
TAATGGTCAAAAGAGATGCAGGGCCAGGGACACCTGCCTTCCTTAAATAAATAATTATTGCTACGATATGAGTAGCATAGAGTAGATATATATAGGCTCTGTTAAAGTTTTGCAATTAACCTATTAATATCCTAAAATTGCAGTTTATATCTGTTCTATGGTGCTTATATTAGCACTTTAAATAAAAGTCGATAGAAATATCGGCTTTTTTCGTGTGGTATAGCAACGGTAGGACTAACAATATCTAAAAATCTAGGAGGACACGACCTCTGGAAAAAGTGGAAGGAGAAGAAGATATGAAAGAGTTTTTAGAGAGTTTAGAAATTGGAGAAGGAAAGGAAAAATTATCACAAGAGATGATTAAAAGCATACTTGCGAAGAATGGTGAAATTGTAAAAGTTGAAAACAAAAAAGTAGAAGATGCAAAAAATGAAGAAATAAAAAATTATAAAACTACTATTGATAGTTTAAATGAACAATTAAAAAACATTCCTGATTCAAAAGAATTAGACACACTAAAACAAGAAGTAGCAGACTTTAAAGAAAAGGAAGCTGAAAGAATTGCTGCTGAAAAAGAAGCAAAAGAAAAAAGCATTAGAAATGAAAGGGTTGATGCTTTTTTTAAGGACATTAAATTTGCGAGTGAAAGCGCAAAAGCTGGAGTAATCTCACAATTTAATGCAAAAGACTTTAAGTATGATGAAGAAACTGGAAAATTTTTAGGTGGTTCAGAATGGCTTAAAGATTTACAAGAAAAGGACAGTGGAGCATTCCTTAGTGATGTTGCAAATCCAAAGTTTACAACAAACCCAACAGCTCCAAATAAAACTGGTGCTATGGATGATATTTTACATGCTATGGGACTAGATGAAGAAAAAAAATAGAAAAAAGAAAGAGGTATTAAAGAATGAATAGTATTGAATTATTTAAACAAAATGCGCCTGAACTTTTAGATAAAGTTTACAAAGGTGCAAGTACAACATCAGACTTTGACATTGATGGAGCTTTAGTTAAAGCTGGTGCTAATGCAAATGAAATTATAGTTCCAAAATTAGAAATGGATGGATTAGGAGACTATGATCGTAATAGTGGATATTTAGATGGCGATGTTACGCTAACTAATGAAACTGTTAAATATAATTATGAACGTGGCAGAAAATTAAAAACTGACACAATTGATAATGAAGAAACTGGTGGAGTTATCATGGCAAACTTGTCAAGTGAATTTTTAAGAACTAAGGTAATTCCAGAAGTGGATGCAGTCAGATATGCAACTTATGCATCATTAGATGACATTACAGATGTTGCTGAGGATGGTATAGAATATAAAACAGGTGAAGACGTTTTAAAAGCATTAGAAGATGCTATGACTAGATTAGATAATGATGAAGTACCAGAAGAAGGAAGATATTTAAGAATTAGTCCAACTTTATTATCAATGGCAGAATTTGTTTCTAGAACAACAAATAATGATATATTAAAGAGATTTGCTCAAGTTAAAAAGGTTCCACAAAATAGATTTTTAACGAAAATTGAGTTAAGAAGTGGTAAAGATGCAGATGGTGAAAGAATTGGTGGATATAAGAAGGTAGAAGATACTTTTGAATTAACAACTGATTCAACAATTACTGCTGGAAAAACTTACTATACTAAATCGGGGAATACTTATACAAGAGTAGCAGAACCTAATGCTTCTAACATAAGTACATATTATGAAATGACTAAAGTTGGTAGTAGAGATCTTAACTTTATGATTATTCATAAACCTGCAATGTTGCAATATACAAAGCATGCAAAAATGAAAATCTTTACTCCTGATACTGATGATTCTGGAGATTTCTATAGAATGCTTTATAGAATTTATGGATTAAATGATGCTTATGAAAATAAAAGAGCAGGTATAGCTGTTTCTCATAAATAGAAAAGAGGTAAAGTATGGGAAAAATTATTGGTGACAAGAAAAAGGTAGTAGCTTCTTTTACACAAGAAGAATTAAATGAAATCACATCTGATTTGAATAAAAAAATTGCTGAATTGACTGAAGAAAATGTTAAATTAAGCGAAGAAAAAGATTGTTTTCAAGAAACTATAGAAAATTTGAATAAAAAAATTGCTGAATTGACTGAAGAAGTAGATAAAAAAGCAAAAAAAGATAGTAAAAAAGAAAATGAATAGGAGTGATGGGTATGCTAACAAAATTAGTAGATTATGAATATTATTCAAAAATTTATGAAGGTTCTAGCATACCTGAATCTTCATTTTCAAGATATGCTATAATGGCAAGTTCATATGTAAGTAAAAATACATATAATCGTATAAACGAAAATAATATAGATAATTTTATTAAATATTGTACTTGTGAAATAGCTGAATTACTTTATTCTCAAGATAAAAAAAAATCAAAAATAGAAGAAGAACAAATTGTAGCAAGTGAAACAGTTGGGACTCATTCTAAAAGTTATGTGAATGTTGCTAATATAATAGAAAAAGATTTGTTAACAGAAGAAGAATTAACAAATAAAATTTATAAAATATGTTACAGATATATGGCTACAAGTGGATTAATGTATAGAGGTATGTAATGTTTCCACATACTATTACAGTAGTTAATATTTACGATGATAAGGATGTATTGATATTCAATAATTGCATCGTAAATGATGTCTTTTTTTATGATAAAAAAATAATATCTCAAGAGAGTAAAGGAGAAAACTATTCAAATACTTATAATTGTGTTTTTTCTAATGAATCTTTAAAAAAATATAAAAAGCCTAAAGAATATAAAGCAGAAAATGATACTTTTACTTTAGTAGAAAATCAAACTATTATCATTAAAGGAATTGAAGAAATAAATAGTCTTACAGATTTGGAAAACATAGATAAATGGTTTTATGTAAAAACTATATCTGATGATTCAGATTATGGTGAACTATCTTTAAGGAATATAGAGGTAACAAATTGAATATAAAAGCGTCATATCATATGCCTAAAATCACTGAGTTGATGAAAGAATGTGAACTTAATGAAGAAGGCAAAGTACAAAAATATATAGATAATTTTATATTGTTCAAAAGTGAACCATATCTACCAGGTAGACATATACATGCTGCAGGAATAGCTAATACTAAAATTGGTAAAGGAGAAGTTGTTTGGGATTCTCCTGATGCTAGATTTTTATATGAAGGCAAATTGATGGTAGATCCAGAAACTTTAAGTCCATATGCTCGTAAGGGTGTACAAAAAATTATGGATCCAGAAAATAGAGATTTGGAATATCATGGTGGAGGATTAAGAGGTAAGGAATGGTTCGAACGAATGATAAATAGTGAACAAGATGAACTAATTAAAGGTTGTCAAAAGATTATTGATGGAGGTTAATATATGAAGTCACAAGAAGATAGTGCAATTATAGATATATTGAAGGAATATATAGAAAAAGAATGTCCATATATAGAAAATTTGAGAGTAGATTATTTAGGCGAAAATAAAAGTTGGTCACTAGAGCAAGGAGCAACACCTAAGATTTTGAGAACATCAGTTTTAGGAAATCGTGAGATGCAAATCTCATTTACACTAGCTACAAGAATACCAATTAATTCATTAACAGATGAATATCAAAGAAAAATTTTAAAAACATTTGATGATATATCTGAATGGATGTATAACGAATCGAAAAAAGGATTAAATGTAGCTTTAAATGAAAATGAAGAACCAAAGAGTATTGAAGCTGTTACTAGTGCTTACTTATTTTCTGTGAATAAGGACAGAACATTTGCTAGATATGAAATGCCTGGCAAATTTATATATAAAAAAATAAAAAAACGAGGAGAGTGAAAAAATGAAATTTGATGGAAATGGTAAATTTCAAAGAGAAGATTCAGTATTATTTATGAACTTAAATATTAAATCAGCAACAGCTGATGGAATTGTTTTTGATGATGAAAACCCAACATGGACTCCAATTGGAGAAGATAATGATGAAATTACAAGAGAACATAATAACGAAACTGAATCAAAGAAAAATGTTTTAGGTAAAACAACTATTAATTCTACTGCTGGAGCAGAAACTACAGAGATAGATCCAATTGCAATTAGAGGAAATGATGCTTTATCTTATGTGTTATATATAATTCATAAATATAGTCTTGTTGGAGATAAAACAGCTATTCCATGTATGGAAGTTTCGTATTTCGATAAACAAACTGATGGAACATATGGAGCATTTACTGAAACTGCAGTAATTGATGAAAAATCCTTTGGTGGTGGAACTTCAGAAATAGATGCACCAGTAACATTAAACTGGAAAGGTGATAAAGTACATGGTACTTATAATCTTTCAACAAATACATTTACAAAAACAACTTCTGAATAAATAAAACTAAGGGTGTAAGATACATATCTACACCCTTTATTTTTTTATAAAAATAGAAAAGAGGATACTTATGATAAAAATAAAAGACAATTTGATAAGAGAAGATATTGTAAACGAAGATGGAGTTAAAATAGGAGAAATCAAATTTAATCCAAACGATTCAACAATAATGAAAAGTTTAGCAGAAATTTTATCCGAACTTCAATTATCTATTAATGAATTAGATGAATTTAAAGATATTGATGTAACTAGACTTTCTAATAATTCCACTGTGGAAGAATTTGAGGCTGCCGGAAAAGAAATAGAAAAATTAAATTCAGTATTTAAAATAGAGTACGAGGCAGTTGAATCGTGCATTACTAAACTAGAGAACATTTTTGGAAAAGAAACTATAGAATGTTTTACACAAGGAACTAAAGATATTGAATCATTAATGCCTTTGCTTGAATATGTTATTCCATTTGTTCAAAAGAATAGAAATGCAAAAGTAGATAAATATCTTGAGTCTACTAATTCAGATGTGATGGAATAATGAATATATTAATAGATAAACTTCCTACAAAAATAAAAGTAAACGAGAATATTTATAATATTAATTATGATTATAAGACAATTATAAAAATATTAATGGCATTTGAAGATAATGAACTAACTCATAATGAACAGTTGCACATATTGATTACTAATCTATATAAAGAACAACCTTTAAAGGAAGATATGCTAGAAGCAATAAGAAAAGGAATTAAATTTATAGATGGTGGCACAGAAGATGTAGAAGAAGCAACAAAAAAAAGAGTCTATTCTTTTAAAAAGGATGGAAATTATATCTTTAGTGGTATCAACCAAACTCATCATATAGATTTATCCGATAAAGTAAATTTGCATTGGTGGGTATTTCTTTCTCTTTTTATGGATATGTCATCTGATTGCACTTTTGGGGAATTAGTTTATTACAGAAAAAGAAAAAACGAAGGTAAATTAACTAAAGAAGAAAAAGCAAATTACAATAAAATAAAGAAATTAGTTGAATTAGAAGAATCAAATGCAAAAGTATCTAATGAAAAAAGTGAGTTCCTAAATACTTGGAAAAAATTAAATAAGAAATAGAGGTGATTTACTGGCAAGTGAACACGCAGTAGTTGTTAATACTAAAATGAACTATAATCAAATAAAAAAAGATTTTCAAAAAATGACAGATGAAACTCAAAAATTAGTTGATAAATATAATAAAAGTGTTCAAAGTATTAAGAATCAAGAAAATGCAATATCAAAAGTAAAAAGCAAATTAGAAGCGATAAAAAATGGTAGTGTTGTTCCACCAAGTTTAAAAGAGCTTGATACTCAACTAAAACAAAACGAAAAAGAACTTGATAAAGTTTTAAATAAGATTAAAGAAATTCAAAGCCATAAGTTTATTACAACAGCTGATGATAAAGAGTTAGCTAACCTTAATCAAGCAAAAATTGATTTAACTCAAATAAATAGTGAAATAAAAACTGAGATGAAAACTTCAAGAGAATCTAGTAATGAAGTACAAGATTTGAATTTTAAATTAGAAGAATTAAATAGTAAATTGCAAAACAATAAAGAAAATGCAGCTAGACTAAAAGAAGAAATTACTAATTCAATGAATCATAAATCTGTTAATATTTTCGGAAATCAGATATCTAAAGTAGGAGACAAAATAGATAGATTTAAAAGTAGGATGACAAGACTTATAGGAGGGGTTGCCATCTTTAATATGTTAAGAAATTCATTAACTTCATTGAGAAATGGTTTTGTTAGTATATTAAAGTCAAACAATGAGTTTTCTTCTTCCTTAAATCAAATTAAAGCAAACTTAATGACTGCATTTGCACCAATTTATAATGCTTGTTTACCAGCAATTAATGTTCTTATGAATGCGTTAAGTAAAATTACGGGAACAATAGCAATGTTTGTAGCGAATTTGTTTGGAACAAGTTTAAAAGATGCTACAAAAGATGCAAAAAAATTGAGTGGAGCATTAAACAAAACTGCTTCAAGTGCAAAAAAAGCAAGTGGCTCTCTAAGCTCAATTGATACATTAGAAGTTATTTCTTCACCATCTTCTTCCAATAGTGCTTCATCAGCGCAAAGTGGCTCGACAATAGATTATTCAGGTGAAATTACATATAGTGAGAAATTACTTAACATAATGAATAGAATAAAAGACTTTGTTGTAGATAGTTATGAATACGCAAAAAAACATAAAGCTTTAGTTGCAGGGATAGCAATATTGATGGGAACAATTTTTGCAGTAGCTAAAATAAGTCATTTTGTTGAATCATTTAAACCTATTACAGGAATATTAAAAACTATATCAAAGTTATTTGTTACTGTTGGTGAGGATGGAACTAAAAGTTTTAATAAGGTAGGAACAGGTTCCACAATTGCCATAGCCGGATTACTACTAATGGTTGGAAGTATATCTAAATTAGTAACTAATTGGGATGATTTAGATGCTAAACAAAAAATCATTAAAGTTGGAATGGCTGCATTAGGAGCAGCAGCAATAGCACTTGGATATGCAATAGCAACTGGAATTTCTGCAGCAACACTAGGAATAGGAGCTGTAATTGCCTTAATCATGACTTTATTAACTACTATTGCAGCAATTACAATAAAGTTTTTTACAGAAAAAGATGCAATTTTATCAACAAAAGATGCACAAGAGCAATTAAATAAAGCACAGGAAGATTATATAAATGCGAACGAAAGTTATATTAATGCTGTTGATAATGCAGACAGCGCAATGAAAAAACTAGAAGATGCTGAGAAAAAAACCGGATTATCTGGAGAAGCATTAAATAAAGCAGTAGAGAATGGAACTTTAAAATATAGTGATATGAACAATTCTCAAAAAGAAGTTTATAAAGCTTACTTAAATAACAAAAAAGCACAAGATGAGTTAACTGCAGCAACAGATACTTTATCTGAAGCAAAAAAAGCAGAAATAGATGCTTCTTGGAAAAATCAGTTAGCTATAGCAGCAGAAAAAGGAAATTATGATGAATATAAAAAAGCTGTTGTTGATGCCTATAATCGTGGCGAGTTATCAGCAGAAGATGCAAGAGACAAAATTGAACAAGCAATGAGCCGTATGAGTGATGCTTCACAAGAAACATTTATGGAAGATTTACCAAATGATTTAAAAGAAGGTATGAATCCTGACAAATATCAAACTATGGGGCAAAAATTTAAAAATTGGTGGAAAACAAATGTAATTGATGGACTAGGAAATGCATTTAAGACATTTTTTACTAAAACAATACCAGATAAATTGACTGAATTTGGAAATACATTAAAGAAATTCTTTACAAAGACAGTTCCTAATATTGTAATTTCAGCAATAGAAGGTGTTATCAATTCAATTATATCTATGTTTGAAGGAATGATGAATCTTCCAATTAAGGCTATCAACAAAATTATAAAAACAGCCAATAAAATACCAGGAGTTGAGATAGGAAAGTTTACAGAAGTAAATCTAGGAAGAGTTAGTATGCCAAGATTAGCAAAGGGTGCTGTAATTCCTCCAAGACAAGAATTTGCAGCTATCTTGGGAGATCAAAAACATGGAACAAATATTGAAGCACCATTAGATACTATAAAACAAGCAAATAGAGAAGTATTAGCAGAGTTTTTAGAAAAAATTGGAATAAATGGTCAAGATAGAGAAATAGTTCTTAAAAATTGGCAATTTATATTACAGTTTGGAAATGAAAACTTTGGAAAAATGGCTGTAGAAGAAATAAAGAAATATGAGAAAGAAACTGGCACTCAATTTCTATTAGCATAGAGGTGGTTATAGCATATGGATAAAATAAAGTTTATAAGTATAAAGAACCCAAATAAAACATTTGAATTACCTTATGAGTGGTTGCCAGCTGGAACTCAAGGACCTACTTTAACAGATTTGGAAAAAGTCGGTGAAAGAGGAGCCACTACTGCTTATTTAGTTAGAGTACGAGCAGGAGAAGTTCCAGCAGCAACTTTAGATATATGTAAAAGATTAACTCAAAAAGAATTGTTTCCATTGTTAGAAATTATAAGAGAGGCAAAAATAAAAATTTATTATTTTGAAAAGTATTTAAACAAATTTATTACAAGAGAATTTTATGTTCAAAAGATAAACCCTCCTTGGCACCAATTACCAGAAGATAACAATACGGACAATATTGAATATGAACCTTTTACAATTAATTTCACAGGATATGGAGACGTTAACGAATGATAGAAGAATATGACAATAAAATGATTCAATCATTTGAATATGAAACGACTGCTATCTCTAACAAAAATATAATTGGTACTTGTGAGTTAGGCAAAGCAACAATACAGATGTTAAATGATACTAATGAATATAGCGCATTAAAAAATCAATGGATAAAAACTAAATTTGGTTCATTTTATGTGTATGATGTAAAGCCAGTTCAAGAGAAGGTAAATATAAAGTTAAGTTGTTATGATATAAAATATAAACTTGATTCAGACTATGATTCAAGTTTATATTTATGGCCAATGACATTAAAAGAGTGGAGAAATGCTATTTATGAAAATTGTAATGTGTTATTCATTGATGATGATTTCCCAAATAGTGACTTAATTTTAGAAGCAGAGCCATATATTGGAACAAATAAGAAAAATCGTGATGTATTGTGTCTTATTGCTCAAGCTGGTGCAAGTTGGATTGAAACTGATGAAAATGATAAGTTTTGTTTTAAATGGTTCACAAATAATAAATTTGTTGTTAAAGACTGGGATTCCTTAACTTCCGAGAAGAACAAAACAAGTAAAGTAAATCTGGTAGTACTTGGTAGGGGCGATATTGAGGATATAGTATATTATCCAAAAACTAAACCAGAGAATCCTGTAGAATTTAAAATTGATAATAATTATATTATTGATCCACAAGATACGACAACTACTGAAGATTTGAGAGAAACAACAATTATTCCTATATATAATCAAGTTAAAGATTTGGAATTTGTAGTATTTAAAATGACTTCTAAATTAATTGATAATAAATTGTCAATTAAACTTGGAGATATAGTACAATATACTGATATTTATGGTAATGAATTAGAATCATTTGTAATGACTAGAAAAATTAGTTATTTAGGTGGAGATATAGATGATGATGAAAATTATCAAATTACATTATCTGCTGAAGCAATAAATGAAACTAATACTGATTTAAGTAAGGGAACTAATGTAATTCAAGTAATAAATGAAACAAGTGCCAAAGTGGATAAAAACGCAAAATTAATTGAGTTAGTTAATTCTGAGGTCAATGAAAATTCTAGTGAAATATCAAAAATCAAACAAAGAACTGATTCAGTGGAGATTTCTATTGAGAAAGCAACAACGGAAATAAATAAAACTAATGAAAACATAGAAACCAATTACTTTGATAAAAAAAGTGTTGAAATTCTAGTGGCTAATGCAGAAAGTGGTATAACAAATACTTTTTCTGAAGCTGGTGGAAATAATATATTTAGGAATACAAACTTTAGTGCAACTGATGTGTTAGAAGAAGGCCAACTTTTTGAATTTTGGTATGGAAATGTCGTAAGAAAACAAAATACTGATGCTGCAAATGGTTATTCAATAATGCTTCAAAATAATACATTATATCAAGAAGAAACGATAGCTAATGGTAAATATACTATTAGCTTTTATTATAAGATTCTAAACTCTTTAGCTAATGTAAAAGTTGCAATAAACGATAAAGAATATGAATTAAAAAATACTAATTCTGTTGAATTGTTTCAAACAGGTGTTGATGATATTGATCCAATTAACATTCTTGATAATCATATTACTTTAAGTTTTATAAGTGATACCGATAATGCTGCGGAGATATATGATATTATGGGTAATGCTGGTTCAGTAAAATTAGCGTATTCACAAAATCAAAATGAAACAGTTACAGATACAGTCAATATTGGTAAAGGTATAAGCATTACTTCAAGTAATTCTAAAGTAAAACTAATAGCAAACCATAATGAGATATGTATTAAAAATACACAAACTAATGAAAAACCATTTAACTTTAATGAAAATGGTGGAGAAGCAAAAAATATGGTTGTAAAAGATGAGTTCCAACACTCAAATTTACTTGATAAAAAAGTTGATGAGCAAGTTTGGACAATTTGGAACCCATTAGGATAGGAGGAATAATATGGCACAAATAATATTAACATGTAGTTCTGCTCCTAATTCTTCAACATTTAAAAATAAAGCTCGTTTAAGAGTTACTTATGAGGCAGGAAACGGAAATATAAAAATAACTGCTGTTGAAGGAACAAGAATTGATTCAACAAGATCTTATTCTGCAAGCAAAAAAACAATTGATATTACAATAAATGGTTCAAAACAAACAGCTAGTTTAAGTCATTATGTAGATTTTACAAAAAATTCAGTATATACATCGTTTGGAATAAACGAGTTGAGCTGGTCATGTGAAGGAAATCAACAAATACTTATTAAAATGCCATCATCTGATACGGCCTTTGGTAATGCTGAATTTGTAGGAGTTATTGATGCTGGTGAAGCTACAATAGCACCAATATTGAATAATCCATCTTTAAGTGATATTACTGAAACTTCCATTTATAGCTTTTTTAGTGTTTATTTAGATGGTGGAGCGCCTATAGTAGATTATTACACAGATATATTTACTGATGCAGAATGTACTAACAAAATAGAAACTATTGGACAAAGTGGAACTTTTACAGGTTTAACAGCAAACACTCAATATTATGTTCGAGCAAATGCATCAAATGGAGTTTATAGAGGATATTCAAATGTAGTTGCTGTAAGAACATATCAATATCCTTATATTAAGCAAGCTACTCCATCATTTATAGTTGAAAAAGAAGCATTGCAAAGTTATATATATAATCCATTAAATAGAGCAATAAATATTCATTTAAAACAAAAAAACATAAATGGGCAAGACCTATTTAGTAAGTTAAATTATCAAAGTGGATCTGGAGAAAATATTTTATTTACTCCTGAACTTGATAATGATGTTTTATATAAAAGTATTCCTGAATCTTCAGAATCAAATGCAGTTTTATATTGTGAATATGATAATCATATTGTGCAAACTATAGAAACTAAATATTCACTTTCTGCAGAACTATGTAGTCCAAGCTTTTCATCATTTAATTATGAAGATATAAACGAAAAAACTTTAGCTTTGACAGGAAATAATCAAGCTTTAATCAAAGGATATTCTACATTAAAAATCAGTATTCCAAATTCACTTAAAGCAATAGCTCAAAAAGGGTCATCAATGCGTTATTATGCATCAGCTTCTGCCGGAGTAAGCAAAGTGGATTATTCGGATACTGAAGATGTATTTATGATTAAAGATTGTTCAAAAGGTAATCTTAATAACGTATTAACTGTATTTGCAGTAGATAAACGATCATTTTCAAAAGCAGTAGACAAAGTAATAGAAAATCTTTATGAATATGAAGATTTAGTAAAATTAAGTGGAACTGCAAAAAGAGTAGATAAAAATAATAAAGAAACCGGAGTATCAGAATCAACAAAAATTCATTGCGAAGGAAAAATTTGGAATAACTCATTTGGCGAAGTAAATAATACAATAAAGAGTGTTAGTTATCAATATAAAAGCACTTCAGATTCGGATTTTACGCAAGGTACAACACCGCTAAATGTAGTTTTAGATAATAATAAATTTACAATAGATGCTAATATAAAGGGAGATACTGATATTGGCTTTGATATTAGTAAAACATATCTTATTCAAGTTATAGTTAAAGATGAGCTATCAACAGTTGTATTTTCATTAACTTTAGCAAGTGGTAAACCATTAGTCGCTTATGCTGAAAATGGTGTTTCGTTTGGTGGAAAATATAATAATGAAACTGGTGGAGCAATTCAAATTGATGGCGTTCCAATTCTAGAATACGAAGTAATAGAATCTTTTGAATAGAAAGAAAGGTAAAAAATGAAAAAAAGTATTAAAAAGATATTGCAAAAAATAAATATAAATCGTATGCTTATACATACATACATACATACATACATACATACATACATACATACATACATACATACATACATACATACATACATACATGGCTTACGCCAAAAATATATTTCAAGAGAGGAGGGAACTTATTTAGTTTCTTCCTTTTTTATTCCTTCAAAAAGATTGGAGGAAGTAGTTTAAGTAACATAGGTGATATATATGCCTAATTTGGGTGGATATTTAAAAAGACAAAATGACAGATTTTATCCATACCCATATTACCCAGTAGGATTTATATATTTGACTATGGATGAAACAAGTCCAGCGAGCATATATGGAGGCACATGGGAATTAATAAAAGACAAGTTTTTAATCGGAGCTGGAAATAAATATGCATTAGGTATAACTGGTGGAGAAGAAGCTCACATTTTAAGTGAATCAGAAATGCCTATCCATGATCATCCAACGCCAAGTACAATGTATACCAGCGTTGGTGGATTAGGATATGGAGATATAAGAACAGAAATAGCAACAAATGGGATTATTGAAAAACAAAAATATTTATCAACAAGTGCTGTTGGTGGTTCGCAAGCTCATAACAATATGCCACCATACCTAGCAGTTTATATTTGGAGAAGAATTGCTTAAACAAAAAAACAAAAATGAAGAAAATATTTCAATTTAAAAGTGGAACTGATAAATATTATCCTAATTGTTATTTTCCAATAGGTTTTATTTTTATCACAATTGGAGATATAAGTCCAGCGAGCATATATGGAGGCACATGGGAATTAATAAAAGACAAGTTTTTAATCGGAGCGGGTAATATATATGAAAAAGGTGTTTCAGGAGGTAGTTCTAGTCATGTAATAAAGCAAGAAAACTTACCAGGAAGAACTACGGTATCAAATGCTTACAAAGGAGGCTTATTAAGTTACTCAGTATGGACTGGTGGAAATGTAGGAGAAGGATTTTATAATTCGTGCCTTCAAGATTTTGGATATGATTCAGATGAACCAATATCAAACATGCCACCATATTTAGCGGTCTACTTGTGGAGAAAAATATCTGAATAAGTTATTTTAATGAATAAAAGTATAAGATTTAAACGAGATGGAAATGTATACTACCCATATCCCTATTATCCAATAGGATTTTTTTATATTACTGATAGTGATACAAGTCCAGCCAGTTTATATGGTGGAACTTGGGAGTTAATAAAAGACAAGTTTCTTTTAGGATGTGGGGATATCTTTGCATTAGGTACAATAGGTGGAGAAATAAATCATACTTTAACAGTTGATGAATTAGCTGAGCATGTCCACAGTACTTACAACAATGGAGGAAATGGTTATCCTTACAGAATTGGACAGGTGGAGGGAAGTGGTGAAGGAAATTCTTTATGTGTGACTATGCCAACTGGAGGAAATCAGCCACACAATAATATGCCACCATACCTAGCAGTATACATATGGCATCGAATTGCCTAAAATTAGAAAGAGGTATATATGAAAATATATAATGAAGAAAAAACAAAAATATTAACTGAAGAAGATTTAAATTATGAAGAAGGTTATTTAAAAGAAGATATCATAATTAATCATATAGCTGAAGTAAAAGAGGAAAAAGAACAAGGACATTATGAAACAATAAAAGAATATCCAAATGGTGGAAAAGATGTGAAATATGTCATTGATGTTCAAGCAGTAATGCCAGTTGAAAAGCATGATGAAGAAGAAAAGATTTATATCTTCAAAAAGTATACAACTGAAGAATTAAAAGAAAACAAAAGAAAACAAGAAATTAGTGATATAAATTCTCAAATAAATAAATTAAAAAATGATCTTTCTTCTACAGACTATAAAGCAATTAAATATGCTGAAGGTTACTATACTGAAGAAGAATATTCTACAATAAAAACTGAACGAGAAAATATTAGAATAAAAATAAGAAGTTTAGAAGAAGAATTAGAGAATATTTAGAAAGGTAGGTGAAGGAAGATTATGAAAGAAATGTTAGATCTGTTAAGTTCGATAGGCTCTCTCGGAGGAACAGCTTTGTTGGCTGCTCTTTTTGTTTGGAATTATTTAAACGAAAAGTCTAAAAAGACAGAAGAAAATGAAAAAAGAATTGCAGAAAACGAAAAAAGAGATAAAGAAAATCAAGCTATGTTGATTCGTATGGATAAATCCAATGAAAATATAGCAAAGTCAATAGATGCTATAAACAATACAACTGAAGTTCTAAAAGAGTACATTATTAAACATGATGAGCGAGCAAAGAAAATCAGTGATAATGTCGAATATATAAAAGAAAACTTAAAAGAAGGAAAGTGATATAAATGAAAGAAGAAATAATTTTAACAATAGTAGCATTATTAATAATTGCTATTTTAATAGTAGCTTTAAAGCTATGTAGTAAGTTTAGAAGTAAAGTATACCAATTGTTCATTAAAGCTGAAAATGAGGCTGAAAAGGGTCAAAAAATGGATTATGTAGTAGAACATTTATTTAATGTTCTTCCATATCCTGTATCTATATTTATAAATGAAAATGCATTAAGGTGGTTATTACAAAAAATGTTTGATGTAATTAAAGATTTCTTGGATGATGGTAAACTTAATCGAGGTGGAAAATAATGAAATTTGTAAAAAGATTAACTGCTCCAGCAGAATCAAATAAGTTTTATTCTACCTTTTCTCCTTTTTACAAAGGGAAATATAGTATGTTTAAAAGACATAATCTTTTAAAAGGTAATTGCACACACTATGCATATAGTCGTTTTATGGAAATAAATAACATAACAGCATGTTCTTTGCCAACATGCAACGCAGAAAACTGGTACGATAAAACTAGAAAATATGAAAAAGGTCAAACACCAAAATTAGGAGCTGTTATAGTTTATAAACATAAAAACAAGAATGGCGGACATGTTGCAATAGTCGAAGAGATAAAAGCAAATGGTGATCTATTACTTTCTATGTCTGGTTATAATTCATATTTGTTTAAAACGAGAACAGTAAAGAAATCTAACAACTATTGTTATAGTGATTATGAATTACTAGGATTTATATATAGTCCTAATAATTTTGATGAAGAAACTAGACCAGAAGAAAAAAGTGGATATTCTAAAGAATTTCCTAAATTACCTAGCAGAGGATACTTCAAAAAGGGTGACAAAGGAACTGAAGTTAAAAAATTACAAGCATTTCTTAATTGGGCATTAGATTTGAAATTATCATGTGATGGTATTTTAGGAGCAAAGTCTCAAGAAGCAGTAAAGCAATTCCAAAAAAGTGTGGGAATAAAAGCAGATGGACTTTTTGGTAAGAGCTCGTTAACTAAAGCAAAAGAATTTAAGAAATAAAAAAGTAAAAGCACCCTAATGGGTGCTATTTTTTTATGTCATATTTTTTATAAACTAAATCCTTTTCATCTAAATCTTTGTAAAATTCACACAAATGATTATACGCTATAATCTTCATATTTTCTCTTTCGATAGAATCATCAAATTTTTGATGACATTTAATGCAAGCAGTAAAAATATTTTGCTCAATACCTAATCCATTATGGGACCTTTTAATAAAATGAGAATTTGCTAAATTCCATGGGACATATTTGTGACAAAATATACATTTATGATTATCTCTTTCCCAAACAGCTAATTTAACACTTTTAGGTATTTCAGTTGCTTTTGTTAATTTATGCTTTTTTCCTTTAATTTCTTTTCTTTTTATTTCTTTATATTCTTTAAATTTACAATTATTGCAGTCTTTTAATGTTATTGAACATTTATTAATTTTACAATACAAACTTCTATCAAGTTTTTGTTTTAAATTTATACAATTATTATTCATAAAAATGTTAGCAAAAAAGTACTACCAAAATACTACGAAGTATGCGAAATGAGAGTAATAAATGGTAGTATTTCGTAAAATAAAGCAAGAAAAAAGCCCTTATTTAAGGACTTTCGTTAAAACATTTGGAGCAAGTGAGGAGAATCGAACTCCCGTCTCAACCTTGGCAAGGTCGCATTCTAGCCGTTGAACCACACCTGCAAGTGCACTAATAATATATCAAAATTCTTTTTTAATTGCAAGTAGTTGTATCAAAATTTTTTTATATATGCTATAATTTATTATATTAGGAAGGTAATAAATTTATGACTAAGAAAAAAATAAATAAAAAAGACTTAAAAAAAATGGTTATAAAGTTTAAAGATAATGCCATTAATTATGTTAAATATAATAGATTATTTTTATCATACATAGTTCTTTCATTTATAAGCTGTTTTTTATTACGTACTTTAACTATAGGAAATCCATGGGATATAAAAGCTAATCTTTTTGATATAACCGTTATTATGTTATTTGGTTCATTAGCATATTTTATCAAGCCAAAAAAACAATACAGGTTATACATGTCTTTTATGATTTTTTACACAATTTTAAATATTGTAAACTCAGTTTATTATGCCTTCTTTAATAGCTTTGCATCATTCGCACTTTTAGCTTCAATGGGTCAAACTGCTGAAGTAACTGATGCTGTATTTGAAAAATTAAAATTAGCTAACTTTGTATATCTTCTAATGCCAATTATATTTGTATTTATAAATCGATATTTAAAAAAGAAAAAATATTTTGAAGAGGTTGAAAAAGTAGAAGTAGGATCTAAACTATTTGTAGGTGTTGCAATTGTTGCTGGTATTCTTTTATTTTTAAATATTTCCACATTATCTGGTAAAGATATATCTCGTTTCTCAAAACAATGGAACCGAGAATATGTTGTTTCCCGTTTTGGTATAATTGTTTATCAAGGTAATGATTTAGTACAAACTGTAAAAAGTAAAGTATCAAGTCTATTTGGATATGAAGAAGCAGCTAAAAACTTTAATGAATATTATAAAGACAACACTCGACCAAAAAGTAAAAATGCCTATACCAATAAATACAAAGATTATAATGTAATTGTAATGCATATGGAAAGCATTATGAACTTCTTGATTAATTTAAAAATCAATGGAGTAGAAGTAACACCAAATTTAAACAAACTTATTAATGAATCGATGTATTTTGATAAATTTTATCCTCAAGTAAGTGTAGGAACTTCTTCTGATACCGAGTTTACTTTTAATACAAGTTTAATGCCTGTTCAAAGTGGAACAGTATTTGTATCATATTACAACCGTAACTACGTAACTTTAGAAAAATTATTATCTGAAAAAAAATATTACACATTCAGTATGCATGGAAACAAAGCCAGCATGTGGAATAGAAGTAAAATGCATGTATCCTTAGGTTATGATGATTTCTATTCTGAAGAATACTATAATGTTGATGAAACTGTTGGATTAGGTTTATCCGATAAATCATTCTTCACTCAAAGTGAATCGTTAATCAAACAAATCAGTGATATGGTAAGTGATAGCTCCAACTATAACAATTGGATGGGAACAATGATAACTCTATCAAATCATACACCTTTTGATGACGAATCTTTAAAGGACAGTTTTGATGTAACATATCACACCGGAAAATATGATGAAGATGGTAATGAAATAATTTATAACTATTTAGAAGGTACAACTTTTGGTAATTACATTAAATCCGCTCATTATGCTGATAAATGTTTAGGAGAATTTATAAATTACGTAAAAAAACATGATGAATATAATAAAACTTTATTTGTTTTCTATGGGGATCATGCTGCTCAATTATCAAAAAAACAATTTGCTAACTTTATAAATTATGATTTTGATACTGGTGAACAAAAAGATGAAACAAATCCAACTTATGTTGATTATGATTATTATGAAAATGAATTATTTAAAAATACACCATTAATATTTTGGACAAAAGATAATTCTATAAAAGGTAAAGTAAGCTATCCAATGGGAATGATAGATGTCCTTCCAACAATTGGAAATATGTTAGGAATATATAACAAATATGCTTTAGGTCATGATATTTTTGAGATAAAAGATAAAAATACTGTGGTGTTCCCAAACGGAAATTTCTTAACTAGTAAAGTATATTATTATAATTCTAAAAATGAAATGAAAGTATTTGGAACTGATACGCTAGATGTTAATTATATTGAGGAGCATAAGAAATACACTGAAAAAATATTAGAGATTTCCAATGACATAATAGTTTATAATTTAATAGAAAAAGAAGGGAAAGAAAAAAGCGAATGAAAAAGAAAAGTTTATTGATCGGATTATGTTTAGTTATTTTAGTTTCTTTGTTTGGAGTTCTTTCATATTTCGTTTTCTTTCATAAAGAAGCAAGTAAAGACAATAATAAAAAAGATGAATCAACAACAATTGAGATTACTGGATATGGAATTACTTTAAATGATACAGATACAGAAGTTTATAAAACTGAATTTAACAACTTAAAAGCAAACTTAGAAAGTGAAAATATTGATTATAATGAATATGCCAAAAGCATTGCAAAATTATATATAATTGATTTATACACGATTGAGAATAAAAAAAATAAATATGATGTTGGTGGTTTAGAATTTATATATGAATCTGCTAAAGAAAACTATATAACTAATGTTACAGATACTTTATATAAATATGTAGAAGACAATACTAATCAAAAAAGAAATCAACAATTACCAGTTGTAGAAAGTATAAATGTTGAAAATATAGAAGAAACAAACTATACAATAAAAGCTACCAACACTAGTTATAAAGCATATAAAATAAAACTATCTTGGGAATACTTAACAGACTTAGGATATGATAAATCCGCTGAAGTAATTGTTATTAATGATAATAATAAGTTATATGTAGTAGAAGAGAATATAAAATAATATATTTTCTTTTTTTTTAATTATTTGGTACAATGATGATGTGATGTATATGAAATTAGAATTTTTATTATGGATTTTATTTGTTTTTCTAATATATTCATTTATTGGATGGCTTGTAGAAGTTTTATTTATTTTAATAAAGGAAAAAAGATTTGTTAATAGAGGAATAACTAATGGACCAATGTGTACCTTATATGGTTTTATTACCGTTATTCTTATGCTTACTTTAAAAGATGTTGAAAATACCTTTATTGTATTTGGAGCATCAATGATTTATAGTACAGTAATTCAATATTTAACAGGTAAGATTTTAGCTTTTTTTAACAAAAAAGTTTGGTGGGATTATTCCAATAAAAAATATAATTTAGAAGGTTATATTTGTTTAAACTATTCATTGCTTTGGGGGTTTTTTGGAGCTGTTATAGTAAAAGTAGTAAATCCGTTGTTATTTGGTTTATTCAATAGTTTCAATATTTATATAGCTGGAATAGTTGAACTTACTTTATTTGGTTTATTGTTAGTAGACTTATTTACATCATTTGTAACTTTAAAAAAGATAAAATCACATAAAATAAAAGAACATGATGATAACTTCAGCAACTGGTTATTTTCATCTATCAAAAAACGTATGGAAAATGCTTATCCAACTTTAAAACGTAAGAGCATTAAAGAAATGATTTTATCAGAAGGAATGACCATTTACCATATATTTTATTTATTTGTTATATGTGCATTTATTGGAGCAGTTGTGGAAATTATTTTCTGTAGATTTACAATGCATAGATGGATGAGTAGATCATCTATAATATTTGGACAATTTTCATTTGTTTGGGGATTTGCCATTGTATTGATAACAATTCTATTCTCAAGATATAAGAATAAAAGTACTTTTTCACTATTTATATTAGGAACTATTTTAGGTGGTGCTTATGAATACTTCTGCAGTGTTTTCACAGAAGTAGTATATGGAACTATTTTTTGGGATTATTCAAAAATACCATTTAACTTAAATGGAAGAATCAATTTATTATTTTGTTTTTTCTGGGGATTTGCAACTATTATAGTAGTAAGATATGTAATACCATTTTTAATGGATCTAATAAATAGAATACCTAAAAAACTATTTAAACCTTTAGCAATTGGTATAGCAATATTTCTATTACTTGATTTAGGAGTATCCGAAGTAGCTATGAGAAGATATAAACATCGTATGGAAGGATATCCAGCAAGAAATGTAGTTGAGAAGTTATGTGATGAATATGCCAACAATGATTTTATGGAAAAACGTTATTCAAATATGAAATGGGTTAATAAATAGTTCTTGAAAATGAAAGTAGATTGATATATAATGTATTCAATGACGAAGAACAAGAGGAGTAAATACAGAATCTTTTAAGAGAGTTAGTGGCTGGTGCAAACTAATAAGTGAATGTATTGAAGGTAGCTTGGGAGTTAAATAATTGAAACTAAGTAGGTTATTTCGTAAAATATGCGTTAAATATTTGAGGTAATTAATTTTACAAATTAAGGTGGTACCACGTTAACACGTCCTTATATAGGATGTGTTTTTATTTTGGAGGATTTGTATGGATGAAGCAATTAGTGTTTTTAATGAATATGTTAATAACTTTGACTTAAAAGATCCGAGATTATTGGATAAAAAAGAACATAGTTTTCGTGTTATGAATTTAGCAAAAAGTATAGCAGAATCTCTAAAGTTAAATGAAGAAGATATACACATAGCAACTCTTGCAGGTCTTGTCCATGATATTGGAAGATTTAATCAGTTGAAGTTTTACGGAACATATAAAGACTCTTTATCAATTGATCATGGAGATGAGGGGTATCGAGTCTTGGAAAGTATTATTGATAAGTTTACTGCTGATAAGGAAATACAAAATATAGTTTTATTAGCTACTAAATATCATAATAAATGTAAGATTGGTGATGTGGATGACCGAACAAAAATGTTTTGTAAAATAGTAAGAGATGCTGATAAATTAGATATTATGGAAACTCAGATTAATGAAGTAAATTCTGAAAATATAGTTATAAAAGATGAGCTTTTAAAAAGCATCTATGAAAAAAGTTTATGTAAAAATGAATATTGCCAAACCGAAGAAGATGCAATTCTTCGTATGATTAGTTGGATATTTGATCTAAATTTTCCATATTCATATAAATATTTAAAAGATAATAAAATAATTGAAAGAAAGTTTAATGTACTAAAAAGAACTCAAGACAAGCAAAAGTTAGCTAAGCTTGAAGAGTTTATATATAGAGAAATAGAGGAGATGAATTTATGTTAGACACAAAATATGATCACTTAAGTGTTGAAAAAGAAAAATATAATAATTGGAAAGAAAAAGGATACTTCAAATGTGGAAAAGGTAAAACTCCATATTGTATAGTTATTCCACCTCCAAATGTTACAGGTATATTACATATTGGACATGCCTATGATACTGCTATTCAAGATGTAATTATTCGTTTTAAAAGAATGCAAGGATATGATACTTTATGGCTTCCAGGAATGGATCATGCTGCTATTGCAACTGAAGCTAAAGTTGTTAAAAGATTAAAAGAAAACGGCATTAATAAATACGAATACGGAAGAGAAAATTTCTTAAATGCATGTTGGGATTGGACTCATGAATATGGTGGAAACATTAGAAATCAATGGGGAAAACTTGGTTTATCAGTTGATTACACAAAAGAAAGATTTACTCTTGATGAAGGACTTAATAAAGCAGTAACTAAAGTTTTTGTTGATTACTATGATAAAGGTCTTATCTATCGTGGTGAAAAAATAATCAACTGGGATCCAGCTGCTAAAACCGCTTTATCAAATGAAGAGGTTATTTATAAGGATGTTGAAGGAGCATTTTATCATTTAAAATATATTATTGAAGGATCTAATGATTATTTAGATGTTGCAACAACTAGACCTGAAACTTTATTTGGAGATACGGCAGTTGCTGTAAATCCAGAGGATGAAAGATATAAAGATTTAATTGGTAAAAAAGTAATTTTACCAATTGTTAATAAATTAATTCCAATAATTGGTGATGAACATGCTGATCCTGAATTTGGAACTGGATGTGTAAAAATAACTCCTGCCCACGATCCAAACGACTTCGAAGTAGGAAATCGTCATAACTTAGAGAGAATCGTTGTTATGAATGAAGATGCTACAATGAATGAAAATGCTAGTAAGTATGCTGGCCAAACACGTGAAGAATGTCGTGAAAATTTAATAAAAGATTTGAAAGAAATGGGTCTTCTTTTAAGTATAGAACCAATGATACATTCTGTAGGTCACTCTGAACGTACTGGAGTTATGGTTGAACCATACCTTTCTAAACAATGGTTTGTTCGCATGCGTCCTTTAGCTGATCATGTTCTTGAAAATCAAAAGAATAAGGATACTAAAGTTAATTTTGTTCCTGAAAGATATGAGAAAACAATGAATCACTGGATGGAAATAACTTATGACTGGTGTATATCTCGTCAACTTTGGTGGGGACATAGAATACCTGCTTGGTATAAAGGTGATGAAGTATATGTAGGAGAAACTGCTCCAGTTGGTGAAGGTTGGGTACAAGATAATGATGTTCTTGATACTTGGTTCTCAAGTGCTTTATGGCCATTTTCAACATTAGGTTGGCCAGAAAATACTGAAGATATGCAAAAATATTTTCCAAATAATTGTTTAGTAACTGGATATGACATCATTCCATTCTGGGTAAATCGTATGACTTTCCAATCTCTTGAATTAACTGGAAAACGTCCTTTTAAAGATTGTGTAATTCATGGACTTATTCGTGATAAAGAGGGAAGAAAGATGTCTAAGTCTTTAGGTAACGGAATTGATCCAATGGATATGATTGAAAAGTATGGAGCAGATGCTTTAAGATACTATTTAACAACTGACTGTGCTTTAGGAACTGACCTTCGTTTTGATGAAACAAAGATGGCTAGTACATGGAACTATATCAATAAAATATGGAATGCATCACGTTTTGTTCTTATGAATATCGAAACATTAAAAGAATTAGATTTTTCAACTACAACTGATGAAGATAAATGGATACTAACAAAACTTGAAAACTTGATTAAATCAACAACTAAACATATGGAAAACTATGAATTTAATTTAGTTGGTGCTGAAACTTCTGACTTTATTTGGAATGATTTCTGTAGTAGTTATATTGAATTCTCTAAGTTCACAAGTGATAATTTATCAACAAAATCAACATTATGCTATGTCTTAACAGCAATAATGAAACTATTACACCCATTTATGCCATTTGTAACTGAAGAAATCTATAGTATGTTACCACTTAAAGACAGTGAATCCATAATGATCAGCACTTATCCTGAATATGATAGCAAGCTAGTATTTAAAGAAGAAACAGCAAAAGTAGATGAAAAAGTTTCCTTTATAGCTGCTTTCCGTAACATCAAAGCTGAAAATGGAATAGGTAAAGATGCTTTAGTTAAAATCAACAATAAAGATAATATAATCTTAAAAATGTTAAAGATTGAAGATTCTTTAACAGAAGATGAACTTACTATTAATTCTTATAATGTTAAATCTGGTGAAATAGAAGCTACTATTTACTATGAAAAAATCGTAACTGAAGAAGAAAAAGCTTTAAAAGAAAAACAAATAGCTGATTTAAAATCATCTATTGAAAGAAGAAAAAAACTTTTAGCAAACGAAAACTATGTAAGTAAAGCACCAGCTGCTTTAGTTGAAAAGGAAAGACTTACACTTGCATCAGAAATCGAAGCTTTAGAACTTTTAGAAAAATAAAAATAAGTTGGAAAAACCAACTTATTTTTCATATTTCTTTTCATCTTTCTTTATCCTGTAATATTGTTGTATTAAAGAAGCAAGAATTAAATCTATATCATTTGCATAATTAGAATCAAGAAGGGCAATTAGATTATCAATGTCAGTGCCATTCATATTTAATGTTTCAATTATATCACTAGCTACATCATTTATTAAATCTTCATCAATTCTATATAAATCTGCAAGAAGTCTTGCTAGTTCTTGATAAATTTCTTCATTTGGTAGGTTAGTATCGTTTTGTTGATTGATTTCTTCTACAATAAATTCTGGAGTAATACCTATTCCATACAATTTATATTCTTCTTCAAAGAATGGATTAATTGAACTTAAAAACTCTATATCATTTTCATCTAAAGAATTAAATATAACTATTTTCTTATAAAAACTAGCATTCTTAATTTCTTTAGTAGCCTCTGCCATAGTTACTAAATCTAAAGATTGAGTAATATAACCAAATGATTTTTCTCTTATACTTTTTAAAGTGCTTTCAATACTCAAATCTTTATTGTCTTCATTTTGAGTTTTTAATTTATATGTTGAGAAAATATAGTAATCAGATAAAAATGTTATTTCTTCTAAAGCCATTAAAATTACGTTTACTTTGGCAGCTCCTTCATTTTCACAACATTTTAATGCTAATTCATAAGAATCCATGCCATTAGCTAATCTTTCATATAAGGAATTGTTTAGCCATAATTTGCCATAGAAGTCATCTGATTTCATATTATTTGCTTTGAGATTTTGGCTTATTACGTTTTGTAATATTTTTATACCTGATAAAATGCTATTTCTTATAACTTCCGAATTTGTTCTAATTTTCATAAAATTCACCCCAATTTGTTAAGATATTATACTAAATATAGTAAAAAAGTCAAATTTTTTACTCCAAATAGAGTTAAAATATGATACTATATTAAATAAGAAAAGAGGAGTATCTATGGAAAGAAAACTAACTGACCAAGAATTAGCAAGAAGAGAAAAGATGAATAGAATCAAAGATATGAACTTAGATCCATTTGGTCATAGATTTGATAGAACAAATAATTCTGCTGAAATAAAAGAAAAATACGGAAACATAGAACATGACGAATTAGAAAATATGGATATTCATGTATCTGTTGCTGGAAGAATTATGTTCATGAGAAAAATGGGAAAAGCATCATTCTTTACAATAAAAGATAAATTTGGACAAATTCAAATATATATTTCTATAAATGATGTTGGTGAAGAAGCTTATACTTTATTTAAAGCTGCAGATATCGGAGATATTGTTGGTATAAAAGGTAAAGTTATGAAAACTCAAACTGGTGAAATGACTATCAAATGTTTAGAATATACTCATTTAACGAAAGCTTTAAGACCACTTCCGGAAAAAATGCATGGTTTAACTGATGTTGAAGAAAGATATAGAAGACGTTATGTAGATTTAATGATGAATGATGAGACAATGCGTGTTGCTTTAATGAGACCAAAAATTATTAGATGTATTCAAAATTTCTTGGATAATAGAGGATTTGTTGAAGTTGAAACGCCAATACTAACGACTCTTTTAACAGGTGCATCTGCACGTCCTTTTGTTACTCATCATAATTCTCAAGACTTAGATATGTATCTTCGTATTGCGCTTGAGCTTAATTTAAAGCGTTTACTTGTTGGTGGTATGGAATCCGTTTATGAAATTGGAAGAGTATTTAGAAATGAAGGAATGGATCCACAACATAATCCAGAATTTACAATGATGGAAGTATATCAAGCTTATTCAGATTTAAACGGAATGATGGATTTAACTGAAAGTATGTATCAAACTATAGCTCGTGAAGTATGTGGAAAAATGACTTTCAATTATCTAGGCCATGAAATAAATCTAGAAGGACCATGGAAGAGAATATCAATGGTTGATGCCATTAAAGAAAAAGTAGGAATTGATTTCAAAAAAGAAATGACTGTTGAAGAAGCATTAAAACTAGCTGAAGAACATCATATTGAAGTTGCTGATCATGAACATACTGTTGGCCATATAATCAATTTATTCTTTGAAAAATATGTAGAAGAAACATTAATTCAACCAACATTCCTTTATGGACATCCAATTGAGATTTCTCCACTTACTAAGAAAAATCCTGAAGATCCAAGATTTGTTGATAGATTTGAATTATTCATTTCTGGAAAAGAAGCAGCAAATGCTTATACAGAGCTTAATGATCCAATTGATCAATTAGAAAGATTCAAAGAACAATTAAAAGAAAAAGAATTAGGAAATGAAGAAGCAAACGATATAGACTATGACTTTATCGAAGCCTTGGAATATGGTATGCCACCTGCTGGTGGAATAGGTTATGGAATAGATAGATTGGTAATGTTCTTTACAGAATCTGCATCAATTAGAGATGTACTTTTATTCCCAACGATGAAACCTAGAAAAAATGAATTAGATATGTAAATAATTACATGTCTTTTTTTTACAAATTTGACATCAATATGTAAAACTTATAAAAATAGTTAAAAAAAAGTAGATAATTGTAAAAAAATGGGGTAAAATGTAAACATAGAAAGGTGTGTAAAATAGATGAAAAAGAATAAAACAGCTAAAACAGGAATCATAGTAGCTATACTACTATTAG
>CAKOPW010000007.1 GCA_934101115.1 uncultured Bacilli bacterium | reverse complement strand
ATGGAAAGGATGCATACAACTCTGTAATAGATGATACAAAGAAGATAATAACATTTACAACTAGTGAACTAAAAACATTAAATCAAACATCAGTACTAACATATGAAGTAACAAATAATTCAAGTAACTATGATGGAGAAGTAAGTGTAACATGTGTACCAAAGAATGGAACAACAGCAAAATATACAAGTATCAAAAATGAACTAGAAAATAATGCAACTATTGTTAAAGCAAAAGAAACATTAAATGGAACATTAACAGTAACACTAGATCAAGTAGCAACAGAAGAAGTAAGTGAAGAATATACATGTAAGTTAGAATTTAATGCAGTGGAAAGAGATACATTAGCTAGTAGTGGACCATATTATGCATTCGGCGATCCAACAACATCAAGTGCAACAGATTATACAACATTAGGAAAAAATGTATTTGTAAGATTGGGAACTGACAATTCAAAGGCAGTATGTATAAATGATAATGGATTGTTTTGTATCAAACCAAATGATTATGATAATTCGGTTTTAGCATTAAAGAATCATTTTGGAGAATCAGCTTGTAGTGGCCGTAGTTCTGGCTTCAACTGCGGCTCTGCTGCATTCGACTGCAGTGCTCGTTCGAATGGCGACGTGATTTGCATCGATAACGCGGCTGGGGACTGCACTGTGAGCTCTTCTGGTTCTGTCTCTTGCCGCTAGTTCTGTCTCCCTGAAGATATCTAGACATCTAAAATCTATTTTTTGACAAATCAAAAAATGTTGAACAAAAGAATATTTATAATAAGATGTGTAATTTACATATCTTATTTTTTTGTTGTGAAAATAAAAGATTTGCCTAAATATTGCTTGAGTTAGATTGTATAATTTGATATAATTTTGTTTATCAAAGGGGAATCTTATGGAACATTATTTTACTAATAATAGTAAATTAAAAAGTGAATTTAGAAACGTTTATTTGCATATTTTTGATGATTCTTTAGAGTTTACGAGTGATTTAGGTGTGTTTTCTAAAGATAAAGTTGATTATGGTTCTAAATTATTAATTGAAACTTTTTTAAAAGAAGATATATCATATTCAAGTGTTCTTGATTTAGGTTGTGGATATGGTGTAATTGGTTTAACGGTTTGCAAGTATAAAAATACATCCGTTACTCTTGCAGATGTTAACAAACGGGCCCTTCATTTAACAGAAATGAATGCTAAAAAGTTTGGTTTGAAAGTTAATATAGTTGAATCAAATATTTATTCTAATATAGATGAGAGTTTTGATGTAATATTAACTAATCCTCCTATTCGTGCAGGTAAAGCTGTTATTACTGAATTTATTATGGGAGCAAGTAAACATCTAAATAAATCCGGTTATCTTTATATCGTAATGCGTAAAGATCAAGGGGCTAAAAGCATGATTGAAACTATGAAAAGTATATACGATGTAAATATAATTGAAAAAAGCAAGGGTTTTTATATAATTAAAGCAAAACTTATTGACAAGTAAATAATTTACTGATAAAATTTTAAATTGGTGGCGAATACTCCTTTTTGCGTGGAGAAGCTCAAAAAATTACTATAGTATTGGGGTGAAATGATGGCATACAAAGTTCAAAAATTTGGTGACCATAGAGAAAGAAGATCTTTCTCAAAAACTACTAACGCCTTGGCATTGACTGACTTGTTAGAAATTCAAAAGAAAAGTTATGATTGGTTCTTAACTGAAGGAATTGATGAAGTATTTAAAGATGTATTCCCAGTAGAATCATTCACAGGAAAGGTATCACTTGAATTCGATTCATATTCATTTGATGAACCTAGATATGGAGTAAAGGAATCTAAAGAAAGAATGGTTACTTACTCAGCACCTTTAAAGGTTCAAGCAAGAGTATTCATTCATGAAACTGGAGAAGTTAAAGAACAAGAAATCTTCTTAGGCGACATGCCAATGATGACTGATGCAGGAACATTCATTATTAATGGTGTAGAAAGAGTAATCGTATCTCAATTAGTAAGAAGTCCATCAATCTATTTCAAAAGAGAAATTGATAAAAATGGACGTCCAGTTGTTTCTGGAGAAATTATTCCAAATAAAGGTACATGGTTAGAATTTGAACTTGATGCTCGTGATGTTGTATATGTTCGTATTGATAGAACTAGAAAAGTTACTATTACAACATTATTACGTGCTTTAGGTTTATCTAGTGATGAAGAAATTCTAGAAGTATTTGGTGAAGATAATCAATTCATTAAAAATACTTTAGAAAAAGATTCAACTAAGAATACTGATGAAGCCTTAATTGAAATATATGAAAAATTACGTCCAGGAGAACCTGCAACACTTGAATCTGCAAAGAACCAAATGATTACAAGATTCTTCGATAAGTTCCGTTATGACTTAGCAAAAGTTGGACGTTATAAATTTAATAAAAAACTAAATGTCTTAGATAGACTTTTAGGAATGAAACTAGCAGAAGATATTAAAGTCGATAAACAAGTTATATGCGAAAAAGGTACAATAGTAGATAAAACAATTCTTGAAACATTAAGACCAATATTTGCCGATGGTTACAATGTAAAAGAAATTAAAATTAATGATGAACTTGATCAATATAATAAAGTTCAAACAGTAAAAGTATATGATAAAAAGAATGAAAATAGAGTAATTACTATAATCGGTAATGATCAATCAATCGATTCTAGAAGACTTACTATAAGTGATGTTTATGGTGCGGTAAGCTATTATTTAGACTTACTTGATGGATTTGGAAACGTTGATGAAATTGACCATTTAGGAAACAGACG
Source organism: uncultured Bacilli bacterium (assembly GCA_934101115.1). Lineage (GTDB taxonomy): Bacteria > Bacillota_I > Bacilli_A > RF39 > UBA660 > CAG-582. The sequence goes on along the minus strand of CAKOPW010000007.1, from coordinate 77,379 downwards.
TGTAAGACAAGTTGGTGAATTAATTCAAAATCAATTCAAAACTGGTATTGCTCGTATGGAAAGAGTTATTCGTGAAAGAATGACTACTCAAGAATTAGATCAAATTACTCCAAAAACATTAATCAACATAAGACCAGTTACAGCAGCTATGAAAGAATTCTTTGGTTCAAGTCAATTGTCAAAATTCATGGATCAAATCAATCCAATAGCTGAGTTAACAGATAAACGTCGTTTAAGTTCTTTAGGACCTGGTGGTTTATCTCGTGATAGAGCTGGAATGGATGTTCGTGACGTTAACGTATCTCACTACGGAAGAATTTGTCCAATCGAATCTCCAGAAGGTGCAAACATCGGTCTTATCACATCTTTAGCAAGCTATGCTAAGATTAATGAATATGGATTTATAATGACTCCATATAGAAAAGTTGTTGATAAACATGTTACTGATGAAATAGTTTATTTAACTGCTGATGAAGAAGCAGACTATTACATCGGACAAGCAACTATTGAAATGGATGAAAATAATAATTTAACAAGTGATGAAAATGCATGTCGTTTAAATGGTGATAACGTTTATGCTAAAGCAAGTCAAATTAACTTCATTGATGTTGCCCCAAGTCAAATTGTTTCAATCACTACAAGTATTATTCCATTCTTGGATCACGATGATGCAACTCGTGCCCTAATGGGTTCAAACATGCAACGTCAAGCTGTTCCACTACTTAGAACAGAAGCTCCTTTAATTGGAACAGGTGTTGAGTATATAGCAGCAAGAGATTCAGGATCTACAATAGTTTGTAAAGTAGATGGTGTAGTTGAATATGCTGATGCTAAAAAAATAGTTGTTAAAACTCAAAAAGATAAAGATGTATATTACTTAGCAAACTTTGAAAGAAGTAATGCTGAAAGTTGTATAAATCATTCTCCAATTGTTGTTGCTGGTGAAAAGGTACACAAAGGAGAAGTTATAGCTGATGGACCTTCAACTGATAAAGGTGAATTAGCTTTAGGTAAAAACATGGTTGTAGCATTTATGACATGTAATGGATATAACTATGAGGATGCTGTTGTATTAAATGAAAGATTAGTTAAAGATGATGTTTATACATCTCTACATATTGAACATTATGATATAGATTGTCGTGATACTAAACTTGGACCTGAAGAGATTACTCGTGATATACCAAACGTTGGTGAAGATGCAAGACGTAATCTTGATGCTGAAGGTATTATTAGAATTGGTACTGAAGTACATGAAGGAGATATCCTAGTTGGTAAAGTTACTCCAAAAGGTGTTCAAGAATTAACTTCAGAAGAAAAATTATTACATGCAATATTCGGAGAAAAAACTCGTGAAGTTAGAGATACTTCATTAAGAGTTGCTCATGGAGCTGATGGTATTGTTCATGATGTTAAAGTATATACTAAAGAAAACAGTGATGAACTTCCTGCTGGTGTATCTAAAGTTGTAAGAATTTACATAGTTCAAAAACGTAAGATTCAAGTAGGAGATAAGATGTCTGGACGTCATGGTAATAAAGGTGTTGTTTCATTGATATTACCAGAAGAGGATATGCCTTATATGCCAGATGGAAGACCTGTAGATGTAGTATTAAATCCACAAGGTGTTCCAAGCCGTATGAATCTAGGACAAATTCTAGAATTACACTTAGGTATGGCTGCTAAGAAACTTGGCGTACATGTTGCTACTCCTGTATTCGATGGTGCAACAATCGATGAAATCTATGAAATGATGGATGAAGCTGGAATGGATCATGATGGTAAAACTGTTCTATATGATGGTAAAACTGGTGAACCATTCGAAAACAGAGTATCTGTTGGTGTCATGTATATGATTAAACTTCACCACATGGTAGATGACAAACTTCATGCTCGTTCAACTGGACCATACAGTTTAGTTACTCAACAACCTTTAGGTGGTAAAGCTCAATTTGGTGGTCAAAGATTTGGAGAAATGGAAGTTTGGGCACTATATGCATATGGTGCAAGTCATGTTCTACAAGAAATTATGACAGTTAAATCAGATGATGTAACTGGACGTGTTAAAGTATATGAAGCTTTAGTTAAAGGTAAACCAATTTCAACTGCTGGTGTTCCAGAAAGCTTCAGAGTATTGATTAAAGAGTTCCAAGCTCTAGGATTAAATATTGAAATGATCGATTATGACGATAAAGTTCATGATTTAAGAGAACTAGAAGCAGACGAAGATGATGGAGATGCATTAACTATTGATGAAATAGATATCAATACTGGAGAAGTAAAAGGAAAACCTGTTGAAGAAGAAACTCCAGTAGAAGAAGAAAAAGATGAATTCGAAGATGAAGATGAAGAATTCGAAAGTGAACCAAGCATTGATGATATAATGGCTTTGGAAAATGGTTTTGAAGGAGGGGAAGAATAATGTTAGAAGTTAACAACATTAAAGGTATAAGAATTAGTATTGCTAGCCCTGAGAAAATAAGAGAATGGTCTTATGGTGAAGTAAAAAAACCAGAAACTATCAACTATCGTACTTTAAAACCAGAAAGAGATGGACTATTCTGTGAAAAAATCTTTGGACCAAGTAAAGATTATGAATGTTCATGTGGTAAATATAAAAGATTAAGATATAAAAATGTAATATGTGATAGATGTGGAGTAGAAGTTACTAAGTCTAAAGTACGTCGTGAACGTATGGGACATATAGAGCTTGCTTCTCCTTGCTCTCATATTTGGTTCTTTAAAGGTGTTCCATCTAAAATGGGGCTTGTTCTAGATATGTCTCCAAGAGAACTAGAAGAAGTACTATATTTCGTAAGTTATGTAGTAATTGATCCAGGAAATGCTCCACTTGCAAAGAAACAAACTTTATCTGATAAAGAATATCGTGCTTACTATGAAAAATATGGAAATGGTTTTGAAGTAGGTATGGGTGCTGAAGCTATCAAAAAACTTCTACAAGAAGTAGATGTTGATAAAGAAGTTGAAGCATTAAAAGAAGAATTAAATGGCGCAACAGGTCAAAAGAGAATTCGTTTAGGTAAACGTCTTGATTGTTTAGTTGCATTCCAAGAAAGTGGTAATAAACCTGAATGGATGATACTAGATGCTATTCCAGTTATTCCACCAGATTTAAGACCAATGATTCAACTTGATGGTGGTAGATTTGCTACATCTGATTTAAATGATTTATATAGAAGAATTATTAATAGAAATAATCGTTTAAAAAAATTACTTGAATTAGGTGCTCCATCAATAATCGTTCAAAACGAAAAACGTATGTTACAAGAAGCAGTAGATACATTATTTGATAATGGTAGACGTGGTAGAAGTGTTACAGCTGCATCAAGTCGTCCATTAAAATCATTATCTAGTATGCTTAAAGGTAAACAAGGACGTTTCCGTCAAAACTTATTAGGTAAACGTGTTGACTACTCAGGTCGTTCAGTTATCGTTGTTGGACCAAGCTTAAAGATGTATCAATGTGGTATACCTAAAGAGATGGCTCTTGAATTATTTAAACCACATGTAATTAATGGTTTAGTTAATGCAGGACTTGCTCACAATATTAAAGGCGCTAAGAAATTAATTGATAATAGAGATGACTGTGTTTGGGATATCGTTGAAGATGTTATCACTGAACATCCAGTAATGTTAAACCGTGCACCAACTCTACATAGATTAGGTATTCAAGCATTTGAACCTAAACTAGTAGGTGGTAAAGCTATTCGTCTACATCCACTTGTTTGTACAGCATTCAACGCTGACTTCGATGGAGACCAAATGGCAGTACACGTTCCGCTTTCAGAAGAAGCTAAAGCTGAAGCTAGAATTCTTATGTTAGGTGCTAACAACATCTTAAAACCATCTGATGGAAAACCAATCGTTACTCCAGGACAAGATATGGTTTTAGGTAACTACTATCTAACAATGGAAAAAGCTGGAGAAGAGCATGAAGGTAAAGTATATAAAAATGAAGATGAAGCTTTAATGGCTTATGAAAGAAAAGAAATTACTTTACATACAAGAATCGCTATTCCAGTTAGAAGCTTTAAATATAAATTATTCTTAGATGATGTTCAAGATAAGTATTTAGTAACTACTGTAGGTAAAATTAAATTTAACCAAATTTTACCAGATACTTTCCAATATTTAGCTGAACCAACTAAAGAAAATATTGAAGGAATAACTCCAATGAAATATTTCTTAGATCAAGGAGTAAATATTCCAGAAGAAATAAGTAAAATGCCTCTTTCTCAACCATTTGGTAAGAAAGATTTACAAAAGATTATTGCTCAAGTTTTCAAACGTTATAAAACAACTGAAACTTCAATAATGCTTGATAAATTAAAAGACTTAGGATTTAAGTTCTCTACTATAGCAGGTATTACATTCTCAATGTCTGATATCGTTGTATCTGCTCATAAGCAAGAATACTTAAAAGAAGGTCATGATAAAGTTGAACAAATCAACAAACAATATAAACGTGGTTTAATTACTGATGAAGAAAGACATAATTCAGTATGTGACGTATGGAATGGCGTACAAGATAAGGTTCACGGTGAACTTGCTAGTATTGCCAAAGAACAAATTGATAATCCAATCTTCATGATGATGAACTCTGGTGCTCGTGGATCTGTTGGACAATTCGGTCAAATGGCAGGAATGTCAGGATTAATGGCAAAACCAGATGGAACAGTTTCTGAAGTTCCAATAACTTCATCACTTGTTGAAGGACGTAAAGTTAATGAGTTCTTCTTAAATACACATGGTGCTCGTAAAGGATCTGCCGATACAGCATTACGTACTGCCGATTCAGGTTACTTAACAAGAAGACTTGTAGATGTTGCTCAAGATATTATTGTTAAAGAAGCTGATTGTGGATGTTTATCTGGTCTAGTTGTATCTGACTTAGTTGATGATAAAGATGGATCTGTAATTGAAGGTTTAATCGATCGTATAACTGGAAGATATACTGCTAAGAAGGTAATTAATCCAGAAACAAAAGAAACAATTATTGATAAAAACGAACTTATTACTGAATCAATTGCTGCTAAGATTGTTAAAGCAGGAATTAAAGAAGTTGAAATTCGTAGTGCTCTAACATGTACAGCTGAAAATGGTGTATGTCAAAAATGTTATGGTATTAACTTAGCTACTGGTAACTTAGTTGAAACTGGTGAAGCTGTAGGTATTATGGCTGCTCAATCAATTGGTGAACCTGGTACTCAGTTAACAATGCGTACATTCCACTCAGGTGGTGCTGCCCATGGTGGAGATGCCGATATCACTCAAGGTCTTCCAAGAGTTGAAGAGTTGTTTGAAGCTCGTAATCCAAAAGGTAAATCTACTATTGCTGAAATCAATGGTAAAGTTACAAATATTGAGGACGCCAATGGTAAATGGAAAGTTACTATTACAAACGATGTTGAATCTAGAGAACATACAACAACTTATGAAGCTAAATTAGTTGTAGAAGTTGGTACTGAAGTAGTTGCTGGACAAAAACTTACTCAAGGAGCTATTAGTCCAAAAGAATTACTTGCTGTTACTGACCCAATTACAACTCAAAATTATATCTTAAAAGAAATCTTAAAAGTATATAAATCTCAAGGTGTTGATATTTCTGATAAACACGTTGAAATTATAGCTAGTAGAATGATTAATAAGATGAGAGTAGTTGATGAAGGAGATTCTGATTTAGTTGCAGGATTAACAGTATCAATGAAAGAATTTGCTGATAGAAATAAACCAGTTATCTTATCTGGTGGTGTACCAGCTACTGGTAGACCAGTAATCTTAGGTATAACTAAGAGTGCTCTTGAAACTGATTCATTCTTATCTGCTGCATCATTCCAAGAGACTACAAGAGTATTAACAGACGCTGCTATTAAAGGTAAAGTTGATTACTTAAAGGGATTAAAAGAAAATGTTATCCTTGGTAAACTTATCCCAGCAGGAACTGGTGCTAAACAATATTCAGATATTGAAATTCAACTTGAAAAAGATTTCTTATCTGATGATGCTAGCGAAGTATTAGAAGATCAATTCTTAGATGATGATACTGATGATATTAAAGAAGAGTTAGTTGTTGTTGATGAAGAAACTAACGAAGAAGAAGCTGAATAGTTTCTTCTTTTTTCTTGCAAAATAAAAACATATGTAGTAATATGTATTTAGAGATGCAATATTGCATACAATAAAAAAAGGGAACATTCAGTTTTTGCTAGTTGAATGTCTACCTATTATTATTTTGGTTGGACATTTAATTCTAATGAATTAAGTGTCATTTTTTTATTGCTAAAACCAATAAGGTGGTAAGTAATAAAATGATAGCAATAAGTCTAAGAAATTTTAAAATAAAAGTTCTTGTTCTCATTTTATCAAACCTCCTCTCCATAAAGAGTAGAGGCAGACACCCAACAACTGATGTTCCTAAACCTAATTGTAGCAGTGTAATGCAACAAAATCAAGATGAAAAATACAAATGTTCGATTTTGAATATCTGCAATATTTATTTTTTTTCTTGCAAAATAAAAACATATGTAGTAATATGTTTTTAGAGATGCAATATTGCATACAATAAAAAAGGGAACATTCAGTAAGCCAAGTTGAATGTCTACCTAATGGTTTATAGACACTTATCTTTGCAGATGAGTGTCGTTTTTATTTATAGTTGATACTACTTCAAGATAATGAAGAGTAAGGCTATTAATAAGTTGATAATAATGATTAAGCTTAAAATTAAAAAATCTTTCTTTCCCATATATATCAAGAACCTCCTCTCTATAAAGATTAGAGGTAGACACTCAACAACTGATGTTCCTAAACCTAATTGTAGCAGCATAGTGAAATAAAATCAAGATAAAAAATACAAATGTTCGATTTTGAAAGTCTGTAATATTTCTTTTTTCTTGTTTTAAAGCGATATCTGTAGTATTATTAATTTAGCTATCAATGTTGCATAAAATAAACAGGGAACATTCGGTTTTTTTCATGTTGAATGTCACCCTGAGATCGGGGGGACACTCTACGTTAGATTGTCTATTTTTTTATTGCTAGTACCAATAATTTGATAGCGATGCGTTTAAGGAACTTTATAGCAGGTTCCTTTTTTTGTGTTAAGTTTTTTCTTTACATAAAAATACTATTAAAAAAGTTGATAAATCGGTTTAGTTTTAATGATATTTATTGTATAATAATTCATATAGGTAGGATGTGGCTTCATGGATGAAAAACTAATAAACTTTTTTAAATTAATCAATTATAATGATGTACTTGCATTTGAAAATGCTAAGTTTAAAGAAATGGCAATAAGGGATAATGGAACAACTTGGATTATTAGAATTAATGCAAAAGAACTTATTCCTGTAAAATCAATGATGAACTTGATTACTTTGTGTAAAGATGGAATAAATGACGTTAAATCTATTATTATCGAGATGAATTATGAGGTATTACCAAGTCAATTAATTCTTGAGTATTTCTTATATTTTTTAGATGAGGTAATAAATAACTATCCAAGTTTGAGTGGAATAAATAAAGATTCTATTGATATTGATGATGATATTATTTTAATAGAAGTTACAAGCAAAAGTGAAGAGGCAACTTTAAAAAAAGAAGTGAAGAAAATTTTAAATCGTATGGATACTCTTGGTATACATGGAATAGATGCTTCATTTAAAATAAATGAAGAAGAGAAAAAGAATATAAAAGAAAAAATAGAAGCTGCTAAGGAAAATGTTGTTATTCCAACAAAAGTGGTTGTTGAAGATAAACCAAAATGGACACCTAAGAAAAAAGTTGAATATCAAAGAGAAGGCATTGTTTCTATTGCTTCGATTGAAAAAGAGGAAAATGCGGTAAATTTGGAAGCTTATATTTTTTCTGCAGACTTCAGTGTTTTAAAGAAAAAAGATGGTAATCCATTATATTTAGTAACTTTGAAAATAAGTGACAATACTTCGAGCATATTAGCTAAAACTTTTGCAAGTGATGAAGAAGAATTTAATAAATATGGAAAAGAATTAAAATCTGGTAAATGGTATCATTTTATTGGTCAAGTTAGAGATGATTCTTTTGCACATGATTTGGTTTTCCAATTTAGAAGTTATGAAGAAATTGATGATCCTACTATTAAGCGAAAAGATGAAGAAATTGAAAAAAGATGTGAACTTCATGCACATACAATGATGAGCCAAATGGATGGTGTTTGTGATGAAGTTGCTTTAGTGAAGCGCGCAATGGAATATGGTCATAAAGGTATTGCTATAACTGATCATGATTGCTGTCAATCATTTCCACATGTATTTGATACAGTTACAAAATTTAATAAGGGAAGAAAAAAAGATCTTGATGCTAAGATTAAAGAAAATGAAGAAACTCTTGAAAATATTAAAAGTTCAGGAAATCAAGAAGGAATAGAAGAGTTAGAAAAGTATATTGAAAGTTTAAAAGAAGAAAAGAAAAATTTTGTTCCATTTAAAGCTGGATATGGTGTTGAACTTGAGATGACTGAAAGCAAACTTAACGTTGTTTTCAATCCAAATGATGAACTAATTGAAGATAATACATTTGTTATATTCGATACAGAAACAACAGGTTTTAACCCTGGTTTAAGTGATTCTATGATTGAAATTGGTGCAGTAAAACTTAAAAATGGTGAAGTTGTTGATAGATTCGATGAACTTATTAATCCAGGACGACATATAGATGAATCAATTACAAGAGTTACTAATATAAGTGATGATGACGTTAAAGATGCTGATAATGAAGAAAATGTTATAAAGCGTTTTAAGGAATGGATTGGTTCTTTACCTTTAGTAGCGCACAATGCTAGATTCGATAAGAATATGTTAGATATGGCATATTATAAATATAATTTAGGAAAATTGGAAAATCCAATTATTGATACCTTAATGTTATCAAGAGTTATTAACCGTGAACTTAAGAAACATAGTTTGAAAGCTTTAGGTAAATTTTATGGTATTGATACTGGTGAGGCAGAAGATGAAGAGCAAAGTGATTCATCACTTCCTACTGGAAGTTTCAAATTTGATGATGAAGACGGAGAAAAGATTGAAGATGTTTTAGTTGACTCTGAATCTATTTTGAAAGTTCAAAGTGAAGAATATTTAGATAATGATATTACAACTGAAAGTAAAGTAACTAAGGTTAGAAATACTTATTATCTTCCAACAATTTATAAGAAGAGTAAAACGGAAAAATGTGAAATTGAGGTTAAATTTAAAGATGGAAGCGTAATAAAACGTGATTTTACACTTCATCCAGCAGAAAATGCTTGTGTCATAAATTATTCAAGTACATTTGGTGAAAAAGAAATACCAGTAACTATTTATGTTGGACAACACCATGGTGCTGATGTCGACTCAGAAAATACTGGATATATATTCAATAAGATGTTAAAACAAATTGAAGGTTTAACTAAAATATCTGAATTAAATGATCTTTATAAACTAGAGGATGTTGCTTTTAGAAATGACCATAAGAAACTTGGCAATATTGCTGAATTATGTTCATATAAAAACTATGTAATTCCAGTAGAAGAAGATAAAACTTATGAAGATAAAGATTATCCTTTCTTGAAATATGATAATAAGGATTATGTATGGAAATTCCCTTGGTGTAAAGATGATTTCTTACAAATGTATGAAAATATTCCAGGTAAAACATTTACAGAAAATCTTGCTAATATCTATGATTTTACAAAACATGTAACTTTCATTGCTAAAAATAAAGTTGGTTTAAAAAATATGTTTAAACTTATCAGTTTTGCTAATACAAACTTTATTGAAAGAAATGCTAAAATACCAAGAAAGCTAATAAATGAGTATCGTGAAGGAATACTAATTGGTTCTGCTTGTTTAAATGGTGAGATCTTTAATCTCGCTTTGACAAGATGTGAAGAAGATTTGATTGAGGCTATGAAGTTCTATGATTATATTGAAATTCAACCAATTGATAACTATAAACATTTGCTTAAAAATCATGATATATCTAATATGGATGATTTAAAACTTGCAATAAGAAAAATTATTAAATGTGCCAAAAGTCTTGGAAAAATGATTGTTGCAACATCAGATGTACATAATATTGATCCACAAGATTTAATCAGTAGAGAAATAATTGTTAATCAAAATGTTCCTGGAAAAGGAAGACATCCATTAGCTAGATATTTAAAGGGTGATTACAAAGTTAATGTTAATAAAGAAAACATTGAACATGCTATAAAACAAGTTCATGATAAAGGACATGATTTAACAAGTGTAGATATAAAAGTTTTAAAATATATTTATGCGTTAACTAATGTAAGAAATGTGGAGATCACGTCCAATAATTTGGCTTTAGTTTATGCAATTGATAAAAACAATCAAGATGAAGCTGTAGCTAAAACAAGTTTTGAAGAAAAGAAGTATATGATAGATTCTTCTTTAAGAAAATTACAAATAGCTGGTTTAGTAAGCGTTAATTATGTTAATGGAACTTATTCACTTCTATGCAAATATACTAAAAGTGAAATCCCTAAAATGGGACATATTCCTAATCAATTCTTTAGAACTACAAGAGAGATGTTAGATGAATTCGCATGGTTAAACGATCGAGATTTAATTCATGAAATAGTTATTGAGAATCCAAATAAAATAATTGATATGTTGGAGGAGATTGAAGTAGTAGTTTATCCTGATAAACCATATTCTCCAATTATTGAACATTCTCAAGAAACGTGTCGTGATCTTGTATTTGATAAAGCTCATAGTATGTATGGAGATCCACTTCCTGCTAATATTGAGGAACGTATTGCTCAAGAATTCTATGGAGATAAAATTAATGTATTAGTTCAAGAAAAAATTGATATTGAACATCCAGAAATGAGTGAAGAAGAGAAAAAAGCGATATTTACTCCAACGCTTCATGATGTAATAATGAGTGGATATGATGGAGTAGTTAATTTAAAAAAAGAACAAGTTAAAAGACTTAGTGATAAAGAATTAACTGATGAAGAAGCTATAGAAGAAGCGAAAGCTCAGCTAACAGGAATTATTGGTGGAGGATTTGACGTTATTTACTTGATAGCTCAAAAACTTGTTAAACACTCAAACGATGATGGATATTTAGTTGGATCACGTGGTTCAGTTGGTTCTTCATTTGTTGCAAGTATGATGGGTATTACAGAATGTAATGGTCTTCCAGCACATTATTATTGTCCAAATTGCCAATATAGTGAATTCAATGATAAAGATGGTCATCCTTACTCTGAAAATTATCCAAGTGGATTCGATTTGCCAGAAACTAATTGTCCAAAATGTGGAACTAAAATGATTCACCAAGGAAATGACATGCCATTTGCAACATTCTTAGGATTTGCTGGAGAAAAAGTTCCAGATATAGACCTTAACTTCTCAGGAGATAATCAAGCAAGTGCGCATGAATATACAAAAGTTTTGTTTGGTACGGATAATGTTTATCGTGCCGGAACTATTGGTACCGTTGCTGATAAGACAGCGTTTGGTTATGTTCAAGGGTATTATGAAGATGTAATGTATAATGAGTTAACTATTGAATGTGCATGTTTTGGCCTTTCAGTAACAAGCAAAGATGAACTTAGAAAAAAAGGTTTGGTTAAATCGTTTATTCGTATACCAGAGGTTGAGAGAATGGCAGTTGGATGTACAGGAGTTAAAAGAACAACTGGACAACATCCAGGTGGAATAGTAGTTGTTCCAGGATATAAAGACATTTGGGATTTTACGCCATTTCAATATCCAGCAGATGATCCAACAGTTGCTTGGAGAACTACACACTTTGATTACCATGCAATTGATGCTGACCTTTTAAAACTTGATATACTTGGACACGATGATCCAACCGTATTAAAAATGTTACAAGATCTTTCGGGTATAGATGTTACTAAAATCGATTTAGGTGACCGCGATACTATGAAAATATTTACAGGCCCAGAAGTTTTAGGAGTTGAAAAAACTCGCCTTAGAGGTTTAACAAGTAAAGATGGAGTTAAATATTGCCCAACAGGAACTCTTGGAGTGCCTGAATTTGGAACATCTTTCCTACTTGGAATGCTAGAAGAAACAAAACCAACGACGTTTGCTGAACTTATTAAAATATCTGGTCTTTCACATGGTACTGATGTATGGTTAGGTAATGCAAGAGACTTGTGTACACCTGATGAAAATGGCAATATTCAAGTTCCATTTAAAAATGTTATTGGATGTCGTGATGATATCATGGTTAACTTAATTCAATGGGGAGTTCCAGCTGGACAAGCCTTCAAAATAATGGAATTTGTTCGTAAAGGAAAACCTAGTAAAGATCCTGCAACTTGGGCAGAACATGCAGCTTTCTTAAGAGAATATAATATTCCAGAATGGTATATTGAATCATGTAGAAAAATACAATACATGTTCCCAAAAGCACATGCTACTGCATATGTTACAAGTGCTTTTAGAATTGCCTGGTTTAAAGTTCATCATCCAATTTGGTATTATTGTGCATACCTTTCTATAAGAAGAGATGCATTTGATATACCTTCGATGATTAGAGGAGAAAATGCCATACGTGAAAAAATTGATGAAATCGATGCAAAAGGAAATTTAGCAAGTAACAAAGAAACTGATACGCGTGATACTTTATGCATATGTCTTGAGGCAGCAGCAAGAGGTATATATTTTAAAAATATTGACATTGAAAAAAGTGATGCTAAAAAGTTTGTAATTACAGAAGATGGAAAAGGTTTAATTATTCCTTTCTGTGCATTAGATGGACTTGGAGAAAACGTTGCTAAAGAAATAATAAAAGCAAGAAAAGAAGCTCCATTTATTTCTCAAGAAGATTTACAAAAACGTGGAAAAGTAAATGGTTCATCAATAGAAAAACTTAAAGCTTTAGGTTGTTTAGATGGTTTAAGTGAATCTAACCAATTATCATTATTTTAAAAAAAGGAATTAGCTTATGACTAATTCCTTTTCTTTTTCATTTTCAGTTTTTATGGTTTCTATTCTACTAGTTAAGCCTAGTATATAGTCTGCAGAAATATTATAAAATTGACATAATTTTATCAAATATGTAACTGGCATAACATTTATGCCTTTTTCATATCTAGCGTATTGTTGTTGTTTTATTCCTAAATAAGCAGCAATCTCTTTTTGAGTAATATTTTTCATATCTCTTAACCATTTCATCCTGTCTGTATAATACATAATAATTCACCTATAATATAATTAGCAAATTAAATAAAATAAAAGTTCAAAATTGAACACATATGTTGTATAAAAATGAATATTAAGCTATAATTATTATAGTATGCACACAGCACTATAATAAAATGTATTTTTATATTTGTCATTATTATTTCTAAATAAAGTGATATTTAATGCAAATGTTGCAAAATTTAAATTATAGTTAGTCTATATGAACAAAAATTTTTATAATATTATATTTGGATATCTTTTTAAATTTTATGATTAAATTTTCTAAAAGATATTGCAAATCGGGGGGGGTATTATAAAATAAAAATAGAAAGATAAGGAAGATGTAAAAGTGAAGAAGACGACAATACTTTTAATAGCAATTCTATTTATGGTAATTGGTTATGCAGCATATAACGCAACAGTAAATATATATGGAAATGCATTGCTAGCTGAGAATTTAAGTGACTTCAAAATATATCTTTCTAATTTAAAAGTGAATGGAACAGAAGTAAGTGAAATAAATGAAACAAAAGATGAATTTACAATAAAAAGTTTAGAAAATGCAATAATAGATTATGAAATAACTAATGATTCAACAGAGTATGATACAGAAGCTTATTTAGAATGCGAAAGAGAAGATGAAAATGTAGGAAAATCTTGGGATTTTGATTATACTGGAAGTATTCAAAATTTTCTTACGCCAGCAGCTGGGAGATATAAATTAGAAGTATGGGGAGCGCAAGGTGGAGATGGCACATTCCCATCTTCTAGCTCTGCAATTGGTGGATATGGTGGTTATGCATTTGGAAATTATAGTTTAACAAAAAATGTTAGACTTTTTGTAGTGGCTGGTGGAAAAGGAACCAGTGGAGTAATGCCTGCTAATGGAAGTGTAGGAAACTCTGTTTCTGCTGGTGGTTATAATGGCGGCGGAGATGGAAGCAATGCTTATGATGGTCAATACTTTTATGGAACTGGAGGCGGCGGAGGAGCAACTCATATATCATATAATAATGATCTTTTAAAAAATGGCAGTAGTGATTCTGTACTAATTGCAGCTGGTGGCGGCGGTGGTGCAAGCTTATCTTGGTCACAAAATGATGGATATAAAAAATATGCAGGTGGTTCTGGTGGCGGTTATAACGGAGGAAACGGAACAGGATGGCCAAATTATTCATATGGTATTGGTGGAAGTCAAAGTCGCGTAACTGATGTTGCTTATTATGGTTTATTTGGACTTGGTGGAACTGGTGCAACAGGTGGAGCCGGTGGAGGTTCCGGTTATTACGGAGGAACTGGCTCGAGAACTTGGACAAGTGCTGGTGGAGGTTCGGGATATATTGGATCACGTCTTTTATCTAGTAAAGCAATGTATTGCTATAATTGTAGCGAGTCTAGTGAGACAGATACTAGAACAGTTAATACAACGTGTGTTAACTCTAATCCAACAGTTAATTGTGCTAAGTCCGGAAATGGTTATGCTCGTATCACTTTAACTTACTCAATCGAAAATATAAAACTTGAATCTTTAAATATTGAATCTGGTTCTTTTAAAAAAGATGAAATCAGTGATGTTACAGCAAAATCGTTGACGTGTAAATTAAAATTGAAAAAAATATCAAAAAGTAAAGTTGAAACAAATTTCAATATTATGTCTGGAACCGGCTTTAATGTGGGTGATGAGGTTTGTTATAACAAGGAATGTTTTTATGTTTATGATTATGATGGAGAAAACGTCAAAATGCTTTCAAAATATAACTTAATGGTAGGTAGAAATTTGCTTTCATCAACTAATATTGAAAATATTGATGAACAAACTGAAGGCTATGGCTTTCAAAATAAAACTATGTTGGGTGGAATTTACACAGATAAAATAGAGTATCCAGTTAATGGTGAAGTTTTTTATTCGAGCGATACAGAAAAAGGTGAAAACTACAATTCATATCATGGAAGTATTGTAGAAAAGTATGTTAATTTATATAAAGAAAATTTGAAAAAAATTGGATTAAACTTAAATGATGATCAAATACGATTAATAACAAAAGCAGAAATTGATAAATTATATAATACCACTTTAACTGATGGTATGATTAAAGATCAAGCTGATGGGTATGAATGGATTTATTCCACATCTTATTGGACTATGACTGAAGTTCCAAGTAACAATATAGAGATTTATGCAATTAGATCTGATAGTAGAATTTCAGCTCATAGATATGGTTATGCGTATAGAGGAGTAAGACCTGTAATCTCTATTCCTGCAAAAACACTTTTAAATTCGATAAAATCTAAGTGGAATTTTAGTTATAAAAAAGAAATAGTAGAGTTTAAAGCTCCTTTTAGTGGGACGTATAAACTTGAAACTTGGGGAGCCCAAGGCGGAGATGGAGTATACCCATCAAGTAGTTCTGCAATTGGTGGATATGGTGGATATTCAACAGGAACAATTCATTTAAATAAAAATGACAACCTTTTTATAGCTGTTGGCGGTAAAGGTGAAAATGGTACAATGCTTTTCAATGTAAATTCTCCAAAAACTACATCTATTGGTGGTTATAATGGCGGTGGTAATGGCAATAATTTTTATGATAGTAACAAAGATGACTATGGAAGTGGTGCTGGTGGCGGAGCAACTCATATAGCAACTATTTCGGGTCTTTTATCTGATTTAGAAAATAATAAAAATAATTTATTAATTGTAGCTGGCGGAGGCGGTGGCGCAAGTTTAGCTTGGTCAGAAACTTATAAATATAGCAAATATGCTGGAGGATCCGGTGGTGGATTTACTGGAGGAAACGGAACTGGTTGGCCAAATTATTCTTATGGAGTTGGAGGAAACCAAACACTTGTAACAAATGTTTCTTATAATGGGTCTTTTGGACTTGGAGGAACTGGCGGTCAAGGTGGAGCCGGAGGCGGTGGAGGCTTCTATGGTGGAACTGGATCGAGAAATTGGACAAGTGCTGGAGGTGGATCTGGTTATATCGGAAATTCACTTCTAACCGAAAAAACAATGTACTGCTATAACTGTGAAGAATCATCCGAGGAAAATACAAAAACAATCTCAACAACATGTGTAAACTCTAATCCAGTTGAAAATTGTGCTAAGTCTGGTAATGGCTACGCAAGAATAACTTTGATAAGTAACTAAAGAATCATGAAAAGTGATTCTTTTTTAATTGTTAAAGTAAAAATAATATAAAGATAGAATTTTAACATACTAAGAATAGAATATTTACTCTACAACAAATAAATTGTATAATTTAAATATAATAGACAAGAGTAACAGAATAAAATGCAAAATGATGTAAATAAAAGTAATTCCCTTGCAAATCGGGGGGGGTATTATAAAATAAAAATAGAAAGATAAGGAAGATGTAAAAGTGAAGAAGACGACAATACTTTTAATAGCAATTCTATTTATGGTAATTGGTTATGCAGCATATAACGCAACGGTAAATATATATGGAAATGCATTGCTAGCAGAAAACATAAGTGACTTTAAAGTATATCTTTCTAATTTAAAAGTAAATGGAACTGAGGTAAGTGGAATAAACGATACAAAAGATGAATTCACAATAGAAAATTTTTTAAAAAATGATTCAATAGAATATGAAATAACTAACGCTTCAACCGAATATGATACAGAAGCTTATCTTGATTGTGAAACTAATAATGTATGGGATTATGATTATACCGGAGGAGAGCAAACATTTACTGCTCCAATAGCAGGAACGTATAAGTTAGAAGTTTGGGGAGCAAGTGGTGGATATTGTGATTTTTATATGAAAAACAAATCCGGATATGGTGGTTACTCGGTTGGTACAGTAAATTTTTCTCTTTCTGATAAAGTTTATATCAATATTGGTGGTCAAGGTGATGGAGCAAAATATTCTGCTTTAGGCGGATATAATGGAGGCGGAGATGCTGGAACATCGGGAATATCTTCCGGAGGCGGCGGAGCAACTCACATTGCTAAAAGTAGCGGGCTTCTTTCAACATTAGAAAATAAAAAAGGCGATATTTTACTGGTTGCTGGAGGCGGCGGTGGAGGTGGAAACACTTCTGCTACTTCAGGTTCTGGAGGAGGATTTTCTGGAACTAAAAATTCGAATACTGGAGACCCAGGTACTCAAACTAGTGGTTTTGTTTTTGGAATAGGGCAATCTGGTTTAACAAATGATACCGGCGGCGGAGGCGGTGGCTTCTATGGTGGTTACACAGTAATGAACAGTAATAATGATTATAACTCAGGTGCTGGTGGATCAGGATATATAGGAAATTCACTTTTAACTGATAAGAGTATGTATTGTTATAACTGTGAAGAATCTACGGATGCAAGTACCAAAACTATCAGTACAACATGTACATCTTCTTCAGCGGTATCAGCTTGTGCAAAATCAGGGAACGGATACTCGCGTATAACTTATATTTCCACTGATTCTAAATTTATAACTGATACATTATCTATTGAATCCCAAACTAACAAAAATCAAGTTCTTAATGGAATAGTATCCAAAAAGTTAACTTGTAAATTAAAAGTTAATAAAATATCGAGAACTGAAAAGAAAAAATATGAAGGACAAACAAAATGGACATTTGATTATACCGGAGGAGAACAAACTTTTGTTGCTCCAGTAGCGGGAACTTATAAATTAGAAGTTTGGGGAGCCCAAGGTGGAAGTGCAAATGAAACGTATATTGGTGGATATGGTGGATATTCTAATGGGAATGTGAAATTGAATGTAATGGATGAATTGTATATAAACATTGGATCAACAGGTAAAAATTGTACAACTGCTACTAGATGTGATGGAGGATATAATGGAGGCGGTTCAGCTTTAGCATACACTCAAACTGAATCTCTAGCTGCTGGTGGAGGCGGAGCGACACATATAGCAACTTCGTCAGGTCTTTTATCTACATTTGTAAACAATAAAAAAGATTTAATTATTGTAGCTGCAGGAGGCGGAGGTGGACATTATACCAATGGTTCAAATGGTGGTGTTGGAGGCTCAGCAGGAGGATATACAGGTATGAGACCAACAAATTTATTACAAGATTATACAGGTGTCGGCCGTCTTTCAAATCCCGGAAATCAAAGCTCGGCTGGTTGTAATAGCAACGGAGCTGACTGTGGATCTTTTGGACAAGGTGGAAATTCTGCTATGACTATATACCATGACGGAGCAGGTTCCGGAGGAGGAAGTGGGTATTATGGTGGAAGTGGAGCAAACATCGGAGCAGGTGCTGGAGGTTCAAGTTATATAGGGAATTCATTGTTGTTAGAAAAAAGTATGTATTGTTATAATTGTACAGAATCAAGTGAAGAATCAACAAAAACAATTTCAACAACATGCAAAAGTGCAACACCAACAGCCAATTGTGCTAAATCTGGAAATGGCTATGCACATATTACTTTATTAAGTATAGATTAAAAAAGTTATGCGAAAAAGCATAATTTTTTTGTGCAAAAATTTAGTTTAACTTGAAAATCGGGGGGGGTATTATAAAATAAAATAGAAAGATAAGGAAGATGTAAAAATGAAGAAGACGACAATACTTTTGATAACAGTTTTATTTATGGTAATTGGTTATGCAGCATATAATGCAACAATAAATATATATGGAAATGCATTGCTAGCAGAAAACTTAAGTGACTTCAAAGTATATCTTTCTAATTTAAAAGTAAATGGTACTGAAATAACTGGAATAAATGAAACAAAAGATGAGTTTACAATAAGTGATATAAATGGAGATGTAAGTGTAGATATAGTAAATGATTCAACAGAATATGATACTGAAAGCTACTTAGAATGTGTAAAAGAAGATGAAAATGTAGGAAAAGTTTGGAACTATGATTATACAGGAGGAGAACAAACATTTACTGTACCAGTTAATGGAACATATAAATTAGAGACTTGGGGAGCCCAAGGTGGATCTTTAGACTCTACTTATTATGGAGGATATGGAGGATATTCTATTGGTTTAACTGAATTAACTGCTAATAATACCATTTATATTAATGTTGGTGCTGGTGGAAAGTCATGTAAAACGAGTAATCTAGATGCTTCATGTATTGTCTCAAGAAGTTATAATGGAGGCGGTTCTTGTAAAACTCTTACTGGATATTACAATAGTGATATAATGTATAGATTTTGTGGAGCTGGTGGAGGAGCTACACATATTTCTTTTAATAAAGGTGAGTTAAGTCAACAGAGTTCGCATTTAGTAGATTTATTATTAGTTGCTGGAGGCGGCGGCGGAGCCAATATAGCAAACTATCCCTATAATTGTGGACTTGGGGGCTCAGGTGGTGGAAAAATAGCTAATAGCGGATATAAATTGTGTCGTGATGGTAACATAGGCGTTGGCGGAACAAATACTGAAGGATATAAATTTGGATTGGGAAGAAGAGATGACGTTTTTGGAGCTGGAGGCGGAGGTGGTTTCTATGGTGGAGCACTTGGACTTGCTGGTTCTGGCGGCGGGTCAGGATATATAGGAAATTCACTTTTAACTGATAAAAGCATGTATTGTTATAATTGTGAAGAATCAAGTGAAGAATCTACAAAAACAATCTCAACAACATGTGTAAACTCTAATCCAACAGCAAATTGTGCTAAGTCTGGAAATGGTTATGCTCGTATAACTTTAATGTCTGCACCTACAAGTATAACGACAGATAAAATAACAATTACTGCACAAGATAGTACTAGTCAAAATATAAAAAATTTAATTAATAAATCGTTAACATGTAAATTAAAAATTAACAAGATATCAAGAACAGAAAAGGCACCTAAGAAAAAATATACTATTTCTTTTGATGCAAATGGTGGACAGGTTTTATTTAATACTAAAGAGTTATCATATCAAGAAAAATATGGAGAATTACCAGTTCCTAAAAGAGAAGTTTATTATTTTACTGGATGGTATACAGCGTCAGTTGGTGGAGTAAAAATTACAGCAGAAGACATATTTAAAATAAATAAAGATCAAACTTTGTATGCTCATTGGGATGGTGTAACCGAAATAACAACTCCAACAAGTATGTCATCTTATCGCGGAAATAATAACTCGTTGTATTCTTTTACACTTACTGGTTCTATTAATGGCTGTAGATCTTTATGGGGTGATTCGATTTATACTGATGATTCAGCATTAAATTCTGCAGCTGTGCATGCGGGAATTTTAAAAAATGGAGAAGAAAACACGGTGTATGTTGAAATTTTACCTGGAAAGAGCTCATATTCTGGAATCACCAATAATAATGTGACATCAATATCATATGGCAGCTATCCTGGAAGTTATCAATTTTTAAATTTGTATAATTAATTGTTAAAATACATTAAAAAATCACATCATGTTGATGTGATTTTCTTTGTTAGTCGTTATTGTTGTATCCAGTCCAGCCAGCGCCGATTATTATTACTAATAGAATGAAAAGTACAATCCATAAAGCTGCGCCCCATGAATATCCACCAGTTGTATAACCAGCAAATCCAGGATTAGACATACAACAAGGATTTGTATTCATGCCATAGTTATTATATCCGTAATAGTACATAATATACCTCCTTTATCTACTATATTTTATTAATGAGGTATATATTTTGACATTACTTTTTTAAAAATATATATAATTATAAACAAATGTATGATATACTTTTATTAAGGTGAGAAAAATGTATAGTTATATAAAAGGAATAATAGATGAAGTTACAAGCAGTAGTATTGTTATCGATAATAATGGAATTGGTTATAATGTATTTGTTTCTAATCCGTATTCATTTAACGTTGGAGAAGAATATAAAGTATATTTATATAATTATATAAGAGAAGATGAATATTCTTTGTATGGTTTTAAGTCTTTAGAAGAAAAAGATTTATTTTTAAGGCTTATAAATGTAAAAGGTCTTGGACCTAAAATAGCTTTACCAATGCTTGCAACTGGAAGTGTTAGTGGTATAGTTGATGCAATTGATCGAGAAAACATTATGTATTTAACTAAATTTCCTAAAGTTGGAGATAAGCTTGCAAGACAAATTATTCTTGATTTAAAAGGTAAATTAAATACTCAAGCAACTGCTGTTGCTCAAAATGATGAATTAATTGAAGCATTAGTAAGTCTTGGTTATAAGAATGCAGATATAAAGAAAATAGTAAGTAAAGTTGATCAAAGTGCAACAATTGAAAATCAAATAAAAGAAGCGTTGAAATTATTATTAAATAGTTAGGAGGTATATTATGGATAGAATAGTTACTGGAGATAAAACTGAAGAAGAAATTAATGAAGATAATATAAGACCCCAAAGCTTGGATGAATATGTTGGTCAAAGTGAAGTAAAAGAAAATATAAAAATATTTATTGAAGCAGCTAAAATGCGTAATGAACCATTAGATCATGTTCTTTTATATGGTCCTCCTGGACTTGGAAAAACAACTCTTGCTCATATAATTGCAAATGAGCTTGGAGCAAATTTTAAAACATCAAGTGGTCCAGCAATTGAAAAGTCTGGTGATTTAGCGGCTGTTCTCTCAACTCTAGAACCTGGAGATGTGTTATTTATAGATGAAATACATCGTATGCCAAAGTTTATTGAAGAAATACTTTATCCAGCAATGGAAGATTTTGAACTTGATATAGTTGTTGGAACTGATTCTTCTAGTAGAAGTATAAAAATTGACTTGCCGCCTTTTACGCTTGTTGGAGCAACAACTAGAGCTGGAGATTTATCAGCTCCGTTAAGAGATCGTTTTGGTATCATAAATAAGCTTAACTATTATACTGAAGAAGAGTTAGTTGGAATTATTAAAAGAACTAGTCGCGTATTAGATATGGAAATAACTGATGATGCAGCTGTAGAACTTGCAAGAAGAAGTCGAAAGACACCGAGAATTGCTAATAGACTTTTTAAACGAGTTCGTGATTTTGCTTCAGTTATTGGTGATGGAGTAATTGATTTGGATATAACTAGAAAAGCATTAGATAGATTAAAGGTTGATAAATATGGACTTGATAAAATTGATATACAATATTTAACAAGTTTAATTGAAAAATTTAATGGTGGACCGGTTGGAGTAGAGACTATTGCATCATCAATTGGAGAAGAGGTTTCCACACTTGAAGATGTTGTTGAACCATATTTATTACAAGAAGGCTTTATTAAACGTACTCCTCGTGGAAGAATGGTTACGGATAAAGCTTATGAGCATTTAAATCAAGGAGATAGGTTATTTTAAAAGGTGAATTATGAGAGATATAAAAAAGTACGTGCAAGATAATTATGAATTTGATAAAGACGAAGTAAATGATCATATATTGTATGAAAGATTTATGAGAATATATGACAAACTAAAAATTACTGTTGGTTATGATGAATATGAAAAAATGCTTGATTATTATACTGATGATGAGATGGGATCTTGTTGCTATCTTATGGCTTTTGTTTGTATATTAGATAAAGATAAAAGGCTACTTAATGCAAGTTTAAGTGTTATTGACGATATAGTTAGGGCTATTTATGATTTTGGTTTGGATATTACAAATTATAAAAGATATTTGGATATAATTTTGGATTCAAGAGTTCTATCAAAAATAACAGAGTTGCATGATAATAAAAGAAGGTTAAATGTTGATCCAATGCATATTTTATTGGCCGCACTTGAAAAAATTGATGTTTCTAATTCAAGAGATGATAATGTTACTGAAATTTTAGATTATTATAACGATATTTTATCATCTCCTGAGGAGATAAAACCTCTTTGGTTTAAAGATATAGATGATTTTGATAAGATAGCTGCTATAGTTTCAAAGAAAATGTATGAATTAAATGAATTTACTCGTGATTTTTCTGGCTTTAATGCTTTTTCCGAAAAGGAATGCTCTCAAACTGAATTTATTTCTAAATTAAAATACTTAGATTTGGATAGACAAAAAGAAATGTTAGATTTCTTTCATCAAATAGATTGTGAAGATAGAGGAATGAAGGAAAAATGTACGATAATTATTAGTACAGCACAAAGCTATTGTCGTTCTTTTGGAAATGATAAGATTATTTATGTTGATTTTTCGGAAAAGCAAAGAAATAGGTGATCTGCTTGACTTTAAAAGAATATGTAAATAATTCTATTGAAAAAGAAGAATTGATATTATATGAACATTTGCTAATAGCTAATTTTAATAAAAAGGTAGATTGTATAGATTCGTTATTCTGTAATAATCAAAAATATCATGACTTGATAATGATGTATGGGGATATTGGTGATGATGGAGCATGGTTAATTGTCATTTTGATAAATTTATTGAACTCTAATTCGCGTCTTTTAAAATGTAGTGATTATATAATTAATATTATTGTAAATGCCTTTTTTGAAGAAGAATATCCTTTGAATTTATATCCTAGATATTTAGAAATATGTTTGTTTGATGAAAACATTGAAGGCTTGGAACAGTTTTATTATATGAAAAGCAAAGGTATTTTCTTTTGTGAAATAGATGATATGCTGTCGGCTATGTTAAATACCATTAACATTCATCAAAACGATAGTAATTTAAAAAAGAAACTAAATGCTTATTATGAGAAATTAATTGATTATTATTCTCCTGATGAAGAAAGTGAGTTAAGAAAATTGTCTTCAATGGATGAAATATATACTGTCATTTTGGGAAAAATGAATGAAATACAGGAATTTGTTGGTCAATATGGTCAAAAAATATTTTTACCTATTGATTTTGAAAATATTAAACGTATTAAGTTACTTGCATCAATGGAACAAGAACAAGTAGAAAAGTTTTTAGAATTTTTTAGAGAAATTTCTTCAATGGATGTTTCAATTATTTGCAAAATATTAAATATAAATGCTAAAATAGTTGAATGTACAAAAGAAATTGATGGACAACAAGCAAATTTGAAAATTATTCCATTTAGAAAAAGAGGTAGAAAAGATGAAAACAGATGATTTTGATTATGAATTACCAGAGGAGTTGATTGCTCAAGTTCCTTTACAAAAAAGAGATGCGTCTAGACTTATGGTATTGCATAAAAAAACGGGTGAAATTGAACATAAAACGTTTACTGATATAATAGACTATTTAAATCCTGGAGATGCTTTAGTTATTAATGATTCTAAAGTTATTCCAGCAAGACTTATTGGACAAAAAGAAGATACTCAAGCTGTTATTGAGCTTTTGCTTTTAAAAAATATTGAGGGGGATGTTTGGGAGTGTTTATCTAAACCTCAAAAAAGATTGCATGTCGGAACAATTGTTTCTTTTGGAGATGGTTCATTAAAGGCTGAAGTTATTGAACTTTTAAATGATGGGATTACGCATGTAAAGCTTATATATAATGGAATTCTTATGGAAATTCTTGCAAATTTAGGAACAATGCCACTTCCTCCATATATTCATGAAAAATTGGAAGATAAAGATCGTTATCAAACAGTATATGCAGAAAACTATGGATCTGCTGCAGCGCCAACTGCTGGTCTTCATTTTACTAAGGAATTATTGAATAAAATTAAAGATAAGGGTGTAAAAATAGTGCATGTAACCCTTCATGTTGGTTTAGGAACTTTTAGACCTGTAAATGTTGAGGACGTTACTAAGCATGAAATGCACACGGAAACTTATATTATTGGAGCCGAAGCAGCTAAGACTTTAAATGAAGTTAGAAAAAATGGTGGCAAAATATTTGCTGTTGGAACAACATCTACAAGGGTGTTAGAATCAAATAGAAAAAAATATGATGCATTTACCCCAGAAGTTAATGATACAAATATATTCATTTATCCTGGTTTTGAATTCAAAGGAATTGATAATTTAATAACAAATTTTCATCTTCCAAAATCAACATTAATTATGCTTGTAAGTGCACTTGCAGGAAAAGAACATGTTCTTAATGCTTATAAAGAAGCAGTTTTAAATAAATATCGTTTCTTTTCATTTGGAGATGCGATGTTAATTGTTGATTGACATTAAGAGTACTTTTCTTTATAATATGTTTTTAGGTGGTTATGGTTATGATAAATAATATGATTTTTTCAAGAAATGAAGTTGATGTGCTTTGGGAAAACGAGAAAAAAACTAGAGCAATTTTTAGTTATAATGATATGGTTGCGTATGCAAAAGTTTTGGTAAATGGTCAATTAGATCGAATTACTCCATTTGTTAAAGATATGGCTTATGTTTCTCCCAACGAAATGATAAGTGTTGAAGATGATTTAGGTGATATATCTCTTCATTATTTTATGGATTTACGTGGTAATATATCTACACCATCATATGTTGATGGTGAACAATCTTTCTTTTCTATAAACTTTGTTGGAGATGATGATACAGAACCTTTTCAAACGTATTATGATCGCAAAGAGGAAATTGCTTCTTATATTGAAGAAAAGAAAGCAAGAATTGAAAAAATAAACAAAGAGAATTGCTTAAAGATGGCATTATCTTCAAAAAGTAAATAAAGACACTTAAGTGTGTTTTTATTTTTGATTAAATATAGTATAATGAAAAATATAGAGGTGTTGTAATGAAGATAAAATATACATTATTGAAAGAAGAAAAAAATACTAAAGCTCGTCTTGGTAAGATAGAAACTAATTATGGTACTTTTGATACTCCAATGTTTATGCCTGTTGGAACTCAAGCAACTGTTAAAACTTTGTCTCCAGAAGAATTAAAAGAAGTTCACGCTGGTATAATTCTTTCAAACACATATCATTTATGGTTAAGACCTGGAGAAGATATTGTTGCTGAAGCTGGTGGACTTCATAAATTCATGAATTGGAATGGTCCGATTTTAACTGATTCAGGAGGGTTTCAAGTATTTTCCTTAGCTAAGAAAAAAGATATAACAGAGGAAGGAGTAAAATTTAAGAATCATTTGAATGGTGATAGTCTACTTTTAACTCCCGAAAAAAGTATTGAAATTCAAAATAAATTGGATTCAGATATTGCAATGAGTTTTGATGAGTGTATTGGATGGCCAGCAACACGTGAATATGTTGAAAATAGTGTGGAAAGAACTTTACGTTGGGCAAAAAGAGGTAAAGAAGTATTTAATAATCCTCGTCAAAGTTTATTTGGAATTGTTCAAGGCGGCGAGTATCCAGATATTCGTCGTCATTGTGTGGAAGAACTTGTTAAAATGGATTTTGATGGATATTCTATTGGTGGAACAAGCGTAGGTGAGGATAAACCAACAATGTATAAGATGGTTGAATATTCAACAGAGTATTTACCAAAAGATAAAGTTCGTTATCTTATGGGTGTTGGAGATCCAATAGATATTGTTGAAAATGTTATTCGTGGAGTTGATATTTTTGACTGTGTTAGTCCAACTCGACTTGCTCGCCATGGACATGCTTTAACACGTTATGGCAAGATAAATCTTAAAAATGCTAAGTATAAAAGAGATTTTACTCCGATTGACGAAACGTGTGATTGTTATGCATGTAAAAATTTTACTAAAGCTTATATAAAACATTTAATAAATGCTGATGAAACTTTTGGAGCAAGACTTTTGTCTATTCACAATATACGTTATTTAATAAGATTAACTGAAGAACTAAGAGAAGCAATAAAAAACGATACTATTTTGGAATATCGTGATAAGTTTATAAAGGATTATTATGAAACAAATAAGTAATTTTACAATTTTTTTTATAACTGTATCGATATGTGTTATTATCGTTATTACTTCAACAACTATTTCTTTAACTAAAGAACATGATAACAAATTAATGTATGCTCTTAATACTAAGATTGAATACGCTTTTAAAAGATGTCGATTAGAAAATCATTGTAGCAATGATATAACTTTAGAAATGCTTTATGAAAATGAATATTTAGAAGAACTTGTTAATCCTATAACAAAAGAGGTAATAAATCCTAAAACAAAAATTAATTATGTTAATGGAGAAACTATTATTGATTATTAAAAGGAGGCTTTAAAAGTCTCCTTTGATGTTGTAAAGAGTATTGTAATGACTTTGAAGTTTTAATAGAGGTATTGATTCATATCCATAAACTCTTTTCAATTCTTCATTCATTGAATCCCATGTGCAATAATATTGATATATGGCTGCTAATGTTTCATCTTCCTCATATCCGAATCGAGCGGCATTTATTAGAAAATAAAGCTGCTTGCTTAAATTTTTTATTCCTAACATTGAAGCTTGAAAAAACATGCTATATCAATAGGTTAATATCGATTTTAGGAAATGTTTCTTGATATTGCTTTAAAGTTTTATTTAGTGCATTCTTCCGATCTTCGGTTATTTCCTTTACTAAATCAATTTCTTTTCTATCAATTTTAGGGAAGCTCTTTCTAATGTATAAAAGTATGTTTTTGTAATATCTATTGTTGTTATCAAATCTTATAAATCTTTTGATTTTGTCGGCTTTTTTTATTAAAATTTCAATTTTCTCATCACTTATACTTTCAAAATTTTTGACGCCACATATATTAAAATTATTTGCATATAATTTATTTGTAATATCTGTTTTTAAGGGGCTTATACAATTTTTCTTCTTTTATATTCTTATTATGTTTGTATTATATGTATAAAAATATAAAAAATCAAGTTTGGTATTGAAAGTAGTAAATATTTATGCTAAAATATATGTGCTTTTGTAAAGGAGCTAAATGTAATCCGCTTGATGGTTATCAATGATTATGTGGGTGTATATTTATAGAAAGGAAGTATATCATGAATTTAAAAGATATCGTAGATGCAAAAAGTATTAGAACTGATGTTCCTGAATTCCGTGTTGGAGATACTGTAAGAGTTGACTATAAAATTCAAGAAGGTAAAACTCATAGAATTCAAGCTTATGAAGGAATTGTAACTTCTATTAAAGGTAGCAAAATATCAAGAACCTTTACTGTTAGAAAGAAAAGTGGAGGAATCGTTGTTAAAAGAATTTTCAAAGTTAATTCTCCATTAGTTGATAAAATAACAGTTGTAAGAAAAGGTATGGTTCGTAGAGCTAAACTTAATTATCTTGACAATAGTGCTAAAGATATTAAAATTAAAGAAAGAAACTAATTATTGTTTCTTTTTTTTTGACTTTTTGATACAATTAATTAGGTGAATATAGATGAGCGAAAAAGATTTAACATTGGAAGAAAAAGAAACAATAAATAAAAATACTAAAAAAGCAAGTAAAGATTTGTTTTTAGAATATATGCCTTATTTGATTATTATATTTTTTGTAGTAATAATTAGATTATTTGTGGCAACACCAGTTAATGTTAAAGGATCAAGTATGAGTCCAACGTTACAAAATGGAGACACAATGATTCTTTATAAATTGACTAAAAGCATTAGAGGAATTAAAAGATTTGATATTGTGGTTATAAAAACTGATTCTGGAGATTTAATTAAAAGAGTAATCGGATTGCCTGGAGATAAAATAAAATATGAAGTAAAGTATGTTAATGAAGAAAAAACTGGAGTTTTGACTATAAATGGAGAAGTAGTAGAAGAAAAATTTTTGACTACTTCCAAAAAAATTGGAACATGTGAAACTAATTGGACAATTTGTAGTGAAGAAATAACAGTCCCTGAAGGTGAATATTTCGTTATGGGAGATAATAGAGATGATTCTAAGGATTCAAGAATGATTGGAACAATTCCATTTAAAGATGTAAAAGGAACAACAGAGTTAATTTTATTTCCTTTTAATAGATTTGGTAAAGTAAAAAAATATAATTGAAATGCATAAAATAATGTGCATTTTTTATATATAAGTTTTTATTCATGTTATAATATTGATAGTTTAGGTGGTTTTATGGTTAAGGATTTGTGCTTTGAAATCTTGGATAAATGTCCAAATAGATGTATGTTTTGTTCTTCAAATTCATATATGAATAGAAATACTTTTATCTCTTTAGATGATTTTAAAAGGGTAATTGATTATTTTATGTCTACTGGAGGAATCGAAGAGTTATCTTTGTCTGGAGGTGAACCTTTATTACATCCTGATTTATTGGAAATGATTAGTTATGCTTCTTCATTAGGAATAAAAGTTACTTTATTCACAAGTGGAGTGCAACTTGCTGATAAATTAAGCACTGAAGAAACTCTTTTATTAATTGAAGAAAAAGAAAATGCTTTGAAAGATATTGATCCTGATGATGTGTTGACTATAAATAGTACAAACAAATATTATGATAGAATTTTGAATGGTAAAACTTATTCTGGAATACCAAAAGAAAAAATAAGGGCACTAATCAATGCTGGTCTTTCAAAAATTGTCTTTGATGTTCAAGCGTACGAGTGTGAAACGGATGAGTTGCTTATGGGAAGAAAAGAATCTTTAAAAGTTTGTTTTTTGGATTCGCTTTTTAATGCTACTTACCTTGGAATAAGTACTGATGTTCATTTTATTCCTAATAAATTAAACTATAAAGAAATACTTGATTTACTAGAACTTATTGAAATTGTTAAAGTTCCGAATATCAGTTTACTTAATTTTGTTCCTCAAGGAAGAGGAAAAGAAAATGCATCTTTGTTAGAGTTGTCTGAGTTAGAAAAAGAGGAATTTTTTACATTACTTGAACAAGCTAAAAGGGTGTATTCTGGAAATATAAGAATTGGGATACCTCTTAGTGATGAGCAAACTCATATGTGTACTGCGGGACTTCAAAAGATTGACATTAAATATGATGGAACAATTTTACCTTGTCCAGCTTTCAAAGAATTAAGCGAAGAAGAATATCAAAAATATGGGATTAAACGTTATAACATATATGAAAACTTAGAAGAATTTCACATAAGCGGAACTGGTACAAGAGCTTTTCCTTTGTGTAAAAAAGTTTATGGTGATATGTATGGAAAAAATTAAGAAGCTTCAAGAAATTATTGATTCTTCTAATGATATTGTGTTTTTTGATGGAGCAGGTACTTCTACTTTATCGGGAATAAAGGATTTTAGAGGTAGAAACGGAATATATAAAATGGATTTAGA
Source organism: uncultured Bacilli bacterium (assembly GCA_934101115.1). GTDB lineage: Bacteria > Bacillota_I > Bacilli_A > RF39 > UBA660 > CAG-582. Next base: position 47,172 of record CAKOPW010000007.1, on the reverse strand, counting down.
TATATCTCCAGAATATTTACTAAGTATCAACTGTTTAGAAAATAATCCGTTTTTGTTTTATGATTTTTACAAAAATAATTTGAATTGTTTAGCTGCTACTCCGAATATTATACACGATTATTTAAAGCGTTTAGACGATCAAAATAAATTAAGATGCGTTGTTACTCAAAATATTGATGGACTTCACAAGAAGGCAGGATTATCTGATGTTTTAGAAATTCATGGAACAATTTTTAAAAATCATTGTATGAAGTGTGGGAAAGTGTATGATGCTTCTTATATGTTTTCTAATGGTGATATACCAACATGTTCTTGTGGTGGAATCATTAGACCTGAGGTAGTTTTATATGGAGAATGTTTAAATGAAGATTATGAAAAAGCTATGAAGGAAATTTCTTCTTGTGAAACTTTGATAGTTGCAGGTTCTTCTTTAACAGTTAATCCAGCTGCAAGTTTAGTTAGTTTATTTAAAGGAAAGAATTTGATTATTTTAAATGATAATGAAACACCATATTATAAGTATGCTACTTTAGTAATTCATGATGATTTAAAAAATATTTTTAAGAATTTAAAATAAAGGTGATGATATAATTTATGAAAAATATAAAAGAAATTAAATATAAGAGAATAAACTATGATGCAACAAAAGAAATACTAGAAAAATTGCTTGAAGATTTAAAAACAACTAAGGATTTTGAATCGTTTTTAAAAATGGTTAGAGAAATAATAAAAATTCAAAATGAAATTGAAGAAATGTATGATTATGCAGACATTCAAAATATGCGTGCTTTAGATGATGAATTTTATAAATCAGAAATAGAATATTGGAATGCAACTAAACCAAAATTTGATGTATTATTTGTTCCTTTTTACCAAATTATGTTAGACACTGAATTTAAAGATAAACTAAATGATGTTATACCAGAAAACTTTTTTAACACGATTGCATCTAAAATAAAAATTACAAGTGATAAAGTAGTTGATTTAAAGCAAAGAGAAAATGAATTGAAGTCTGAATATCGTTCACTAAATAAGGTCACAATTGATTTTGAAGGAGAAGAGTTGACTCTTCCACGTATATCAAAATTTTTTACTTCAAATGATAGAGAAGTTCGAAAAAAAGCTCATGATGCAGTCAATGATTATTATTATAGTCAACGAGATAAATATGTTAATGTTCTTTATGAATTAGTTAGCGTTCGTAATAAAATAGCTAAAGAATTAGGTTTTAATGATTATTCGGAATATAGTTTACATAGTTTAAGAAGGTTTGGTTATGATTATGATGATATTAGAATGTTTAGGGAAAATGTTATAAAGTATTTTATACCTTTGTGTAATTCTTTAAATGAATTTAAGAAAAAAGAATTAGGGGTTAATAAATTAACTTACTATGATACAGTTTTCTTTAGTGATTCTCCAAAATTGTTATATTCTAATGAAGAGTTGTTAGAAAAAATGAAAAAAGTATTTTCTAGTATTGATGTAGATTTAGGAAACTTATTTAAAGAAATGCTTGTTAATGGATATATTGATTTTTGTACAAGAGAGAATAAGGTGAATTTTTCAATAACTAATTATTTAGTTTGTGAATCATTACCTGTAGTTACTGGTAACTATAAAGGGGATTATAATGATGTTCTAACGACAACACATGAAATGGGTCATTCATATCAAAAATATTTGGCTGGTATTGAAGATAGGAATCATATAGTATCGCCTCTTTTGAAATATCCAACATTTGAAATAGCTGAAATGTTTTCTCATGCATTACAATTGATTGCTACTGATTATGTTAATTCTTTGTTTGCTGATGAAGATAAAAAGAAATATGGTTTTTTATGTATATATAAATTAATCACGTTGATGCCTTATATTTGTTTAATAGATGAATTTCAAGAAACAATTTATAAGAAAATGGATTTAAAACCAGAGGATATAAGTTTAATTTATATTGAACTTTCCAAGAAATATCATTTGTATGAAGGATATGTTGGCAACAAAAATCTTGAAAGTGGAAATTATTATTTCAGACAAACTCATGTCTATAGTGATCCTTTCTATTATATTGATTATGCACTTTCATATTTTGGTGCTTTTGCTATTTGGAGTAAATCCGGTGAAAACTTAGATGTTTTTAAAAATGTTGCAGCGGTCGCCTCTTATTATCCATTTAAAAAATTGATTGCTTTATATGGAATGCCTAATCCTTTTGAGGAAAAATCATTTGAAGAGGTTTCTATAATGCTAAAGAAAGTTTTTGAAAAAAACATGTAAAGCTTGGTTGATAAAGAAACTAGAGGAAAAGACATTGGTAAAAAGATGTTTACTGATATATTTAGATTAGCTAAAAAGGATGGTTTAAAGAACTTACAAATTTTAACTGATGATTCTTGTTCTTATTACATCTATGAAGCAGCTGGATGTAAACGCGTTTTTGAAACAACCATAAAATCTAAAGAATATGGTGAATACGGAAAAATTTATGAATAAAAAGCTTATATATATGAAAAAGTGTTGTAAAGGGGGGTTAGTATGTTAGCAAATGTTTTACTTGGAATTGTTTCTATGTGTACTTTAGTTAGTTTTTTACCTCAAGCAATAAAACTTATAAAAACTAAAGAGAGTGATGATATAAGCATATCATCTTGGGTGTTATGGGTAATTTCATCTTTATCATATGTGCTATATGCTTATCTTTGCACAGATGAGTTTATGTTAAGATTTGAAAATACTTTGGAATTTTCATTTTGTCTACTTATTTTGTTTTTAACGGTTCTTTATAGACGTAAATAATGACTCTACAAATCGTAGAGTTTTTTTGTATTTTTATGGTGTGGTTTAACTGGGATGATGAGATGATACATTTTCTTAATTTGAAAATAGTTTTGTTTGAAAAATGTAAAGTCTTACCTAATGTTTCTGTAGACACCTTTATTTTTATTATATAATTAAACTATGTAATTTATCATACCTTATGGTATAATCTTTATAATGATTATGAGGTTAGGAGTAGAGGTTATGAAAAGACTTTTAAAAATCAGCTTTGATTCTTTGTTTTTTTCTTTGATGCCAATAATACAATGGTTTTTATTAGGTCTTCTTATCGATAAAAATTTGATTAATGTTTTTTCTCTTACTTATCCGTTACAATTCGTATATTCTCTTATTAAATCAATCTTTGGAGTAGCTCCTAATATTCAAGCTGAAAAAGAAAATAATAAGAACTTTGTTATGTCAGGATTAGTTTTAGGAATATTTTTTACATTTTTAATTTTTGGATTATTTTCCATTAATGTGGATAATTTCATTAGATTTATGCATATGGATGTAGAAGTTTATCATAATTTTTGCCTTTTTTCTATTGCTCAATTAGGTCTTCATGGCATCTTTGTAATAATGATAGAAAAGTTATATTATGAAGAGAAGAATACTAAAGCTAATGTATACACTATTTTATTTAATGGCATTAGTTTGGGTTCTCTTTTGATATTTTCTCTTGTTACAAAAGATCAAATGATTATAACTATTGGGTCTTTGCTAATGATGTTGATTTTTATAATTGTTATGTACATGTTAGAATTTGAAAAATTTAAAATGGATTTTAAAGTGTTTAAAAGTATAAAATACGATTCTGTAGATGCTTTAGATAGTTTATTATTTTTTTTCATATATTTCTTTGGACTTTCCAATGCTTCAACTTACGGAGTTGAATATTTAGCAGCTTTAAATTTTGTTGCTCTTATAACTGATTGTCAGTGGGATTCATTTGCTGCTATAAATGAAGCAGCTAAAATAGATTTAGCTAAAAATAAGTATGATAATAGAAAATCTTTAAAAAATGCTTATTGTTTATTATTTATTTTATATTCATCAATTTTTTTAATGTTTATAATAATGTATAATGGATATAAGTTGAACTTGGGCTTAGTAATTATTTATCTTTCTGTTGAAATATTCGATTTAGCTCTTTATCCAATATATAGTTTAAAAACCTGTTATTTAAACTTGGAATATTCAAGTGTTAGGATGACTACAAATATGTTTATAGCAAGTGGGATAAGAGTTGCATCATCATTTTTGCCAACACCATTTTGTACAAGCTTAGGTCAATTAGTTTCATCTATTTATCAGTTAATAACAACAGATGTTTTTATGAGGAAGTTTAAGAAAATTAGGAGAGAGGAGCAAGAATATGAACTTAGAACAATTGAAAGTGGAATATGATAAGTTGCAAAATGAATATGGTGATAAAAACCTTGATTCTATTAATTTTGGTGGATGTATTGATAATCCTGATATATGTTTTGTTTTTATGAATCCAACGGGCAGAAATATTGCTTCTAGTAAAGAGTGGAAAGGTTTAAAGTCTCCTTGGATAGGTACTAAAAATATATGGACCCTTTTTCATGATGTAGAATTGTTGGATGATGATATTTATGAAAAGATTCGATCAATTAAAGGAAATGAGTGGACGTATGATTTTGCTATAGAAGTTTATGAAAACGTAAAAAAGCATAAGTATTTTATTACTAATTTGGGTAAATGTACTCAAGTTGATGCAAGAGTTCTTCCTGATAAAGTCTTTAGAGAGTACTTACATTTACTAGAAAAAGAAATAAAGTTTGTTAATCCTAAAGTAATTATTCTATTTGGAAATCAAGTTAGTTCAATTGTGTTAGATAAGAAAATATCTGTTTCTCTTTGTCGAAAAGAAAAATTCATAAAAATTATTGATAATAAAGATTTTGAATTCTATTCGGTTTATTATCCGGTTGGTAATGGAAGATTTAATATAGATAAATCTATAGAAGATATAAAATGGATCATAAATTCAATCAAATAATTAAAAAAATTCTTGAAAAAAACTTACACAAGAATTTTTTTTGTGCTATAATGAGCAAGGCTCAAAAAAAGAAAGTAGGTAAAAAATGAAAGAATTAAATTTGGGTAAAGAAAAAATTAGTAAGTTATTATTAACTTTTTCAATACCTTGTGTTATCAGTATGTTGATAAACTCGGTTTATAATATAGTAGACCAAATATTTATTGGTAAGGGTGTTGGAACACTTGGAAATGCAGCAACTAATGTTATATTTCCGCTTGTTATTATGTTTAATGCTATAGCTGGACTTATCGGAAATGGAGCAGCGGCAAACTTATCATTAAAACTAGGAGAAGGGGATAAAAAGAGTGCGGCTAAGAGTATTGGTTCGTCAATAACTTTAACATTTATTGTTTCTCTTGTTGTAAGCATTATTGCATATATATTCCTTCCTAAACTTGTGTATTTCTTTGGATGTACAGAAAGTGTTTATAAGTATGCGGTTGATTACGGAAGAATTGTTATAATTGGAGCTCCATTTATGATAATGTATTCTAGTATGTCAAGCATTATAAGAGCAGACGGATCGCCTGCATATTCCATGGTTATGTTGGTTGTTGGAGCTATTATCAATATAATTTTGGATCCAATTTTTATATTTGTTTTCAATCTTGGAGTTGCTGGTGGAGCAATTGCCACAGTAATCGGACAAGTTGTGTCATTTATAATCGCATTTGCATATTTATTTAAAGTTAAATCAGTAACATTAAAGAAAAAATATTTTAAAATTGATAAAGACATTTTAAGAGTATTATCTTTAGGATTATCTTCATTTATAACTCAAATGACAATTTTAGTGCTTTTTGTATTTATGAATAATATGATGACTAAACTTGGTGCTTCTACTAAGTTTGGTTCAGACATTCCTTTATCAGTTTATGGAGTAATATCTAAAATAAATAGTTTGTATATTTCTACTGTTTTAGGTATATCAATTGGGGCTCAACCAATAATTGGATTTAATTATGGTGCTGGAAATGAAGAACGTGTAAAAGAAACTATTAGAAAAGTATTAATTATCAATTTTATTGTGGGAATTATTTTCAATATAATATTTATATTATTTCCTAGAGAACTTGCATCAGTATTTATAAGTTCAACTGATCCATCATATGAATTATTCATGGAGTTTGCTGAATTAATGTGTCATAGTTTCTTGCTAGTAATATGTTTAAATGCTTTAGAGATGACAACTAGTATTGTTATTCAATCAGTTGGAAATGTATTTAAATCAACTGCAGTGTCATTTATTAGACAAATAATATTACTTATCCCAATATCTCTAATTTTAGCTTTTGTATTCAATAAAGGGTTATATGGTGTAATGTATGCTGGTTGTATAGCGGATGCTATTTGTTTTGTAATAACTTCATTTATATTATTAAGTGAATATAAGAAACTAGGTATAAAAGAAAGTAAGGAAATAAATCTTGAATCAAATGCTTCAAATAATTATGATGGAAAGCATGTAATAGTAGCTATATCCCGTGAATATGGTTCAGGTGGAAGATTTGTTGGAAAACTTGTATCAGAGAAATTAGGAATTCCTTTTTATGATAAAGAGATTATAAACTTAGCTTCTAAAAAGTCAGGTTTAAATGTTGATTATATTGAATCAATTGACCAAACTAAAAAGGGATCAAGTTATATTAATAATAATGATGATTTACTTTATATAGCAGAAGAAAAAGTAATTAAAAGCGTTTCTAAGGATTCGTGTGTAATTGTTGGAAGATGTGCTGATTACATTTTAAGAAAGAATAAAGATTTAATAAAGGTATTCCTTTATAGTGATCCTGCTTCTAAAGAAAAACGTGCAATTCTTTATTATGGTTTAAAAGAAAAAACTGCATTAAAAGAAATAGAAAAGATTGATAAAGAACGTGAAAAACATTATAAATTTTATACGGGAACTGATTGGAAAAACTTTAGTAATTATGACATTATGTTGAATGTAGATAAATATGGAGTAGAAAAAACTGCAGATATTATAGTTGACTATATCAATAATTTGAAAAAATAAATTTACAATTTTTTGTAAAAAAGTATTAAAACTACCAAACTTAAAAATTGGTAGCTTTTTTTTGACGAATTTTTACGTTTTGCATATAAATCAATACAGATATTAAAAATCTGAGCCTCCAAATTTAAAATTTTGTAGTTTTGAAATATAAAAAAATTATGCTTAAATAAATACTCGAGAAGCAGGAAAAAAGATGCTTACCACTTTCTTACTAGAGACTAAATATTCGGGGTTTAGTTAAAGGAGTACGGAGGAAGTGGTACGAATGAAGAAAGATAATCATAAAGAACATTTTACTTAATCGTTTTTATATTGCTAGCAATAATTTTAAAATTATTATAGCAGCAAAAAAAGCATCTTTATTCTACTGAATAAGGATGCATTCACAAATATGTGGTAAGCATCAGTCTCTTAAAGAAATCTTGTTTCTCACTAATTAAAATATAGCATTTTTTTTAAATGTTTTCAATAGCATGTATTAAATATAATCATGATGTAAATTCTGTGAGTATTAATTAAATACCAAAAATAAATAAGATAATTAAAGTAATTGTATGTTAAAATGGTAGTGGTGATAATATGAAGAAAGTTAACCCTTTAAATATGATTATAGTTGGTCTGATATTTGGTTTTGTAATAAGAATGTTTGACATATATACAGAAGTGTTAGGTAATATTTTTTCTTCAATTTCAGTTTATATACTTATAGTGGTTTTGATAACTTTAAATAGTAAAAATAAATGGTGTGCGATGATAAATGTTTTTGCTTTTTTAATAAGCATGTTATTAACTTATTATTTAACGGCATATATTACACATGGAGTGTATGGTAAAAGATTTATAATAGGTTGGACAATCTTTGCATTTTTATCTCCAATAATGGCATATTTTGTATATCTAACTAAAAATGGGAATTTATTTGCTAAAATTATTAAGATTGGAATTTTAATTGTAACAGTTGTTTTTTCGATTATGTTGTTTGATAAACTATATTTTTATGATTACTTAGTTGTAATGGCTTTAATATATATTCTATATTTAAAAAAAGTATGATGTTCCAACTAAAATGAAAGAGTATATTTTATCATTCTATATAAATGGTATAGTTGCTCTTATAGGAATTTTGATTAAAAATAACTGTGATACACCAGTTGAAGAGATGATAAATATTATAAAAGTATGTATAAAAGAAGGATAAATTATGAAAGTATTAAGTTTAAAAGAACCATTTGCAACCCTTATAATGGACAAAGATAAAATGATTGAAACAAGAAGTTTTAAGACTAATTATCGAGGTGAACTTTATATTCATGCATCTTTAGGTAATGTTAATATTAAAGAAAGAATTGATCTTCTTAACTTAGTGGGAAAAAGAAGTATGTATAATGGTTATATTATTTGTAAATGTAATCTTGTGGATTGCATCTATATGAGTCCATCTTTTGTTGAAGATATGAAAAAAAATAATTATAAGGAATATATTTGTGGCGTGTATGAGGAAGGTAGGTATGCTTGGGTCTTAAGTGATATCCAAGTGTTAGATGAATTTATTCCAGCTAAGGGTAAATTAGGTATTTGGAACTATACAAAATAAGTATTTTTATATAATTAGCACTCATACTTGACAAGTGCTAATTTTTGAGTATAATTATACTTGTGAGGTGATAGTATGTATCCAAATATGGAAGAAAAAGAAGAAAACGTTTTAGAAAAATATGGTCGTAATATCATTGAAGATGTCAGAAAAGGCAAAATTGATCCAGTAATTGGAAGAGATGAAGAAATACGTAGTATAACTCGTATACTTTCTCGTAAAACAAAAAACAATCCAGTATTAATTGGAGAACCAGGAGTTGGTAAAACTGCCATTGTTGAAGGACTTGCTTTAAGAATTGTAAGAGGAGATGTTCCAAATAGCTTAAAAGATAAAACTATCTGGGAACTTGATCTTGCAAGCTTAATTGCTGGTGCTAAATATCGTGGTGAATTTGAGGAAAGATTAAAAGCCGTTTTAAATGAAATTAAAAAGAGTGAAGGTCAAATAATCATGTTTATTGATGAAATACATATGATTGTTGGTGCTGGTGCAGAAGGTGGAATGGACACTTCAAATATCCTAAAACCTATGCTTGCTCGTGGAGAAATTCATGTAATTGGTGCGACAACCTTAAATGAATATCGTAAATTCATTGAAAAAGATGGTGCTCTTGAAAGAAGATTCCAAAAAATCATTGTTGCTCCACCTAGTGTAGAAGATACTATAACAATACTTCGTGGTTTAAAAGAAAGATTTGAAATTCATCATGGTGTTACTATTCAAGATAAGGCTCTTATTACAGCAGCTACTTTATCAAATAGATATATTACGGATAGATTCTTACCTGATAAAGCAATAGATCTTGTTGATGAAGCCTGTGCAACAATTCGTGTTCAAATGGATTCAGTTCCAACAAGTCTAGACACTTTAACTCGTGAGATTATGCGTTTACAAATTGAAAGGGAAGCAATTAAAAAAGAAAAGGATGAACTTTCTAAGAAACGTGTAGAAGAGATTGATAAAGAACTTGAAGTAAAACAAGCAAAAGAAAAAGAATTAAGAAGTGCTTGGGATAAAGAAAAAGGTATTAATGATAAGATAAAACAAAAGAAAAAAGAGATTGAAAAGGCTAAATTTGACCTTGAACAAGCTGAAAATGAGTATGATTTAACGAAAGCTGCTAAACTTCGTCATGGTGATATTCCTGAACTTGAAAGAGAACTTGCTGAATTAAATGGACTTGAAAAAAACAAGATATTAAGTGATACAGTTACAAGCGAAAGTATTGCTGAAGTAATAAGCAAATGGACTAATATTCCAATAAGTAAATTAGTTAGTGGCGAAAAAGAAAAACTTTTAAATCTTGAAGAAAATATGAAGAAAAGAGTTATTGGTCAAGATGAAGCAATAAAACTTGTAAGTGATGCTATTATTAAAAGCAGAAGTGGAATAAAGGATCCAAATAGACCAATTGGTTCATTTATCTTCTTAGGTCCAACTGGAGTTGGTAAAACTGAAATTGCAAGGACTCTTGCTTATGAACTATTTGATGATGAAAAACATATGATTCGAATTGACATGAGTGAGTACATGGAAAAATACAGTGTTTCTCGTTTAATTGGATCTCCTCCTGGATATGTAGGATATGAAGAAGGTGGTCAATTAACAGAAGCTGTTAGAAGAAATCCATATTCAATCGTTTTGTTCGATGAAATAGAAAAAGCTCATCCAGAAGTTTTAAATCTATTACTTCAAATTCTTGATGATGGTCGTGTAACAGATTCAAATGGACGTACAGTTGACTTTAAAAATACCATTATAATTATGACTTCTAACTTAGGAAGTGAACATATTTTAGATGGTAATACAAGTGAAGTTATGAATGACGTTAAGAAATACTTTAGACCTGAATTTATTAATAGAATAGATGAAATAATTGTCTTTAACCCATTAACTAAAGATAACATTAAATGTATTCTTGATAAATTAATTCATGAAATGGAAGATAGATTAAAAGATAATAATATCCATATTAAACTTACAGATGATGCACGTAATTATTTGATAGAAAATGGTTATGATGTAACATATGGAGCTAGACCACTAAAACGTTTATTAAGTCGAACTGTTGAAACGACAATTGCTAAAGTTCTAATCAATGGCGAACTTGAATTTGGTTCTACTTTGGTAGTTGATTATAAAGATGACAAGTTTGATGTAACAATTAAGGGTAACTAAGGTTATCCTTTTTGTATTGTAGTTATATCAAATTTGAATAAAATCTTTTTAAATAATTATTGTGTTTTAATTATTGCTATGTTAATATTGATATGTTTGTTTGGAGCGGTAGCAATGAAATTTTTAACAAGTAAAGCAATAACAGAAATAAATAGTAGTTTGGATAAAAGGGAAATCTTTCCTTCATTCAGCGAAAATAGAGTGGATTTAGAGGATTTAAATGAATATTCAGGAGTTCGTATTATTTTCAGTGAAGAAGCGTATATTAAACTCCTTCAATTACTAGGTAAGCAAAAAAGTATTGGTTCATATTTTTATGGAAAAATATCCAATAATTTAGTTTTTATTTCAACTTCACTAAGTGATTACGACATACAAAGAAGAAAATATTGTAATCCTGTTATAAGTGCCAATAAAGATAATTTAGATGAATTAAAACTTATGACTGAAGAAAGTGATGCAATAAAAAGGCCCTTTAATGCAGTAGTTGATTTTCGAGTATATGATGACTTTAGTTCAGATGAAAATGGTGTCATATATATGGATTCGGATTTGTATTCATATGCATATCAACAACTTTATTTGCAACCTGTTAGTAAAAATTCTGTAATATATTTTGGTATAATTTCGGTTAAAGAAAATGGCTCTTATAAATTAAGATGTGTATTTTATGATTCTCTTGAACATACTTTTATTAAAGTTAATAATATTTATTATTTACGTGATAAAGAAATACATAAATTTAATAATGATTCGGTTAGTAAATCAGTTGAATTAACAGTTGCTGAAAGACAGGATATTTTAAGGAAACTTAAAGCCTATAATGATAGTAGTAAATAAAAAATTATTAATAGTTAAATTACATAGCTGATCTGATATCAATGTGAAAATTTGAAGTTTTTAAATTAAAATTTTGTTTAGCTATAAAACAAGTTGATTTTATATAACTCGTTTTTTTTATTTTCTATATGATATAATTATCTTGACTTAAATATGAAAATTTAAAAAGAAAGGAAAATTAATATGAAAATACTTGACTTGGATGGTACGCCTTATGAAAATGGTAAAAAATCTGGGGAATTTTTTAGAGAAAGGTTAAATATTGATATTGAAAGTATTAAGAAAAAATTATATTCTAACACTTCAATTAAAGAGAGGGTTGAATATCAGTTTAATAAATTAAAGAATGAATTTCCTAAATATTATGAAGAAATTATTGGTAAAGCAGATGGATTAAATATTGATCACTTAGTCTATTTTTCTGTTATGTGTCCTGAAATAATGGATTTGAATTTCGAACATTGTACAACTATAGTTTATAGAAAAAAGAATGGGAATTTTATGATTTCTCATAATGAAGATGACGATTATATCGAAGGAAATTTTTGCTTAAGCAAGGTAAAAATTGATGATAAAAATTGGTTTGTAACTAATGATATGTACAATATGCCGTTTGGAAATGGAGTTAGTTTTAATAGTTATGGAATTGTGAAAACAATTAACTATTGTCATGATGATGACATAAAAGATAATTATACTCCTAGATATTTTTCTCAAAGACATATAGCAGAAGCGTCTTCAATTGATGATTTAATAAAAAGGTGTAAGGAAATAAAAAATGCTTCAGGTTATCATGTAACAGCACTTGATATAAATAAGAATATAGCTGTATCAGTTGAAGTATATAATGATGAAATTGACGTTTATTATATTGATGATTTTTTTGTACATTCTAATCATTTCCTTCGTGGTAAATACATTAATAATCCTTCGCTAGATGATGGCTCAAATAGTTGTTTTAGATATGAAAAGGCAAGAGAATTGCTTTTAAGTAGTGATATAGAAAATTTAAGTGATCTTAAAAATATATTAAATTATAGATCTGAGGATGATACGTTTTTTGAATCAATTTTACAAACAAAAAAAGATCCATATCAAACTATTTTTAATTTTTCTTATGATACTGAATATAGCAAAAAAGTTATTTTAGATATCTATGCAATTGGAGAAAAGATATGCTTAGATTATAATATTGATAATTAATAAGAAATTTGCTTATTATGGAAATCGTTTGATTTCTTTTTTATTGCATAAATGGTATAATTTTTATGGTATTAATTATAAAGTGTTATAACTTTTAGAAATGAGGGATAAATGAATTATGGAATATAGCTATAGGATATATAATGAAGTTTATAATGATATGTTTTCTAGAAAGAAAAATGTTGAATTTAGGTTATTAAATGAAAAGTCTAATAGCATTAAGGTTGGAGATACAATTAAATTTATTGTAGTTGGAGACGAAAATAAATATTTGATTACAAGAGTTATTGATAAATTTATATATGATGATTTAGATTCCCCTTTGCGAAAGCAAGGAATATTTGAATAATAATTTAGATTGTTCTAAAGAAGAATTTATTTCTTTATTTAATAAAATATTTGGTGAAGAAATTGTTAAAAGCTCTAAAATTGTAGGATTTAAAATTGAGTTGGTTTGATTAATATTTGATGGAGTGATTATATGATATGCGAAAATATAATGATTTTAAATGGTGTAAATCTGGAAATAGATAAGATAGAATTAGATAAGTATGGTTTGTACATTACTGACAAAACTGATAGATATAGCTATTATGTACATATATATAATTGGGATGAAATACGTAGGATACCTGTAAGTGAAAAACAAAATATGGATTTTAATGAATATACTTTTGCTGTAAATAATAATTCAGTGCTTATTTGGCCAACAGTGTGTTACGTTGAAAGAAAAACAATTGACTCTCTTATATTTTATTTTAAATTTGATGATTTTTCTAACGCTTGTGTTATGAATAAAAATAATAAGTTGGATATTGAATTAGAGTCTTTAGAAATTAGAGTGTATGCAGATAAATTAAAAGCCATTTAGTTTGGTATTTAAGGGAGTATAATATGCAAAAAAATTTAAAAATTGGATTAATTTCTGATATACACGGAGATTTTGATGCTTTGATTCGATATTTGGAATATATTCAAACAAATGATGTTGATATAGGGATATGTTTAGGTGATAGCGTATCCACATATTGTGATGAAGATACAAGTTTCTTTTGGGAAAAGTCTTTACTAATTTCTAAACCAGTATTTTATACAATTGGAAATCATGATGTGGGAATTGATGAATATAAAAGTGTTGATTCTTTTAAAATTTTTAACACGTATATTTTTCCAATGTTAAAGGCTAATATTCTTGAAGAAAAAAACGTTAATAGTAAGAGTTGTTATTATTATAAAGATTTAGACCAATTTAAAATAAGAATTATAAGTGTTTTCGAATATGAGGGAACAAGAAATTCTGATAAAACAATTGGGTTTGAACATAGAAGATATATATCAAGTGAGCAATTAAAATGGTTTGCATATATTTTAGATAAAACTCCGATTGATTATCAGGTTATTGTATTAATGCATCAACTTCCCGATTTAAATCCCAATTATATAGAATGTGATTTTTGTACAGATGTTAATAAGACAAATTTGAAAACTGATTTAAGTGATGGCTATGGTTATTTGCAATTTAGTATCATAGGCAATCCAATAGGTGATATTATTAATGCGTTTCAACATAGCTTAAAAATTGACAAGGAATATGAGGTAAAAAAAGAATATAAGGATTATTTGAAAAATCCTATAATTAATTATGATTTTTCTAAAAGAGAAAACGGGAAATTAATTTGTATTTTAACAGGTCATTTACATTGCTCTTTTGTTACCACTTCGAAAGATTATCATGATCAATTAACAATTACGGTTCCAGCAGCTACTTCTAAATTATTTGAAAGACAAAATGATGATATAAAACCTATATCTAAAGTTGATAATAATTTTTATGTTTTATCAATAGACACAACAAATAAAATTATTTCTATCACTAAAGTTGGAAATACAAAATTAAAAAACGGAAAAGTACGAGAAAAAATTGACCTATCTTACTAGCAATTAAAGGTATTAAATAAAAATGAAGGTGAAAATTTGAAAGTAATTGGTTATTTTACATCATGGAATGATGAATTAAATGAAGATAATATAAACTATCATTATTTGACTCATATAAATTATGCATTTTTAATTCCTAAAGAAGATGGCTCTTTGGTTAAATTAAATTATGAAAAAATCAATAAATTAATTTCTTTTTCTCATAAAAATAATGTCAAAGTTTTTATTTCAATTGGAGGATGGAGTTATGAAAATAAAAAACTTGATGTTGTGTTTGAAAAGATATGTGATAAGAAAGAAATAATAGATATTTTTATAAAAAATGTTATGAATATTGTTGACGAATTCAATTTTGATGGTATTGATCTAGATTGGGAATTTCCATCAGAAAAGTATAGTAGTAAGTATGAATATATGGTAGAAAACTTTAAATGCAAGTTAAATGCATGCAATAAACAATTATCTATTGCTATACCTCCGGGGATAAACGTTGATGGTAGAATTTCAAATATATTAGCAATAACGGATAAAGTTTTAAATGCTGTTGATTGGATAAATTTAATGGTTTATGATAATTCGAGTGAAGACAATCATTCTTCATACAATTATGCCAAAATTTCAATTGATTATTGGTTGAAGCAAAGAAAATATTTGTGCAATAAAATTGTTTTGGGATTACCTTTTTACTCTAGACCTAATGGTTTAATGTATCGTGATATTTTAAACTGCAATAAAAACAATTATTTTAAAGATTATTATGATGGAGAGTTTTATAATGGTAAATTAACTTTACTAAAAAAGTTGGAGTTGGTTGAGAAAACTAATTGTGCTGGAGTGATGATATGGGCAGTTAATTATGATACAAATGATGAATATAGTTTGTTAAAAGTAATTGGTGATGCTAAAGAAAATTAAGGGTGATTATTAGTCGATTTTGTTACTTAAAGATGTTATAATTTATTATATGTTAAATATGGTAATAAAAAGTTGGGAGTGAATGCTGTGCAATCATTGTATGGATTAAAATATGTTGAACTTAATTTAAGAAATTTAGATATAGCTTTTAAAATTCAAAAAGAAACTTGGCCTGAAGATCCTGATTATGATGACTTATATTATAAGGCAAGTGAACCTAGAGTAGATAATGCAATCTTTTTAGTATATGATATGGATAATTTAATTGGTATTACAGGAGTTGATGTTCTAAAAGATTATCCTGATACTATTTGGCTTGATTGGTTTACCATTTTAAAAGAACATCGAAAGAAAGGATATGGAACTAAAGTTTTAACAGATACAATAAATTATTGCAAACAATTAAATAAATATAGTACGTTTAGGGTAGAAGTAACTTATTATGATAATAGACCTGCATTATATTTATATGATAATGTAATGCAAGTAAAAGAAAAATATACAGCTGAGGATACTGAAGATAATAAAACAAATACTTTAATTTATTCATATTCTTTGAATGGAACATTAGATTTATGGAATAATAGATATTTGGGATTACGTGAATATTATGAAAGTATGAAACTCGATAAAAGCGATGAATAAATATAAAACAAAGAAGGGTAATAATAAAGATTATTAATAGGAAGTATGAAAAAAATAGTAAGTAAAAAAAATATTATAGTTGGGTTAATTATATTAGGTTTATGTTTGGGTTTAGTTGGAATATTTGTTTTAAATGATAAAAAAAACTCCACTTTAAATAAACATTTTAGCAATGAAATTACAGAAAAAGAAACAAGTAAGACTGAATTTCCTGAAAAAAATGAAACAATCACTACAGAGAGATTAGATGATATTGAAAATAAAGAGGAAATAAATAAAACAACAATAGAAAATAAAAATAACTCTAATGTTACTACAAGTACTAGGAGTGAAAATACCACTAATGTAATAACAACAAAAAAGAGTAATAACGTTGTTACAAGTATAGTTAACAAAACAAGCAAAGCAGAATCAACTAAAACTACTACAACAACTACAGTTAAAACTCAAGCTCAAAAGAACAATGAATATAGAAATCAATTGTTATCTAAGTATAACGTTGTAGTTGGATATAAGGATGAAATTGACGGCAAGTATAAGAATTCATATGCAACGCCTACTAAGCTATATGATGATGAAGTTATCAGTTACAATTTAACTAAAATTGAGGATGCCTTAAAAAAATATCCTAAATCATTTTTTAGTGAAATAAAGAATAAATGGAAACCAATTTCTATTTATTTAGTTGATAATATTAATGGTTACGCAGCGGGGCTTACTGATAACAATAATAGCTCTACTTTAGTAATTTTAATTGTGGCAACACATTCACCGAGTTCATCAATTTTAGAAAGTACAGTGCATCATGAAATAATGCATGCAATAGATTGCTATTTTACATCCAAAGGAATTTATAGTTCATATACATTAGAACAAAGTATGAAACAAATAAATCCTGCAGATTTTAGTTATGGTGTACAAGATAATAAATACGTTTATCTTTTAGATGATCCTTGCTATTTTGTATCTAAATATTCTAAAGCTAATTATAAAGAGGATAGAGCCGAGGTGTTCGCTAACTTAATGTACAGAAGTTATGCTCCTTCATATTTAAAGGCAGGACATCCAATTAATGAAAAAGCTAAAACTATAACAAATCAAATAAATCAAAGTTTTACTTCTGCATCTTCTGGTAATAATAGATGGGATAAGTTAGTAGCTCATTAAAATCAAATTTAATGAGTTTTTTTCTGATAAAAAAGTAATTGTCCATTTGAACGACTTATATATAAGTAGAAAATGGAGGTTATAGATAACATGATTTCAGAGAAATACAACATAAGCGTTTTTGAAAATATAAAACATATCGATGAAAATGGAAATGAGTTTTGGTATGCACGTGAATTACAGAAAGCTTTAGAGTATAAAGATTGGAGAAATTTTCAAAATGTAATCGATAAATCTGTAATTTCTGCACAAAATAGTATTTCTTTTCAAGTTAATTGGGTTGTTGAGGTCAACAAGCCAATAAAAACCGGTAAAGGTAAAAAGGAAATCGTTAAAGATTTTAAATTATCAAGGTATATATGTTATTTAATAGTTCAAAATGCAGATCCTAAGAAAAAAGTAATAGCTCTAGGTCAAACATATTTTGCTTTTCAGACGAGAAAACAAGAAGTTTTTGAATGTGATTATGATTTATTGTCTGATGATGAAAAAAGAATTTATCAAAGAAAATTAATTAAGCAAGGAAATTATACGCTTCAAAAAACTGCAGTTAATGCTGGTGTAAAAAATATGGCAGAATTTCATAATGCTGGTTATAAAGGCTTATATAACGGAGAGACTGCAAATGATATATTTAAAAGAAAAAAATTAAGATATAGAGAAGATATTTTGGATAACATGAATGAAGATGAGCTTGTTGTTAATTTATTTAGGATAAATCAAACTAAGCAAAAACTTTTAAAAGATGATATACAAAAAGAAAACGAAGCAAAAAATGTTCATTATGAAGTAGGTAGAAAGGTAAGAAAAGCTATTCTTGATATTGGTGGAATAATGCCAGAGGATATGCCAACTCCTGAAAAAAGTTTAAAAGCTCTTGAAAAAGAAAAAATCAAATCAGAAATAACGATAAAGTAATATTTATTAGTTTAAAGTTTATATTCTTTTCTTTTATATAGAAATGTACTATAATATAGCCAATTTATATAAATTATGCCTTTTTTAAAGGTGTTTTTAGTGAATGTGGTGGGATAAAATGGAAAACTATATTATCGAGAAAAGAAAAAATGAAGTTATTAAATTTATATGTATGAAAGAAAATTCTGACTTAAGATATGACTATGCAAAAACTTTATTGATAGAAGCACTTCCTTTTAGAGATACTACAGCTTTATATAGTGAAATGGCTTTGTTTAGTCAAAGATATGGAAGAAATATCACGACTTATTGTGATTTAATAACTTGTATATGTGCAGAAGCATTTCCACAATATGATAGCCGTTGGATAAAAGATCTTTTAGATTATTATGGAATTAGTAATAGTTCTTTTGATAAAAATGGTAGTTGGTTATTAGGAAAAAATATTGAATTTACAGAAAAAGATATTTCAGCATATGGGGAGTATTTGAAAAGCATTTTTTATACTGCTTTAAATAAAAAAGAAAATAAAAGAAAACTTGGTTATTATGCAGAATATCTTGTGAAAGAATATTTGGCAAGTAATTCAGGTAAATATTCTTGTTTTAAATGGGTTTCTCAAGAAATAGGTGATGGTTTTGGTTATGACTTTTTTGCATTTAATAAGGAAACTAACAAATGGGAATATATTGAAGTAAAAGCAAAAGCAAGCGGTCTTGATTCGGCTTTGACACCTAATGAAACAAGAAAGATGTCGGCTATAAATGGCAATGATTTAAATGAAGAATATTCTATCTTCATTGTTCCTATAGTTTTAAATGGAGATCATTTTGAATATGACATTATAAAATATTCGTCAGATGGTGAAGGTAAAAAAACTATATGCAGATCTTTATTTACCGGACTAGATCATATTGTTTTCTATTCATTAGATGCTCAAAAAGAAGATGAAAAAGCAATAAATGGTGAAGAGTATAAGAAAATAATTAATCTATTTTAAACAATAATTTATCCATTTTTGTATTTGTCATTTTGTTATTAAAGTAAGAAATTCATTTTTATGCTATAATGAATTTATAGTATAGAGGTGATTAAAAATGGAATTTAATGAAGTAATAAGAAAAAGAACGGCAACAAGAAAGTTTAGTGATAAAAAATTAGCAGAAGTTGATATTAAAAAGATTTTAGAGGTAGGTAATTTAGCTCCAACCGCTAAAAATTATCAACCACAGTTAATTTATGTAATTGTATCTAAAGAAGGTCTGGAAAAAATTGATAAAATAACTCCATGCAGATATAATGCTCAATGTTGTTTATTAGTTTGTAGTGACAAAAATAAAGCGTTTCATATTAATGAATTTTCAACTTTTGAAATAGATGCTACTATTGTAGCAACACATATGATTTTAGAAGCAACTGATTTAAATATTGATAGCACATGGATTGAAGCTTTTGATAAAAATGAAGTAAAAGAAGCTTTTAATTTAGATGAAAGTATAGATCCTGTATGTATAATAAACTTAGGATATAAGACTGATGATTGTCCAGAAAATTCACTTCATAATCAAAGAAAAGAACTAAATGAAATAGTTAAATATGTTTAGTAAAAAACGATAAGGATAGATAATATGAGATTTTTAGTAGATGATAGAGTAAAAGAATTAGGGGTAAAAATATTAGGATTAAAAATAGAAAATATTAATAATCATGATACAAATCCTGAGTTTGAAAAATGGAGAGAAAATAAAATCAAAGAGTTATTAAATAAGTATAAAGATTATGATATAAAAGGCGATAAAGTAATTGAAGGATTTTATGAACTGCATCAAGCAGTAGGTGTTCCTCGAAGAAAAAATCTTCCTGCATCAGAAAATTTAATTAAATTGTTGATTAAAAGAGAAGATTTGGTTCATATCAATAAAGCTGTGGATATCTATAACATTATATCTATTGATTCTAAATTATGTTTAGGAGCGCATGATATAGATAAAGTATCAGGAAATGTTAATTTAAAAATAACTGATGGTACCGAAAATTTTATTCCTCTCGGAAGTGATGAAATAAAGTCAGTTGGTAGTGGAGAGTATTCATTTGTCGATGACGATAATGATGTGATTTGTTGGCTAGATATAAGACAAGTTGATAAAACAAAAGTAACAGAAGAGAGTAAAAACGTTTTATATTTAATTATTGGTAATAAAGAAAATACTTACGAAGAATTAGAAGAAGTTGCTAAAGAAATTATAGATATAACAACAAAATATTGTGGAGGTAAAGCAACTATTTTAACAAATTAATGGAGAAGATATGAAAAAGAAAATATTAATTACTTTAAGTATTACATTTGTATTATGTTTACTAATTATTTTGTATTTACTTTATAGATTTAATTTTATTCCTCATAAAAAATATACTAACGATTTTTTTGATATAAAAACTTATGTAAGTGATATAGATAAAGATAATGATGGAATTGATGATCAAACAGATATCTTAATGGGGGCTAGAAAGTATATAGCTACTAAACCCAAATACAAGAGCAAATATTATAGTAATGGTTATCCTGATGATGGATATGGTGTTTGTACTGATGTCATTGCTTTTGCTCTTAAGGATGCTGGTTATGATTTGAAAATCCTTGTTAATGAACATATTAAAGCAAATAGAGATTTATATAATATTGATGTTGTAGACAAAAATATCGATTTTAGAAGAGTATCTAATTTGAAAACTTATTTTGATTATAATGCAATAAGCTTAACAACTGATATAAAAAGTATAGAAGAATGGCAAGGTGGAGATATCGTAGTTTTTAAAAAACATATTGGTATTGTTTCTGATAAAAGAAATCGTAAAGGTATAAATTTTATTATTCATCATGCAAATCCATATCAAAGATATTATGAAGAAGATATATTAGAATATCGTGATGATATAATTGGGCATTATAGAATTAGTTAGATAATAGGTAATGCTATTTCTCGAAAATTAATACCAATTTGGTAATTGTTTTTGAGTTTTAAACTAAGATTTGAAATGGATTTTGATATGTCAAGAAATAGAAAAGTGTTGAATTGATATATTTAAATGTTATTTAATATTAATTAGAAGTGAGGAAAGTATGAAAGATTGGACAAATTATCAAATTAAAACTTGTGGTGATGAAGTGTGTAGCTTGCTTATTGAATTTTTAGATAATCATAAAATAGATAATGCAATTGATTTAGGTTGTGGCATCGGAAATGAAACGGTATATATGATTAAAAATGGTATAAAAGTTCTAGCTATTGATAGACAATTAAATCAAGATTTCATTTTAAACAGATTGTCAAAAGATGAAAAACAATTGGTTTCATTTAAAGAAAGTTGTTTTGAAAATATAGAATTGCCAAAAACTCAGTTATTAACTGCATTTTTTAGTCTTCCATTTTGTAATCCCCAAAAATTTGATGAGTTGTGGAATAAAATTTATAATTCAATTGAAAATGATGGCTATTTTGTTGGTCAATTGTTTGGTGATAGAGATGCTTGGAATGTAGTTGACTCTATTAACACGTTTTCGATAGACGAAGTAAAAGATTATCTGAAGAAATTTAAAATAATTAAATTAGAAGAAGTAGAATATGTTAGAGAAAGTGATAATAAAAAATGGCATTATTATGATATAATAGTACAAAAAAATTGATATATATAATGAAAAATCAAAGTATAACAAATTAGTATATAAGAGCTTATGAAAGTAAAAAAACTTGAATATCGGATATAAGAAATGATAAAAACAATAGATAGGAGTTTGGAAAAATGAATTTAAGATACGAAGAAATAGATAATAGTAATCTTGATTTGGCGGTTAAGGTTCAAAATTCAATTTTTCCATTAGAAGATGGAAGGCAAAACTATATTGAAGGTATTACTAATGATCCTTATAGAAAAGAAATGATAAATTTTATTGTTTATGATAGTGAGATTCCTATCGGAGTAATTGGGTTATATTCATACAATGAATATCCATTCGATGCTTGGTTAAGTTGGTTTGGAGTATTGCAAGAGTATAGGCAAAATGGCTATGGCTCTAAGATGTTTGATTTTTTTGAAAATTTAGCTTTGAGTAAAGGTTACACCTCAATAAGAGTTTATACAGATGATGAGTTTGATAAAGCAATTTTATTATATAAAAAGAAGAACATGATAAGAGAATTATATAACAACAAATTAGAAAGTGATGAAATAAATAAAACCACAATAATATTTTCTAAGTCTTTAACGAAAGAAAAAACAAAAAAATGGGATAATAAATTCTTGGGATTGACTGCACAAAGTGAAAAAGAAAAATAGAAAGTAAAAAAATATAATTTAATGTAATTGAAAAAAAATAAATTTATATTGATAAAGGAAATGATTGGCAGTATTTTAATATAGATTTGTTGCATATAACAGGTGAACTAAAGTCAAAAAAGGCATTTTAATAAATGAGGTTATTTAGGATAGATTAATGCAAAATCTATCTTTTTTATGATATAATTGATTAAACTGAAATCTTAAGGAAGTGATTTTATGAACGAAAACAAAACAAATATAAATTGGTATCCAGGGCATATGGCTAAAACAAAAAGGGAAATAGGCAATTTATTGCCATTAATTGATATTGTTTATGAGCTTGTAGATGCTAGAGTACCAGTTTCATCTAGAATAGATGATATAGATCAAATAACTAAGGGAAAACCTAAAATAATTATTATGACTAAAGCAGATTTGTGTGATCTGAATGTAACTTTAAAATTTAAGGAGCAAATGGAAAAGAGCGGTTCCAAAGTAATACTTGTTGACTTAAAGAATAACGATGACTATAAAAAGGTGTTTGATGTAACAAAAACTTTGGCACGTGAGATTAATGAAAAAAGACTTGATAAAGGTTTAAAAGAAAAAGAGATTAAGGCTTTAGTGGTTGGTGTTCCAAATGTTGGTAAATCAACTTTTATAAATAAGCTTGCTGGTAAAAAAGTAGCTAATGTCGGTAATATTCCGGGAGTTACCAAAAATCTTGTTTGGCTTAAAACTAAAGAAAACATTTTACTTTTAGATACACCAGGTATTTTGTGGCCTAAGTTTGAAAGCGCAGAAGTTGCTTTAAATCTTGCAAGTATAAGTGCGATTAAAAATGAAGTTTTACCTATAGATGAAGTTGCTATACATATTTTAAATAAGCTTGATAAGTATTATAATGATATATTAAAAAATAGATATGGTGTAGATCATGTTGATGAAGATCTATGCGTTACTTATGATGAAATTGGTAAAAAAATAGGGGCTAGAATAAGTGGTGGCGAAATAGATTATGATCGAGTTAGCACATTTATAGTAAATGATATGAAACAAGATGTAATTAAAGGCGTTACATTTGATAGATTAGAGGATTAGTTATATGGAAGAAGTAGATTTGCTTGCATTTGAAAAGGAATTATATAAACAAGGGATAACTTTAATTGCTGGTGTTGATGAAGTTGGACGTGGACCTCTTTGTGGACCAGTTGTTGCATGCGCTTGTATTTTGCCTAAAAATTATTCTTTAGAAGGACTTAATGACTCTAAAAAATTAAGTGAAAAGAAAAGAGATAAGCTTTATGAAGTGCTTATTAAAGATACAATTTATGGAATAGGTATTGTATCTCCTCAAAGAATAGATGAAATAAACATTTTAGAAGCTAGTAAAGAAGCAATGAAAATAGCGTTATCCAATTTAAGTAAAAAACCAGAACATGTTTTAATTGATGCAGTTAAACTTGATATCGATATCCCATCAACTTCTATTATTAAAGGGGACGCGAAAAGCTTAAGCATAGCTGCTGCTAGTGTTATAGCTAAAGTCACAAGGGATAGAATGATGTATGAACTTGATAAAATTTATCCTGAATATGGATATGCATCTCATAAAGGTTATCCGACAAAAAAACATATTGAAGCAGTAAAAAAATATGGAGTTAAAGATTTTTATAGATTTACATTTTCACCAATAAGTGAAATAATAAAAGAGGATAAGAATTAAAAGAGGTGTTTATATGAAAAAAGTTTTAACAAATAGAGTCGTTTTAAATACATTTATAATGACCCTTTTTATTTTTTCACTTGAAATGATTGTTAGAGGATTTACTGGATCTAAATTGTTTGATTTTGGTACGATTCGTATTTTATCTGCATCATTTATATGTGGGTTATTAATAAGTTTTATAACTCATTTCTTTAAAAAACTACCAGCTAGAATAATTCATATTGTTTTTGTCTTAGCTATTGGTATATATGAATTTGTTGAGTTTGGATTGTTCAATTTTATTGGATTCTTTATGGGAATTGGGAATACTGAACAAGGAACTAAAGTAATAAGTTATATTTTAGATTTTTTGAAGTCATTAAAAATAGAATATTATTTAATACTTCTACCAACTATTATGTTTGTTTTATATTATATTTTTGTTGATAAAAAGATAATGAAAAATAAAACAAGAAATGAAAGCCTTACAATGTCGCAAAAAGTATATATTGAAGTAATAACAGTAATTGTTTTATTTGTAAGCTCGTTTGGATACTATGAACTTTTAAAAAACAATGTTGGAATGAATGAACTTCAAACGGATACAGTTTATTCCTTATGGTTATATCCAGAAAATTCTAACTTAGCAGTGGATAATTATGGTGTTTTAACTTATGGTTTCTGTGATATTAAGAGTACTATATTTAAGATTGATGCTGAAAAAGTTATTAATATTGAAGGCAACAAAGAAACTAAAAAGGATGATAATAAGAAGGATGAAGTTGTTACTGACATGACTCGTACAATCGATGATACAGCATGGAAGATGGTAATTGATTCGACAACTGATGAAACATATAAAACATTAAATAATTATTTTATAAATAGAAAAATTACTGAAAAAAATGAAATGACTGGTAAATTTGAAGGAAAGAATTTGATTATTATTTTACTTGAATCAGTAAATGAAATTGCAATTCTTAATAAAGATGATTTTCCAACTTTATCAAAAATGTATAATGAAGGAATATCTTTTAGAAACAATTATACACCAAGAAATAATTGTTCAACGGGTAATAATGAATTTACAGCATTAACAAGTTTATTTACGATAAATAACACATGTACAGCAAATACATATGCATCAAATAAATATTTTACTGCAGCATTTAATATCTTTAATAATAAAGGATATTATACAAGTTCTTATCATGATTATACTCAAAAATATTATCGAAGAGGAAAAATTCATGTAAATCTTGGAAGTCAAAAATTCTATGGAGTAACTGACTTAGGAATGACTTATGAAGAGCCTTATGAAGAATGGCCAAGCGATGTAGATATGTTTAAAAGTGCTCAAAAATATTACATGAATGAAGATAAATTTATGTCATATTTTGCAACAGTTACAACTCATCAACCATATTTTCAATCATCAAAGATGGGTGATAAGTATATGAATGATGAAAGATTCAGCGGATATTCAACGTCTTTAAGAAGATACTTATCGAAGATGAAAACTTTGGATGAAGCTTTAAGTGAACTTCTAAGCGAACTTGAAAGTGAAGGTAAACTTGAAGATACAGTCATTGCTATGTTTGGAGATCATTTTCCATACGGATTAACCGATTCTGAGATAAATGAGTATTTAAGCAAAAATGCTAATTATACCGTTTCAAGAAATTCTAATAAAAATAAAAATGTTGACAGAACACCTATGTTAATTTATAATGCTGGAATGGAAAGCATCGTTGTAAATGATTACACATCTCCACTTGATTTGCTTCCAACACTTCTTAATTTATTTAATATGGATTATGATCCTAGACTTTATTTAGGTACTGATATATTCAGCAAAGATCATGCATCACGTGTTGCTTTTGCTGATGGATCATGGACTGATGAATGTGGTTACTATAGTGCCCCTAATTCGAAGATGACTTATAAAGAGGGAGCAACTAAAACGTATACGAATGCTGAAATTGCAGCAATAAATGCTGATATTCGTGAAAGACAAAGAATGAGTACATCAGCAATCAAATCAAATTATTTTAACTATTTAGGAACTGAACTTGAAAAGGCCAAAAATAAATTAAGTAGTAATTAAATTTAATTATGAAAGAGAGGACATCTATGAATTTAGTAATAGTTGAGTCTCCAGCAAAGACTCATACAATATCTGGATATTTAGGTAAGAATTATAAAGTAGTATCAAGTAAGGGACATATAAGAGATTTAGCAACTTCTGGTAAGTTTGGCCTTGGAGTTGATGTAGAAGGCGATTTTACACCGACTTATAAAGAGATACCAGGAAAGAAAAAAGACATTGCAGCGTTAAAAAAAGATGCAAAAAATTCTGATATGGTTTATCTTGCAACCGATCCCGACCGTGAGGGAGAAGCTATTTCTTTTCACCTTTATGAAGTACTTGGTTTAAATAAAGATAATTATGAAAGAGTAGTTTTCAATGAAATAACTGAGGGTGCGGTAAAAGAAGCGTTTAAACATCCAAGAAAGATTGATGATTCATTAGTTAGAAGTCAAGAAACAAGAAGAATATTAGATCGTATTATTGGTTTTAGATTATCTAAGCTTATGCAATCAAAAACTGGCGGAAAAAGTGCCGGTCGTGTTCAATCAGTTGCTTTAAAACTAATTGTTGATCGCGAAAGAGAAATACTTGCATTTGTTCCTGAAGAGTATTGGAATATAACTGCAAAATTTAAAGACTTTGATGCTGATTTAGAAAAGTATAAAGGTAAAAAACTTGAAATTCATAATGAAGATGAAGTTAAGGATATTCTATCTAAATTAGATGAAGATTTTAAAATAGCAAGTGTAGAGAAAAAAGAAAAAACAAAAAAAGGTTTTCTTCCATTCACAACTTCTACTTTACAACAAGCTTGTATTAATAAATTTAACTTTAATTCAAGTAAAACAATGCGTATTGCTCAAAAATTGTATGAAGGTGTTGATTTAGGTAAAGAAACTTTAGGTTTGATAACATATATGCGTACTGATTCAACAAGACTTTCACCAGTATTTATAGATGATACATTCAAATACATTGAAGAGACTTTTGGTAAAAAATATGTTGGAGTTGTTAAGAAGGGTAAAAAGACTGAAAATGTACAAGATGCGCATGAAGCAATAAGACCTACAAGTATAAGAAGAACACCCGAAAGTGTTAAAGGGTATTTGACAAAGGATGAATATAAAGTATATTCAATCATATATGCTCGTGCACTTGCATCATTAATGAGTGATGCTAAGACACTTGCAACAACGGCTATTCTTGATAATAATGGTTATGAATTTAAAGTAACAGGATCTATTTTAACTTTTGATGGATATTTAAAAGTATATAAAGAGTTTTCTAAAACTGATGATGTTATATTACCAGATTTTGATCAATTTAATGGAATAGTTTCCACTAAAGATATTGAAACTGAACAAAAATTCACTAAACCAGTTTCTAGATATACTGAAGCAACGTTGATTCAAGAAATGGAAGAACTTGGTATTGGAAGACCTTCAACGTATGCAAAAACCATGGAAACATTGAAAATGCGTGATTATGTAAAAATTGAGGATAAGAAGTTTATTCCAACAGAAATTGGAATTGAAACAACTGATAAACTTCAAGAATATTTTTCAAATATTATCAATGTTGAGTATACAGCCAACATGGAAACTGATTTAGACTTAATAGCTGAAGAAGATAAAGATAATATAAAAATATTAAAAGATTTTTATAATGAATTTGAACCTTTAGTAGAAAGTGCATTCACTAAAATGGAGAAAGCTGCTCCAAAGGAAACTGGAGAAACTTGCCCAAACTGTAATTCCCCTTTAGTTGTACGTAAAGGTAAATTTGGAGAGTTTGTAGCATGTAGCAATTATCCAGAATGTAAATACATAAAAAAAGAAGAAAAAGTAAAAACAATTATTTGCAAATGTCCAAAATGTGATGGTGACATTGTAGAAAAGAAAACTAGAAGAGGCAAAATATTTTATGGATGTGATAGATATCCAAAATGTGATGTGGCTCTTTGGGATAAACCAACCGGTGATGTATGTCCCGATTGTGGTTCTCTCTTAGTAGAGAAAAAAGACGGAATTAAATGTTCCAGTTGTAGTTATGAAAAATAAGCAGTAAATATAAAAAGAATACTGCTTATTTTTTTTTAAAATTAATAAATTTTATGATGGAAGGAAAAAATATATGTTTAATAATGATATGTTTGCGAATATAGAAGATTTACCAAAAAAGTTATCTGCTAATGAAGTAAAAAAATTAATAGAAAGAATTCAAGCTGGAGATGAAGAAGCAGTAAATATTTTAATTGAGCATAACACTAGGCTTGTAATCCATAGAGTAAATACTCAGTTTTGTTCTAGTGATTATGAAAAATCCGAACTAGTTTCAGCCGGAATGTTTGGACTAGTAAAGGCTGCAAATACTTTTGATCCAACCCGAAATATAGAATTTTCAACATATGCAGGAAGATGTATAGATAATGAAATTCTAATGCTTTTGAGAAAACTTAATAAAATCAGAGATAAGAATATTAGTTTAGAAACACCGGTTAGATATCAAAATGATGAGCAAAATATAAAATTAATTGATACTATAGAGAGTGATATTGATTGGTTTTCAGAATGTGAAAATGAAGATACTTATAAGTTTATCAGTAAGATTTTATTGGATATTCCAGCTCGTAATAGAAAAATAATTATGTTACGTTATGGTTTTGTTGAAGGAAAAATATATTCTTCAGCGGAAATTGCAGATTTGCTTGGCTTAAGTAGATCATATGTTTCCAAAATAATTTGTAGGGAATTAGGCTATATCGAAAAAAAATTGGTAGAACGAGGATTCATAGAACGTAAAACAAAAAGAAACAATGCGGATTATAAATTAAGATTGGTAAAAACCAAAACTAATTAATTTTTGGTACTAAATAGACGTAACTTAATTACAATTAAGTTAAATAAGGTGAACGATAAAAGTTTTGATTGTTCATAAAATTATGCGGTATTAATAATTAAATAAGTTGAAAGGAATTAAATTTATGTATAAAAATAAATTGCCTGTTAATTTTGAAGAATTGCCTGAAAAATTATCCACAGAAGAAATGAGAATTTTGTTTAAAAGGATACAAGCTGGTGACGAAGAGGCGGTAAATATTTTAATTGAGCACAATATTAGACTTGTAATATATAGAGTTAATACTCAGTTTTGTTTTGTTGATTATGAAAAAGATGAACTAATTTCTGTTGGAATATTAGGACTAATAAAGGCTGCGAATAATTTTGATCCAACTCGAAACATAGAATTTTCAACATTTGCAGGGAGATGTATAGATAATGAAATTTTAATGTTTTTAAGAAAACTTAATAAAATCAGAAATAAGAATGTTAGTTTAGAAGCACCAATTAGTAATCAAGATGATGCACAAGAAATAAAATTAATTGATACTATAGAGAGTGATATTGATTGGTTTTCAGAATGTGAAAATGAAGACACCTATAATTTTATTAGTAAGATTTTATTGGATATTCCAGCTCGTAATAGAAAGATAATTATGTTATATTTTGGTTTTATTGAAGGAAAAATATATTCTCAAGCAGAAATTGCAGGAATGTTTGGTTTGAGTCAATCAATTGTTTCAAGAATAATTGCAAAGGAATTAAACTATATTGAAAGAAAATTAGTTGAAAATGGATTCATAGAGTGTAAAACCAAAACTGATGGTATAAGACGTGATTTGAGAAGAGTACAATCAAAGAATGATTAATTTATTAAATTCTATTATTGACAATAGAGGCTATTTTAATTATAATTAAAGTACATTTTTATAGGAAAGACCCGAGTTTATAATTAAGTATTTAAGAGAAGGCTAGCTGGTGGAAATGCCAAATACGTATTATAATCATAACACTTTTCAATATATAAAAACGCATTTCTTGCGATAAAAGAAGAGAGAGTACCTATGTAAAGTAAGGTGGCACCGCGGATTCTTCCGTCCTTACGTTATGTAGGTTTTTTTATGTTAAGGAGGAAAATATGATAACAAAACAAAAAGGTACATATGATATATATGGAGATAATGCAAAAAAAAGAGCATATGTGAATGATATACTTGCTGCTATTTCTGAAAAGTATGGATATAGCTATATTGAAACACCAGTATTTGAAGCAAGTGAACTTTTCCATAGAGGAGTTGGAGAAACTACTGATATGGTTCAAAAAGAAACTTATGATTTTAAGGATAGAGGAGATAGAAATTTAACTTTAAGACCAGAGGGAACTGCTGGTGTTGTAAGATGGTTTATTGAAAATAAAATGTATGGAAATATGACTGATCCAGTTAAAGTATTCTATAATGCTAAAATGTATAGATATGAACGTCCTCAAAGTGGAAGAAACAGGGAATTTACTCAATGGGGATTTGAATGCTTTGGATCTAATGATGTTATAAGTGATGCGGAAGTTATTTCTCTTGCTTATAATGCTTATCGTTTACTTGGCCTTGATAATGTATGTGTACGTCTTAACACTTTAGGTGATGATGAATCAAGAAATAATTATCGAGAGGCTTTAGTAAATTATTTCCGACCTCATATTGATTCTTTATGTGAAGATTGCAAAAATAGACTTGAAAAGAATCCGTTAAGAATACTTGATTGTAAAGTTGATGCGGAAAATGAAATAATGGCTAGTGCTCCAAAGATATTAGATTATTTAAATGAAGAAAGCAAAAGAAGATTTGACTCGTTATGTGAACTACTTGATTTAATGGATATAAATTATGAAGTTGATTCAAGATTGGTACGTGGGCTTGATTACTATAACCATACAGTGTTTGAAATAACATTAAATAACTCATACGCTTTAGGAGGCGGAGGAAGATATAATTCTTTAGTTGAAACTTTGGGAGGACCAAGCGTTCCAGGACTTGGATTTGCAATGGGATATGATAGAACTATTCTTGCAATGGAAGAAGAAGGAGTAAAGATCCCAGTTAATGATTCAATTGATGTATATCTTCTATATGTAACTAATACTGAAAAAGATACAGCTTGCTATTTAGCACAAGATTTGCGTCTAAACGGTTTTATAGTTGAAACTGATATGATGAATAAATCTTTAAAAGCTCAATTTAAAAGTGTTGATAGATTTAACAGTAAGTATTTTGTTGTTTTAAATGATGAAGATTTAGCAAAAAATATGGTACGTGTAAAAGATAACAAGACAAAAGAAGAAAAGTTAGTAGAAATCAATG
The DNA here is from genome assembly GCA_934101115.1 of uncultured Bacilli bacterium. Taxonomy (GTDB): domain Bacteria; phylum Bacillota_I; class Bacilli_A; order RF39; family UBA660; genus CAG-582. The sequence continues at coordinate 15,549 of CAKOPW010000007.1, read as the reverse complement.
ATTTAATTGATTACTTAGATATGAATATGTAAGGAGATATGAAGATGAATAAATATAGAACACATTTATTAAAAGATATAAATGAGTCCTTAGCTGGACAAGATGTTGTAGTTTCTGGTTGGGTTGAAAATATACGTGATCATGGTGGAGTATTATTCTTAGATTTAAGAGATGAAACTTCAACATTACAAACTGTATCAAATGATGATGATATGTTTAAAGGAATTGCTAAAGAGTCAGTTGTTAAATTAACTGGTAAAATTCGTAAAAGAGAAGAAGGAACTGAAAACGATAGAATCTCAACTGGTAATGTGGAAATGGTTGTTGATTCTTTAGAGATGTTAGGAGAAAGTGTTCATGAACTTCCTTTTGATATAATGAGCAGTAAACAAACTAAGGATGATGTAAGACTTAAATATAGATATCTTGATATGCGTAATGATGCAGTTAAAAAGAATATGATTTTAAGAAGCGATATTTTACATTTCTTAAGAAATAAAATGTATGATTTAGGATTTACTGAAGTTCAAACACCAATTTTAACAGCTTCATCACCAGAGGGTGCAAGAGACTTTGTTGTTCCATCTCGTTTATTTAAAGGTAAATTTTATGCACTTCCACAAGCTCCTCAAATTTATAAAGAGTTGCTTATGGTTGGTGGCCTTGGAAAATATTTCCAAATAGCTCCATGTTTTAGAGATGAAGATGCTAGAGCTGATAGAACTTTAGAGTTTTATCAATTGGATATGGAAATGTCTTTTGTGGAAGAAGATGAAGTATTAGCTGTTGGTGAAAGTATTTTCTATGATACATTTACAAAATTTTCAAATAAGCAAGTTTCTAAACCTCCATTTAGACGTATTGCATATAGAGATGCAATGGAAATGTATGGATCAGATAAACCAGATTTAAGAAATCCATTAATTATTAAAGATGCAAGTGAAGTTTTAAAGGATACAACTTTTGGACCATTTAAGAAATCAACTATTAAAGTAATCGTATGTGACGGTATTGGAGCAAACTCAAACTCTTGGTTTAATGAGATTGTTGATTATGCATCTAGTATTGGAATGCCTGGTATAGGTTATATTACTCTTATGAGTGATGGCTCTTTAAAGGGACCAATCGATAAGTTCTTAAGTGATGAAGAAAGAAAAAATTTAATCCAAGAATTTGATATGAAAGAGAATTCAGTAATGTTCTTCATAGCTAATAGAAACAAACTTCATGCTCAAAAATTTGCTGGTCTTATAAGAAATGAACTAGGAAGAAAAATGGAGTTAATAGATAATAATAAGTTAGAGTTATGTATTATCAATGATTTCCCAATGTTTGAATGGGATGAACAAACTAATAAATGGGAATTCTGTCATAATCCATTTAGTTTACCTCATGGAGGAATTAAGGATTATGAAGAAAAAGATCCAAGTGAAATACTTGCATATCAATTTGACTTTGTTTGTAATGGTAATGAGATGGCTTCTGGTGCAATAAGAAATCATGATTTAAATAGTTTGGCTAAAGGCTTTGAAATTGTTGGATATAGCCGTGATGAAGTAGAAAATAGATTTAAATCAATATTTACAGCATTCAAATATGGTTGCCCTCCACATGGTGGTATGGCTCCTGGAATTGATAGATTAATAATGTTAATTCAAGATGAACCAAATTTAAGAGAAGTTCAAGCATTCCCAACAAGTGCAAGTGGAGCCGATCTTATGATGGGATCTCCTGCAACACTTATGCCTATACAACTTAAAGAACTTGGAATAAAAGTAGTTGAGGAGGATAAAAATGAGTAGTGGTTTTACACCTGAAAAAGTAGAAAAACTAGCTGATCTTTTAATGATCGGTTTAAATGAAGAAGAAAAAGATATGGTATTTAAAGAATTTGCGGTAATTGATGCTAATATCAATAAAATAAATGAAATACCTAATATAAAAGACGTTCTTCCAATGACTCATGCTTTAGATGATTTTGAATATGAACTAAGAGATGATGAAGTTGAAGAATCAATTGATATAAAAGACTTGCTTGCTAATTGTGATGATACAGATGGTGATGAAGTAAGCGTACCAAAGGTGGTGGGATAATGGATAAAGATATTAAAACATTACATGAAGAATTAGAAAATGGTAAAGTTACAAGTGAAGAACTTGTTAAAGAAGCAATAAAGGATTCTTATACTGCAAAAGATGAATATAATGCAGTTGTAACTGTTGTAGATGATGCTGAAGGTAAGGAAGTAACTAATGAGCTTTTATCTGGAATCCCATTTGCTTGTAAAGATAACTATTCAACTGCTGGTGTTTTATCAACTGGTTCAAGTAATACTTTAAAAGATTATGTACCATTTTTTACAGCTACGGCTATTAAAAATCTAGAAGATAAAGGAGCAGTTTTAGTAAACAAAACAGCAATGGATGAATTTGGTATGGGTGGAACTGGAACAACAGCGCATACAGGAAATATCTTAAATCCATGGGATAAAACACGTATGTGTGCAGGTTCATCTTCAGGATCTGCTGCAATAGTTGCTGCTGGACTTATCCCTTATGCAACTGGATCGGACACAGGAGATTCAATTCGTAAACCAGCTGCTTATTGTGGTATTGTTGGATATAAACCAACGTATGGTATGATTTCAAGATATGGTTTATTTGCTTTTGCATCATCTTTAGATACATGTGGAACTTTAACTAGAAGTGTAGAAGATGCGGCAATAGTAGTAGATGGAATGAAAGGAATTGACAAGTATGATATGACTACTTGGGATTCAAGTGATATTCATCTATATGATAATTTAAGCAAAGATATTAAAGGTAAAAAACTTTTCTATCTTGAAGATATATGCGATATTAATACCTATACTCATAAAACTCCTGAATTAACTCGTCATTTGGAAATTTTCCATGAAACTCTTGATAAATTAAGAAGTTTAGGAGCTGTTGTGGAAGGTGTAAAAATTGATAGAACTTTGCTTAATGCAATATCTTCTACATATGTAGTATTATCCTGCGCAGAAGCAACAAGTAATATGTCTAACTTAACTGGTTTCATTTTTGGACCTAGAGGAGAAGGAAATACTTATCAAGAGCAAATGAAGGATCATAGAACTAAAGGATTTTCTCCATTGATAAAAAGAAGATTTATAATTGGATCTTATGTTTTACAATCTGAAAATCAAGATAGATATTTCAAAAATGCTCAAAGAGTTAGAAGACTAATAGTAGATAAATTTAAAGATTTATTTAAAAACTATGATGCATTCATTATGCCAGTAGGTTCAGGTGTTGCTAAAAAATTTGACAGTGATAAAGATGTTTTAGATGAAAGTGAACTTGATGTACTTGAAGAACATTTACAAATTGGAAATTTTGGAGGATTCCCATCAATAACTATTCCAGATGGCTTAATTGATGGACTTCCAGTTGGTATAAATATCACAGGAAATTGTTATGATGATCAAAATGTTTTAAATATTGCTTATGCCTTAGAAAGCACGATGGAATATAAAAACATGATTTCAAAGGAGGTTAAATAATGAGTAAATATTATGTAACCATTGGTCTTGAAATGCACTGCGAAATATCAGAAACTAAGTCAAAGGTATTTTCAAGTGCAAGAAATGAATATTCAGAAATGCCAAATACAAATATTAGACCAATTGATATGGGATTTCCTGGAACTTTACCAGTTTTAAATAAAGAGGCTGTTAGAATGTCTTTGATGATGAGTGAAATCTTAAATTGTCGTCAACCAGAATATATGTATTTTGAAAGAAAGAATTATTATTATCCAGATATGCCTAAAAACTTTCAAATAACTCAAAATCCACCAGAGGATTGTGCTGGTATGAATGGTTATATTGATATCATTAGACCAGATGGTACAAGTTTTAGAGTAGGAATTGATAATATTCACTTAGAGGAAGATGCAGCAAGTATGAATCACTTGTATGATACTTCAACAATTGATTATAACCGTGCAGGTGTTCCACTTCTTGAACTTGTAACAGAACCTTGTTTACATTCAGCTGATGATGCTGTATATTTCCTTGAATATGTTCGTGCAATATATCAATATTGTGGAATAAGCGAAGCTGATTCAAAAAAAGGTCAAATAAGATGTGATGTCAATGTATCTATAAGTGATGATGAGGAAACTTTAGGAACTAAAGTAGAAGTTAAGAATGTTAACTCGTTTGGTGGAGTTCATGATGCAATTGTTTATGAAATTGAAAGACAAAGTGAACTTAAAGATGCTGGACGTTATGATGAAGTTGAACAAGAAACAAGAAGATATGATGAAGAATCGGGTACAACTAAACATATGCGTAGTAAAGTTGATGCCATTGATTATAAGTATTTTGTTGAACCAAATATTCCTAAATTTAAAATATCTAAGGAATGGTTAGAAGAAATAAGAAAAAGTATTCCTGAGCTTCCTTATGAAAGAAAAGCAAAATATATTGAAAAATACGGATTATCTGATTATGATGCTGGTATATTAATAAAAGATATTGATATTGCTTCATATTTCGAAGAATGTTTATCGCTTGGAGCTGATCCTAAAGCAGCAGCAAACTGGATTACAGGTAATATACTTGGTTATGTTTATAAACATGATATTCCTATTAAAGAACTTTTCTTAAATCCTAAACGTTTAAGTGTAATTTTAAAAGCTATGAGTGATGGTAAAATATCATCTAAACAAGCTAAACAATTATTCTTCTTTACTCTTGAAAGAAATGAAGAACCAGAGAAAATTATGAAGGATGAAGGAATGGAACAAATAAGTGATGATGGAGCTTTAACTTCTATTGTAATTGAAGTTTTAGATGAAAATAGTGATCAAATAGAAGCATATAAAAATGGTAAAACAAATATGTTTGATTACTTTATTGGACAAGTTATGAAAAAAACTCGTGGTCAAGCAAATCCAGTTAAAGTAAAAGAAATTTTAACTGATGAATTAAGCAAGAGATAATCTTGCTTTTTTGATGTTTGCTTTATAACTGTTATTGTGCTAAAATAGGTTTACTTTTTAGAAATGGGGTTCATTATGAAAGAAAATTTATGTTTTTATGAAGAAGAGGGAAATTTAAAAGTTTGTGGTTTCTTTGAATTTCTTTGCAATTTAGGGTTTGATTTCAATAATCCTTTCTTTGATGAAAAAGCTTTTTTTAAGGCTAATAAAGCAATAATTTATAAAGAATTGTTGGCGTGGTCAGCAAATTCAAAAAAACTTATAAACAACTTATTGTTAGCCTCTATTTTTAAAACAATTGATTCAAAGAAATTTGATGAAGAAAAAAATAGAGTTATTGAATATGTTGAATCTTCTCAAAAATGTATGGAATATTTTGAAAGAGTTGCTGATAAAGTTTTTGATTCTGAAGAAGAACTTGCAATTAAGGATACATTTTTAGAATGCAAAGATATGTCTTTAGCATTACAATCTATAAATCACTTTTATGTCGTATCATCTGTTCCAAATAGAGGATTTAATAAGGCTTATTTAGATTTAGCTCATGAATATGATAAATTCAAAAAGATGTTTAATATAGAGATTGATAATATATATCCATCACCTTTAGGAGAACAAAATATTTCTAGGTTGCGTGATTTGATAGGAAGTTTACAAACTATGTACGACAAAGTGGCAAATGTAGCTAACGTTTATGATAATTTCTTATTTGCGGAAAAGGAAGAAACTGAAACAAAAGTAAATGGTTCTTTAGAATCTTTAATTAATATGGAAAGAAGCACGAGCATAACTGAGCATGATTTGAATGAGGTATTTTATAACTTGATTAGATATTCAAACTATTTAGATCCAAACTTAAAAATTGAGGCTCAAAAGGAATTAAGAAAAGCTAGATTCTTAGAATTGGGTGATACTAAATCAGAACTTATTGCTTTTTCCATTTTATCAATGTCACTTGCTGCAGTTTTAAATTATGAAAATGAAAATGTTCAAATCTTTATATCTAGTATAATTTCAAGCCCAATAATAACTTACATTCTTGGAAGTGGTTTAGTAAGTAAAATAAATTCAATTGTTGATAAAAAATATATGATTGGTAAAACTTTGGAAGATGAAATAACTGAAACTTCTTCTATTCAAAATGGTGAAAGCTGGGTTAATGAAAGCATTAGAAGTTTAAAACTGCTTGACAAATAATTGTTTGATATTTATAATTGAAGTCAACTAGTGAAAGTAGTTGATTATATGACAAATAATTATAAAATTGTAAAATTTAGTGATCGCTTGTAGATAGGAACAAAGCGGTCTTTTTTTATTAGAAAGTAGGGTGGTTGTTTATGAAATTCGAAGATTTGTTAGCTAAATTGGATTATTTAAGTGAAGAAGATTTAATTTTAGTAAAGAATGCTTATAAATTGGCATCTTGTGCTCATAGTCATCAACTTCGTGATTCAGGTGAACCATTTATTACACATCCACTTGCTGTTGCAACAATTCTTGCTGAATGGAAAGCTGATAAGAACACTATATGTGCTGCAATTTTACATGATGTTGTAGAAGATACTAATGTTACTTTGGAAGAAATAAAAGAACAATTTGGAGAAATAATTGCTAGTTTAGTTGATGGAGTTACTAATCTAACTTCAATGAACTTTTCTAATATACAAGATAATAAAAATGCTAATATGAGAAAAATAATAACGTCTTTTAGAAAAGATGTCAGAATAATTTTAATAAAACTTGCTGATCGATTACACAATATGAGAACTTTAGAATATAAAGATCCTAAAAAAAGAAAAATAAAAGCTTTGGAAACTATGGATTTATATGTGCCATTAGCTTACTTTATTGGAGCGTATAATGTAAAAAGCGAGCTAGAGGATTTATCGTTTAAATTTTTAATGCCTGAAATTTATCAAGACACTTTTGCTTTACGAAAAAATGTTCTTAGTAATTCGGATTTAGCTATTGAAGAAATGTCCCGTGAAATCGGATCAACACTTACGGAAAATGCTATTCCTAATGATATAAAACTTCATGTAAAAAATGTATATGGAGTTCATAAACGAATATTAGAAAAAGAAGACAAGAATAATATTCACGATTTAATAAGTTTTCAGGTTGTTGTTAATAAAGTGATGGATTGCTATTTGTCTTTAGGCTATATTCATCATTTGTATCGCCCTATCAGCGAAGAATTTAAGGATTATATAAGTTCTCCTAAAACAAATATGTATTCTTCATTAAATACAACCATTTTTGGCCTTGATTCAACTATTATGCAAAGTCATATAAGAACTCAAGAAATGCATTTAATAGATACTTTGGGAATAGGAGCATACTGGCAATTAAAAGGAAAAGGTTCCGAAAAAATGATGCAAGTTGATATTCAAAATAAATATCAATTTTATAGATCTCTTACAGAAATAGATGAGGCATACTTTAATAATCAAGAGTTTATTGACCAAGTTAATCGTGAACTTTTAGGAAAAAAGATCTATGTTTATGACTCAAAGGGAAATTGCGTTGAACTACCTGTTGGTTCTACGATTGTAGATTTTATATATAAAACTTGTTCCGATAATGCTCAAAATGTCTCGGTAGCAAGTGTTAACGAAGATATTGTGCCTTATGATTATGTATTAAAAAATTCTGATCGTGTTAATTTAGTTTTTAATGAGAATATTTCATATTTAGATTCTTCTTGGCTTGAAAGTGCACACATTACACTTGCTAAAAGAAAAATATTAGAATCTTTAAATAATAAATGATATATAACTGATTTTGTGATAGAATAATAGTAGAATATGAGGGATTATATGAAAAGAGTATTATTGCTATTATTATTAACACCAAGTCTTGTTTTTGCATCGTCTTTGGAATGTGAAAATGGAAACTATAAATTGAACGATGGATTTAAATGTATTTTAAAAAGTTCAACTGATAAGACGTATGAATCAATTTCAGGAACAATTATAACTCCTGAACATGTTGCTTGTGACTCAATTAATTATGATTCTGGATTAAATGAAATTGAAAAGTATGAGAACAATAAATTTAATCTTAAAGGGACAGCTTTGAGCGAAAACTATGTGACATTTAATTGTAGAATTGCTAAAGATGTTACTACGTTAACAAAAGAAAAATTAGTAATAAATGATTTTACATATGATGGTATAACTGAAATAGTGAAAAGTGATGATATTAATATTATTTCTTCTGCTATTAGCAAACCTAAAAATACCAGTAAAAATTCTTTATTAATTAATGACATAACTGATGAAAAAATAAGCTTTGTTTTTTCTAAATATATAACAGATTATAATATAGAGGTTTTAAATGATGTTGAAAGCTTTAATCCAGTAGTAACTCTTGCATCATCCACATCGACTTATGAAATAAGCAACACGAATCTTAATGTTGGAGAAAATGTTATAGATATTTTTGTTACAGATGAAAATGGTGATAAAAACACTTATACTTTTAATATCAAAAGATTAGATGTTGGAGAAACAAAATATGTAAAAGAAAGCGATTCTACTGTTAAAAATATTGAAGTTATTGGCCAAAAATTTAATTTTAATATTAAGAAAAAATCTTATACTTTGGAAGTTTCAGGAAATGTAACTAAACTGGATATTAATGTTATACCAAATTATGATAAAGCAATAGTAAATATTTCAGGTAATAATAATTTAAAAAATAAAAGTAGAATAGTAGTAAAAGTTACAAGCGAAGATGGAACAAGTGAGTCTAAATATTATATAACTATCAAAAAGAAATTTGATTTGGCTGAAAATATGAATTTAATAGTAACTATTATTGTCAGTATTTTAGTTGTTGCTTTAATTGTAGTTATTTTAATAACGAATAATAAAAAGAATAAGAATGAAACAACTGATAATATTAATAAATAATAAAAATATGAAAAGGTTATGTTTAATAACTTTTTTTATTTGGAAAAAGGTGTTGAGCGCAAGAATATTTAAAATAAGATGTGTGATTTACATATCTTATTTTTTATTGCAATTTTGTTTTTATATGAAAAATGTTTCATATTGTATTGACTTAATAAATATATATTTATATAATTAATATGAAATTTATTTCATATGAGGAGGATTTATGAAAAAGAAGAATTTTATAGAGGTTAAAAATCTATACAAAACATATGATGTTGGAGGAAAACCATTCAATGCTTTAGATGGTGTTAATCTAAGTATTGATCAAGGTGAGTTTGTGGTTATTTTAGGACCAAGTGGAGCAGGTAAATCGACACTTTTAAATTTACTTGGTGGAATGGATACAGTTACAAAAGGTTCTATTCTTATTGATGATAAAGATATTTCTAAACTTGATTCAAAAGGATTAACTAAATATCGTGCAAATGACGTTGGGTTTATCTTTCAATTTTATAATATAATGCCAACTTTAACTGTTTTAGAAAATGTTAATTTAGTTAAAGATGTAACTGATACAGAAATGGATGCAAACAAGGTTTTAAAATCTGTTGGTCTTGAAAGAAATAAAGATAAATTTCCAAATGAATTATCTGGAGGAGAACAACAAAGAGTTTCTATTGCGCGTGCAATCATGAAAAATCCAAAAGTATTATTATGTGATGAACCAACAGGAGCACTTGATTCTAAAACTGGTGTAGATGTTTTAAAACTCTTAAGAAGTCAATGTGATGAAGATACAACTGTTATTGTTGTTACTCATAATTCACTTATTGCTGAAGTGGCTGATCGTGTTATAAATATTAAAAACGGTCGTGTTGATAAAGATATAAAAAATGCCCATCCAAAGAAAATAGATGAGGTTGTTTGGTAATATGTTAGTTAAAAAAATGATTCGTGACATAAAAAGTAATTTGTCACAATTTATTGCAATATTTTTAATGGTTATGATTGGAGTAATGGCCTATACTGGAATTGAAGCATATATGGGTGGTATGCAACATACAGCAGATAAATTTTATTCTGAAAATAACTTATTTGATTTAGTTTCTATCGGTGAAAATTTCACTGATGAAGATTTAGAAAAAGTGAAATCCTTAGATAATGTTAAAGATGCTGAAAGAAAATTGTCAGTGAATGCTAAAACAGATGATGATAAAGTGTTATTATTAAGTTTCATTGAAAGCAATAACATATCTAAATTTTATGTAAAAGAAGGTATTCCTTTTGATGTAAATAAATCGGGTGTTTGGTTGGATGAATACTATGCTAAAAAGAATAAAATAAAGGTAGGAGATACTATATCAGTAAAGTATGATACTTTAGATTTAAAAGAAAAAGTCTTAGGTTTAATAAATGTTCCAGATCATTTATATGATACTAAAGATGAATCAGAACTTTATCCAAACAGGGATGAATTTGGATTTGCTTATTTATCTATTAATGAAATAACTGAAGATTATATTAAAAGTAAAGTCATGAGTAATTTAAATATAAAAGATGAGACTTTATTTGATAAATACGTAAAGAATTTTAACTATAAAGATTATTTAGTATTTAATTATTTAATGGTAGACGTCGATGAAGAGGATAATATTGATAAGGTAAAAGCTAATATTGAGGAAAATATATCAGCTTCTTCACTTGTTTTACCAGCAACTAAAACTACATCATATGTAACTTATCAAGGAGAAATTGATGAAGGAAAAACTTATGTTGGAGTATTTTCTGGATTATTCATCTTTATTGCTCTTTTATCAGTTATAACAACTATGACTAGAGTAGTTAAAAAACAAAAAGTTCAAATTGGTACATTAAAAGCTTTAGGTTTTTCTGATTTTAAAATATTAATTCATTATTTAAGTTATGGATTTACAGTTTCTTTAGCTGGATGTTTAGTAGGTCTAATTCTTGGATATTTCTTCATTGGAAATGTTTTTATTGCTTTAGAAATGTCATTCTTTGAAATTCCTAATGGAGCTCCACTTATGAATGCCACTAGTTATCTAGTTAGTATTTTAGTAATATTCTTAGTAGTTTTAATTACATATTTAACTGTTAGAAGCATTTTAAAAGAATGTCCTGCAGAAACTCTAAGAAATGAAATACCAAAAGTAAAAAAGGGTAGTTTAAATTTAACTAAAGGAAAATTAATCAATAAATTAAGTTTTTCAAGCAAGTGGAATTTAAGAGATATCTTAAGAAATAAAATGCGTACTCTTATGGGTCTTGCTGGTATAATTGGCTGTACAGTCTTAATCGTTTGTGCTTTAGGAATGAAAGATTCTCTTAATCATTTTGTAGAATTACAATTCGATGACCTTTATAATTTTGATTATAAACTTACTTTAAATGATGATATAAGTGATAAGAACCTCGAATCATTAACTCAAAATTATGGAAATGAGTCATCGTTATCATTGAGTATAGAAATAATAAAAGATGGTAAGAAAACAAGCAACAATGTTTTAGTAAATAATTCTACTTCTTTATTAAGATTTGTAGATAAAAAAGGAAAATTTATGAATATTGATAAGAATGATGGAGTTTATATAACTTATAAATTAGCTGAAATTGAAGGATATAAACTAGGGGATAAAATTAAATGGCATATAGCTGGTGATGATCAAGAATATACTTCAACTATTGTAGGATTTAATAAAGATCCTCAAAATCAAAATATGACGATGACAAAAGAATATTATGAATCTCTTGGTAAAACTTATAAACCAAATACAATCTATACAAATAAAAAATTAGATAAGAGTGCAAGTATAGATGGAGTTAATTTAATTCAAGATAAAAACGCGTTAAAAGAATCTATGAACAACATGCTTTCAGTGATGCAAACAATGATTTCTCTTATAATATTTATTGCTGTTATGTTAGGGGTAATAATAATATATAATTTGAGTATTCTATCTTATAGTGAAAAACAATATCAATTTGCAACATTAAAAGTGCTTGGTTTTGAAGATAAAAAGATTAGAAATATTTTCATAAAGCAAAACAATTGGATTACAATTCTTTCTATAATTATTGGTCTTCCTTTGGGATATGCTTTAGTTGAATATTTGTTCCAAGTTGCTATTGAAGAACATTATGATTTTAATGCTTATATTAAACCATTAACGTATATTATTTCTGCAGTATTTACATTTGTTGTTTCGTATATAGTTTCTATTTATGTATCTAAAAAAATAAAGAACATAGATATGGTTTCTAGTTTAAAAGGAAACGAATAATGATATAATTGATATGAGGATGTGATATTATGGGTAATGTTCGTGAACCTATAAAAAAATCATCAATTGAAAAGAAACAAAGAATTATAAAACTTGGTTTTGAACTGATGTGTGAAAAAGGCTATCATAACGTTAATACAGTGGATATTGCTAAATACGCTGATGTTTCGACAGGTATAATATATCAATACTTTTCAGATAAAAGAGATATATTTATTGAAGGAACGAAAGATTATGCAAATGCGATACTTTTTCCAATGCTAGATGTTATTGATCAAAAATCAATTGATAAAAATAATATTGATGAAGTTATCTCTAAAATGATTGATAATTTTATTAAGACACATACTATGAAAAAAGAAGCTCATGAAGAGCTAATGGCGATGAGTTATCTTGATATAGAGATTTCGGCAATATTTAATAAAAGTGAAATAGAACTTACTGATAAAATTTCAAATATATTAGTTGAAAGTGGATTTTCTTCTGAACATATTAGAGAGAAAGTTCATGTTATTATTGGAATAGTGGATAATTATTGTCATGAGGTAGTTTACCATAAACATGATTCAATAGATTACAATGTTATGAAAAAAGTAATTATAAATACTATAAAAGGCTTACTTAGTTAAGTCTTTTTTGTTTAAAATTTTGTATTGTTTGTTTGACAGTAAGACTTAATTATGCTAGAATATCAAGCAAATTGAAGGGGAATATAATGAAGAAAATAGATTTTGATGGTATAGAAAAAGAATTAAGAATTAATTCGAATCATTCTTGGTTTGAAGAAATATATAATAGAAATAAAAATAATTTAGGTGCTATTGCCTTAACTTATCGTGGAAAGAAAATAACATATGGAGAAATGTTTAAAAATATGAAACTATATGCCAAAATGCTAAAAGAAAATGGGGTTGGAAAAGGAGACGAGGTTCCGTTATCTATCCCAAATACTCCTGAGTTTGTTTACTTGTTAGGTGCAATTAGCATTAGAAGTGCCGAAGCTAATATCTTTTGTCAAGAATTTGAAGATGATTATCTTGATGGAATAATTAACGATTGCAACTCAAACTTATTGTTTGTTAGTGAAATGAGTTTTGTTGATTTAGAGCCGGTATTGAAAAATACAAACAAAAAAATAATTTATGTACCATTGGAAAATTCTTTAAAATCTGGTAATCCATATGCACCTATTACCGAAAGATTTTATAAAAGTGATAATGACAAAATTCAAAAAATAATGGACGAACTTGATAATGTTAGTATGATCGATGAAAACCTTGAAAGTGATGCTGAAATTGATATAAATGATGTGTTAATTCCTTCAACGATAGATACAATATTTACAACGACTTATTCAAGTGGGTCAACAAATTCTTCGAGGCCAAAAGGAATTGTTCATGCGAATAGGGCGTACATTTTCATGGGAAGATATCATGATCCAGAAGTTTCTGGAATACCTGCTATGAAAAATAATACAACTTTAGCTTTAATTCCAACTCACTCTAATACAAATTTTATGTCAAGTATTTCAGACACTTTAATGGAGGGTGGAACTGTTGCTTTGGAGCCAATATATGATAAAGATTTCTTTTTATATTCGCTTAGTATAAATAAACCTAGAATGGCCATAGCGACAAGAAGTTTCTGGATTAATGCAATGAAACAAAGTGTGCGTGATCCTGCCGCAAAAAATATTAAATTAAAATCTTTATTTGTTCCTATAGCTGTTGGTGAACCTTTGGTTAAAAATGAAGAGAAAGCTCTTAATAAATGGTTGAAAAAAATGCGTGCAGGTATAGAAGTGATTCCATCCCCAACTTCTTTTGTTAAAATGTCGGTTGCTGGTGGTGACTGTGAGCATGGTGGAATTTTTCTTGTATTATATAGAGCTTTACAAAGTAAAAAACCTGAATATCTCTTTCAAGAAGAACCGCATGGAATGACACCTTTTTCTATGGTAGATGTAAAAATATTGGATGAAAAGGGAAACTATTGCAGACCTTACCAAATGGGTACGATTGTTGCAAATTCTCCATGCAATATGATAGGTTATAAAAACAACCCTGAGGCAACTGAAAATTTTTATGTAAGTGATATTTATGGTAAAAAGTGGGCAACTTGTAGTGCCTATGGATATTTAGATAATTTTGGAAATGTTTATATGAAAGGTAGAGTATTGGATAAATCTGAAACGTTACCAACTTTTATGGTCGCCGATCAAATACTAAAAGATACAAAAAATGTTTTATCTTGTGAAGTAGTTAAAGTTGTTACAGAAGACGGAGAAAAATATGTGGCACATATAGAACCGATTTGTGATAAACCAGTGAATGTAAATAAACTTTTAGAAAGTGCATATCATAGATGTGTAGCAAAATTTGGTGTGGATTTTTGTGCTAATATATATTTTAATTTTAGAAGTAATGAAATTTCGTTTCCATTGACTGGTTGCGGTAAAAGAAGTGCAAATGCTTTGGTAGCGGAAGGAGTTCCAAAAGATTCAGTTAATTTCAAAATGAGCTTTGATAGTGATGTTAAAAAATTAGTAAAATAGTTTACTAATTTTTTATTTATCTTTTTTTGCTTTAATGCTATAATTTATTAGAATGGTAGTGGTCAAATGATAATAAGCTCGACAGTAATAATAGTGTCTTTAATATATATGATTTTTTTGAATTTGTCTTTCTTTAAAAAAGAAAGAGCAAATACTGATGAATTGAGGATATTCTCGAAACTATTAGTTACTAATGTTCTTGGATTAATATTGGAATTATCGTGCATTTTTTCGATTAAGTACATGGATAATAGTTCGTTTATTGTTTATGCAATAAATAAATTGTATTTAATTTACTTAATAACTTTTGTTGCAATATTTTTGTTATATATTTACATAATTTCTGTGACAAATAAAGATTATTACTTAAAAATGAAAAGGGTCGTAATTGTCTTTAATGTTATTTATTCTTTGATTATATTTATTACGCCAATTAATATAATGAATTTTGATACAATTATTTATTCTTCTGGAACGGGTGTTGTATTAGTTTACATTTATTCCACTGTTTGTATATTAATTGGAACACTTTTGATGCTTAAAAACTTTTCTCACGTGAAAAAATCAAAATATATTCCACTAATATTCTTGATTATCGGAGTGTCAATTGTTGCAATAATTCAAAAAATGTTGCCAGGAATAACTTTAATGACAAGTATTGAATCTTTACTTTTGTTTATAATGTACCATACAATTGAAAATCCGGATATAAAGATGCTAAATCAAGTAACTGCTGCAAAAGATGCTGCTGATAAAGCTAATCGTGCTAAATCTGATTTCTTAAGTAGTATGTCTCATGAA
>CAKOPW010000006.1 GCA_934101115.1 uncultured Bacilli bacterium | reverse complement strand
GCCCAAAGTGCTCTTGGACCAATAACATTAGTTTCTATATTTCCAGGAATGATAGCATTCTTCTTAAATGTAAAATCATCAAGTCTTTTGAGTATGATACCTTTTATAAATTATACGCTTCTATTTGATGATGTAACTAAAGGAAACTTTAATACTCTTAATGTATTACTTATGTTCTTATCAACCTTCATAATAATAGCTTTGATGCTAAGTATAATAATTAGACAATATAAATCAGAAAAAGTTCTATTTTAGAACTTTTTCATTTTTTTTAACACCTTTTTATGATAAAGTACTAGTAGAAGAAATGAGGTAAGTATGAGAAGTTTAAAAACAATATTAGAAAATGAAAATCAAGAAGATCTTAAATTATTTGCTACTAATTATCTAGAAGAAAGTTTCACGAGCAAAAAAGAGATGATTAAACTCTTAGAAGAAAAAATAAAAGGTGAATTTGCAAATTTTATGGATTGTGGGTTTACCTTTGATTATTTAGATGTCGTTAATGAAATAAAAAAGAATGGTACTTCGGATTCAATTTTAGAGGATGAATTAATTGATAGATGCTTTCTATTTTTTAAAGATGATGATCATCTTGAATTTCCAAAAGATTTAGATGATATTTTGAAAGAAAAATTTAATAAAGAAAAACAAATCCAACTTTTAAAAGCCGTAGTTATTTGTTATGTTGAAATGAATAATGTAATTCCGGTAGAATTTTTTCAAAAAAACTATATTAAAGCGTATTCATTAGATATAACTATTGAAGATTTAAATTTAAAATATACAATTAAGAATGGGTTAATTTTAATCGCGGATGCAAGTGAACTAGAAGATTTTTATAACTATAACAAACAACTAGAATATCGAATACTTTCAAATGAAGAATTATTTAAGACATTTCAAGTTCATAAAAACTTATTAACATATATAGAAAAAATAATTAAAAATGAGGAAAAGGCTAGTAAAATATATGGCTTCTTAACTTTTAAGCCTATAGAAAATCCAAACGATGTTCTAGATATGTTAATGAAAGACTTTTCAATGAATAAGAAGCAAGCAAGACAAATCTCAACTTATTATTTAAACGTTGTTAAAGATATTCGTTTTGTAGCTTTAAAAGGAAGAAATTTAAACGATTCTTTCTTAGATGCCTTAAAAAATGATGCTGCAAAGATAAAAAGTAAAGAAGAGTTCACTATTGATAGATTTTTAGAATCAACTAATTTATTGGATGAACTTAATATAAGTAAAGAAGATATAATTGAAAGTTATAATGAGATAACTGATATTGATGAATACACTTTGGAAATCATCGAATCAGAGGATGTTTGTTATGATACTTTTGATCCTAAATTTATAGTTCACGGAAAAATAGGAATCGCTTTAGTAAATGATGAGTACAAATATCTTATGCCAAACGAATTGAGAAGTGTTGTGGAAAAAAGAAAAAAACTTCGTAGAAAATTAGAAAAAAGATATAAAGATAATTTCCATGATATCGCTTATTCCATAACAAATTACATTGAAGCAAATGGAATAATACATAAAGAAAAGTTAATAGAATTATTAGAAAAATCAGCTGTTAAATTAACTGAAGAAGAATTGAATGAATTCATTGAATATAAACATCTTCCAGTAATCGAAAATTATATAGTTGATTCAATCTTTGATCAAGATTCATTTGATTATATAAAAAACGAAAAATCAAAAAGAACTGATTATAAAGTACTTGATTTTAACGAATTTATAAATTTGAAAAATGAAATAGAAGCAACTTTACTACAAAATGATTTAGAAACTGAAAGTTGTCTTATTGATGATATTTACTATACAATCCAAATTGGAGTGTTTAATAAGAAAGAACTAAAGAAAATGTTTTTAGAACACGAAATATTTGTGGATGCTCATGAATTAAGTGAAATATATAAAGAATTAGAATCATTAAATATGATTGCTCCTTTATGGAAACTAAACGGATTTAGTAAAAACGAATTAAATTAGTTGTAAAGTCAACTAATTTTTTTTAATAAATATCATAAAATAATGGTATATTAGTTATAGTAGGTGGAATTATTTATGGATGAATTAAAAGAATTGTTAAATAAATTACAAAATAAAATATCTGATCATGGAGATAGTTTATCAGAAGTTTCCCAAATTCTTAATAAAATATCAGAAGTGGCATCTAAATCTCTAGAAACAGATATTCAAAAAAGTTTTATAGATTCTCTTTTAAGTATTCCGGCATTTGATGAATATGATACGGTATTTACAGACTTTAAAGAAGCTATATATGAAGATCGTCAAAACAATTCTAAAAAAGCTAGAAGTTCCATGATGTCTTTAGAAAAAGAAGCAATCTTGGTGTTACTACAAGAACATTTTTAAGTTCTTTAATTACCCCTTAAATGGTATTAAATCATTAGATATTATGGAAGTCTATACTACCAATGATTTTGCCCACGATGGTAATATATACCACCCAGAACTTGATTTGGAACAGCCAAAAGGATGTTTGAGCTATACTTCAAATCATGTAAAGAATAGTAGAAAAATAAACAATCGTTCTTATGATATTAACACTAGTAATTATAAAAAATTAACTACCAACAAAGATGCCAAGGTAATAGAGTTATATGATGATTTAGAAGATTATGTTCTAAAAAAAGATAGAAAGATAATTAGGAATTATTTAGTTAAAGGAATTTCTTTTAAGTATAGATGTAGAATTTTGGAAGTAACATTAAATGAAACAGAAATGATTCTATGTTTTCTAAAAGATGTCAAGATATTTGATAAGGAAAATAAGTTAAGTATTAGAAAGGGATATGAAAAGTGTTCTTTAAAATACAAAATGAGGGTTGGGGATGAGAATTCCCTAAATTATGCCAAGTATCTTATTGATAAAGAGTATGAGCAGATAACAAATCCATTTATGATAAATCATCTTAATAATTTAACAAAAATTTTAACGGATAATGTTAAATCTATTGATAGAAGTATAAAGAAGAAAAAGATGATTAAAGGTATTGTGTTTACTGCATCAAGAAACTTCTTGATAATTGAAAAGAGGTCAAATTGCCTATATATAAGAATTTTAGCAGTTGAAGATGAGAATAATATTTTATCTGTTGTAGGTCGTAGTACTTATGAACCTTTATGTAGAAGTTTTAAAATTAAAGAAGAATCTGACATAGAAACTATTATGCCTTTAATCAAAAAGAGTTTTGATTTAACTAAAATAAATCCAATTGATGTTAAAAATAAATTAAATGAGCTATACTATAAAAAGTAGTATGGCTTTTTCTTTGGCTTCTAATGTAAATTTACACTTTTTATGGTATAATTATATTTGGAAAGATCCTGAGGTGAGTTATGGGAAAATTATATCTAACATGTGGTGATTTTATATTAAATTCTAATAATATGGACGCTATTGTAAATGCACAAAATAAATATATGCAATACGGCAGTGGTATTTGTGGAGTGATTTGTAGAGCTTCAGGAAATGAATTAATAGAATATTGTCAAAATACTTATAAAGAATATATGGTTAATGGTGAGGTTAGAATTACACCTGGATTTAATTTACCTATGGATATAATACATGTTTTAGCACCTAAGTATTATGAGGAAACAGATCCTATTAACTCACTTATGGATTGCTATAATAACCTACTTTTAAGCATAAAGGAAAACGGATATAAAAAAGTTTTAATTCCAAGTCTTGGTACTGGTGTTCATGGCTATAAACATGAAGATGTAGTTAAACCTTTGATTAATCTTTTAATGGGATTTTGTAAAATGAATGATGTGGAAATATATTTAAATAATATGTTACCAATTCAAAAAGATATTTATCTCAAATATTATTTGCAAGTTAAAAATTTAAACATAAAAAATGATTTAAACAATAAAAGCATTGATGAAATAAAAAAATACTTAGAAGATAATATTTTGTTGGAGAATGACATTGTTTCTAAATATAATAACTTTGTTAAAGGCTTAGATTTGTCGGAATTATGCTTAACTCAAAAATTATTATGTTTACAATATACTATATATAATTTTAATTTAGATAGAAAACAACTTGATGTTTTAATTGATAATATGTAAGATGAGGTGAAAAATATATGAATGACTTATTATCATTAACTGATTTATTTAATAGATCAATTTTTAGAATACCAGATTATCAAAGAGGGTATTCTTGGGGAGAATTACAATTAGAAGAATTTTGGAGTGATATTTTAAATTTGCTTCCAAACAGAGATCATTATACAGGTATGATTTCTTTGAAGAAATTAGATAGAGAATATACAAGTGATGAAAAGTGGAATGATGAAAGATGGCTTTTAGATAATTGGAATTATAATGCCTATCATGTTGTTGATGGACAACAAAGGCTTACGACTTTTATTATATTAATAAATGAAATTGTTTTATTTTATAAAAGAATTAATCCTGATAAGGAAATGAATCAAATTTTTATTAATAGTATTCCACTTAATAAAATAGAAGAAGATTTTCTTGTGATTTCAAAACCTGATTCTGCAGATATAATTAAAACATTTAAGTTCGGATATGAGGTTGACAATCCAAGTTATGAATTCTTTAAACATAAAATATTAGGTGAACCTAATTCTGGACTTTTAAATGAAACATTTTATACATTGAATTTAGAAAATGCCAAGAAATTCTTTTCGGATAGACTTCAAGAAGAATATGATAAAAACGGAATTCATTCCATTGAAGATATATTTAGAAAGATAACTCAAAAACTAAAATTTAATATGTATTATATAGATAATGACTTTAATGTTTTTGTTGCATTTGAAACAATGAATAATAGGGGAAAAAGATTATCTAATTTAGAGTTATTAAAAAATAGATTAATATATTTATCAACTATATTTTCAGATGAAGAAGATAATAAAAAAGCTATTAGAAAAAATATTAATAATACTTGGAAAGATGTATATGGCTATTTAGGAAAGAATAAATTAAAAGCATTAAATGATGAAGATTTTTTACAAGACCATTGGATTATATATTTTGGTTATACAAGATCTAATAAAGTTACATACGCATCGTTTTTATTGAATGATTATTTTAATCAAAATAACATTTCAGATAAATATATTATTAAAACACAAGAAGAAAATAACGATGAGATAAACATAGATAATTTAGATGTATCCGAAATAGAAACGAAAGAAGAAATTGTAACAGAAAATAAAAAAGAAAAATTAACTTTAGGAAGTATTAGCAAATATATTAATAGTATGAAGTCATTAATTCCATATTGGTATATTGTACAAAATCCAGATGAGTATGAATCAAGTGGTGAAGTAAGAGCAATGCTTCAAAAGTTAAATAGATTACAATTTGTATATTTCAAACCTTTAATAACAGTTTTATTGTCAAAAAAAGAGATTACAGAATCTGATAAAGTAAATACTTTAAAAAAGATAGAAAGATTTATATTTTTACACTTTAGATTAGTTAATTATCAATCCACTTATAAAAACAGCTTCTTTTGGAATTTAGCACACAAATTTTATATTAATGAAGTTACTTTAGATGAAGTAAATGAAGAATTAGATAAAATAGATTATTTAAGTGATAATAAAGTTGCTAATATGAATGCTATTTTAAATAATATTAATAGATTATTTAAAAACTATAAGGGATATTATTCATGGCCAGCAAAAACTTATTTCTTATATGAATATGAATTATATCTAATGAATAATCAAGCTAATCAAAAAATATATCCAGAAAATTTATTTAAAAAAGATGAAAAAGATAAAGTTTCAATTGAACATATTTATCCTCAAACAGATACCAATGAATATTGGGTAGAGAGATTTGGTAATTATACAGATACTCAAAGAAAATATTTAAATGGTTCTTTAGGCAATTTATTACCATTATCGTTAAGTATAAATGTTAAATTACAAAATTATTCATTTGATGACAAAAAACATGGATTGGATAGAACTAGAGGATATGAAAATGGTTCTCATTCTGAAATGCAAGTTGCTAAATGTTTAGAATGGACACCAGATGAGATTCTAAATCGTGGCTTGACAATGATTTCTTTTATGGAAAAAAGATATGATTTTATTATTCCTAATAAAGCAGAAAGAATCAAAATGCTTGGATTAGATTTTATGATAAAAGATGAGGATAATGAAATTGATGTTACTATTCCTGAAAATAAAGAAATTGAAAGTTCATCATTAAGAGAAGTAATATTTGATGAAAATCAATTTAACAAAATATCAAAAAACACAAATACTGAAATTATGAATATTTATAATGAATTAGATAATTATGTAATGTCATTGAATAGTGATATAAAGAAAAATACTACATCAGTTTATTTATCATATTATTATGGAAAAAATTTTATTGAATTATGGTTTCAGAAGAATAGTTTAAAATATGTTCTTATGACTGGAGATTACAATGATCCAAAGGAAATGGTAGGAGAACTTGCTGAAAGTTATCAGTGGACTCACGATAGATATATAATTGTTAATCAAGATTCTGATATTGAATATGTTAAAAATATATTAAAACAAAGTTATGAAAAAAATTTAAAATAAAATGTGAGGGAGTAAACGGTAGGTATGGAATTAGTAAAAATAAATAAGATTAGTGTAAATAAGAAAGACTATTTTAGTATTAATGGATTTCTAGATTTAGAAAACTTGTCTTTTCAATTTGACTTATCATTTGAAGACTATTTTGCTATTTTTAATCGTCCATTGCTATTTCCGTTACCTGCAATGAATTTATATTTGATTGATGAAAATGGTAAAAATTATTCTTGCTTAGAATGTTTGCTCGGATATAAAACAAATTCCTGTGTATCTTTTAAAAATGTCAGCATTAATTATATTTTTGAAAACTATATTGGTGAAAAAGACAATATTTTAACAGATAAAATAATATTTGAAACTTCATATCCTAAAAGTTATCATTATGGTTGCTACATAAATAAATTTAAGATTAAATACACCTCACAGAAAAATATTTACATAGATAAAAAAATAGATAATAGTAATGACAAAACTATCTTGTTGTTTCGTATTGAATCTAAAACAAAAACAAAGAGAGAAAAATTAGATGATGTTCTTTATAGAGTTCTTGAGATTGTTTATCTAATATTTGGAAGTATTCCTAAAATAGAAAAATATATATTTTATGTTGGTGATGATGAGATTATTTTGTATCAAAAAATAGCTGATAAGTATTTTCAAAATTTAAAATCTGGTTCAAATGATAGTGCATTGTCTGTAATTAGTTCAGAAGTCCTTACTGCTGACTTAATAAAAAGGTTTATAAAATTTAGAAAAGATACATATATTTTGTACGATGTATTTATGACAAGTCAAAATGGTATTGGTTATATGGAAATGAATAATAGTTTACTCGTTCAATTGATTGAGGGTACATATATAACCTTAAATAATGATAATAAAAAAGAATTATGGCAAATATTAGAATATTATTTTTTGAAAGATAATACTATAAAACAAATATTAAATAAAAAAGATTTAAAAAATGCAAATGACTCTCATAATACTTCTATATTTTTATTAAAAGCAAAAGAACATAGACATTATTTATCACATTTTAATATGAATGAAAGCAAAAAGGTTTTTGAACAACTAGAAAACAATTATGCTCAATTTAAATTGATTTTATGTTTAAGGATTATATATATGAATTATTTAAATATAAAAATTAATCAAGAAATGTTAAATAAGTTAGTAGATTCCATAAACAAATGGGGTGAAAGACGCAAAATAAAGATTTGATGTCTTTTTTTTGTAATTTTATATTTCTTTACTCTTTTTTTAATCTATATCAATGTAAATTTACACTTTTTATGGTATAATTATAATATATGTATAATTTTTGAATTATCTCTATAAAAAAGGAGTAAGTGTAGATTATGAATAATGAATTAAGTATTAAAGATTTGACAGAAGAAGATATTAAATTAAGATTTATAACTCCATCGTTACAAAAATCAGAATGGGATATACAATCTCAAATTAGATGTGAGTATTATTATACAGATGGTAAAATAAATGTTAGAGAAAATGTTGCCAGTAGGGGCAAAGGCAAAAAAGTTGACTATCTGTTATCTTACAGGTCAAATATGCCAATTGCAATTGTTGAAGCAAAAGATAATAAAGTTACAGTATCTCATGGAATTCAACAAGCAATTGGATATGCTGTAGATTTAGATATTCCTTTTGCGTATTCATCAAATGGGTCTGGATTTTATGAACATGATAGAATTACTGGAAAAGAGAGAGAAATCAAATTAGATGAATTTCCAACACCAGAAGAGTTGTGGAATAGATATAAAGCAGAAAAAAACTTAACAGAAGAGGAAACAAAAATAATCACACAACCTTATTATTATATGAGTGCATTTAAAACTCCTAGGTATTATCAGAGAATTGCTATTAATAAAACGGTTGAAGCTATCGCCAAAGGGCAAAAAAGAATACTGCTTGTAATGGCAACTGGAACTGGAAAAACATTTACAGCATTTCAAATAATCCACAGATTATATAGTTCTGGAGCAAAAAAGAAGATTTTGTATTTGGCTGATAGAAATATTTTGATTGATCAAACAATGCAAAACGATTTTAAACCTTTTCAAAAAGTAATGACTAAAATTGAAAACAGAAAAATGGATTCATCTTATGAAATATATATGTCACTATATCATCAACTTAGAAGTAATGAAAAAGAAGTATATAAACAATTTAAACCTGATTTCTTTGATTTAATAATTGTTGATGAGTGTCATAGAAGTAGTGCAAGAGATGATTCAAACTGGCATGAAATACTTAATTATTTTAGTTCTGCTACACAAATTGGTATGACTGCAACGCCTAAAGAAACCAATGATATTTCAAATATTGCTTATTTTGGAGAACCTATTTATACTTATTCATTAAAAGATGGAATAGAAGATGGATTCCTTGCACCATATAAAGTTATTAAAGTTGGGCTTGACAAAGATTTGGAGGGTTATAGACCAGAAAAAGGTAAACTTGATGAAGATGGATATGAGGTGGAGGATAAAGAATATACAGTACATGATTTTGATAGAAAAATTGTTATTGATGAGAGAACAAAAGTAGTAGCAAAAAGAATTACAGAATATTTAAAAGCAACTGATAGATATGCGAGAACAATTGTATTTTGCGTAGATACTGAACATGCACTTAGAATGAGAGATGCTTTAGCAAATGAAAATTCTGATATGATGAAAGTGAATCCAAGTTATGTTGTAAGAATTACTAGTAACGATGACTATGGGAAAACTAAATTGGATGATTTTATTGATTCAAATACAACATATCCAGTTATTGCAACAACATCAAAATTATTATCAACTGGGGTTGATACTAAAACTGTAAAATTAATTGTATTAGATGAAGAAATACAAAGTATGACTGAATTCAAACAAATAATTGGTAGAGGTACAAGATTACTTCTAAATAAAGGAAAAGAATTCTTTACAATTATGGATTTTAGAAATAATTCTGAAAAGTTTGCTGATCCAGCATTTAATGGACCTGCAGAATCAATTATTAATATTGATGGTGGTGATTTAGATGATGTAAAATCTCCAAAAGAATATGGAATTGATAACATTAAACCTGAACTACCAATTAATGGAGCAGTGGATCAAGAAGGATTTAAAAAAATTTACATTAAGGGCGTTGATGTTTCAATATTAAATGAAACAATAAAATACTATGATGCAGATGGAAAACTAATAACAGAATCCATAATGGAATATTCTAAGAAAAATCTTAAAAGATTATACGAAAATCATGATGGTTTTGAGCAAGAATGGTTTAGGGCTGATTCTAAAAAAGAGTTTCTAGAACATTTAATGAGTGAAGGAGTAATGGTTGATGCTGTATTTAATAAAGTAAATGATAATAATATTGATATATTTGATATACTTTCAAACATGGCTTATGATGAAAAAGCATTAACAAAAGAAGATAGAATTGAAAAGGTAGAAGAAAGTTCTATTTTAAATGAATATAACGATAAACAAAAAAATGTAATTGATGAACTTTTAAAAGTGTATAAAAGTAAAAATATTATAGAACTTGAAAATATTAAATTACTGGAAATTAAAAATTTTAATAAATTTGGAGGTCTTGTTCCTATCATTAATTTATTTGGTGGAAAAGATAAATACTTAGGTATGATTTCAAAATTAGAAAATTTATTGTATAGTTAGGGAGTGAAAAAATGAATATAGGAACAATGATAAAAAGATTACAAGATATTATGAGGCAAGATGCAGGTGTTAATGGTGATGCCCAAAGAATAGAACAAATTGTTTGGATGCTGTTCTTAAAATTGTATGATGCTAAAGAAAGTGAATGGGAAATTTTAGAAGATAATTATAAATCAATCATCCCAGAGGAATATAGATGGAGAAATTGGGCAATAGATAATAAAGATGGAAAGGCAATGACAGGTGATGAACTTTCTAACTTTATTATTCAATTATTTGATACTTTAAAAAATCTTGAAATTAATGAAACAACTCCAATAAGGGGAAGAATAGTTAGAGAAGTTTTTGAAGATTTAAATAACTATATGAAGGATGGCGTATTAATTAGACAGGTGGTTAATGTCTTAAACGAAATTGATTTAACAGACTTTCAAACAAGACATGCGTTTAATGAAATATACGAAACAATATTAAAAGATCTACAATCGGCTGGTAAATCTGGAGAATTTTATACTCCAAGAGCAGTAACTGACTTTATTGTTAAAATGGTTGATCCTAAAATTGGACAGACAGTAGCAGACTTTGCTTGTGGTACTGGTGGATTCCTTGTTTCAGCACTTAATCATATGAAAGAACAAGCAAATGATACAGAATCTAATGAGATATTAAAAAAATCATTTTACGGAGTTGAAAAGAAATCTTTACCATATTTATTATGTACAACCAATATGCTTTTACATGATGTTAATGAGCCTAATATTATAAGAGGCAATTCTCTTGAAAAGAATGTAAGAGATTATGAAGAAGAGGATAAATTTGATATTATCTTAATGAATCCTCCTTATGGTGGTACTGAAAAAAAATCTGTACAACAAAATTTTCCAACTGATTTAAGAGATTCTGAAACGGCTGATTTGTTCATGGTAGAAATACTTTATAGATTAAAACAAAATGGTAAGGTTGGTATAGTATTACCAGATGGATTTTTATTTGGAAATGATAATACTAAAGTCGCAATAAAAAAGAAGTTAATGGAAGAATGTAATTTGCATACAATTATAAGATTACCAGGTTCAATATTTGCACCATATACAAGTATTGCAACAAACTTATTGTTTTTTGATAAAACAGGCCCAACACAAGAAACATGGTTTTATAG
This sequence comes from uncultured Bacilli bacterium, assembly GCA_934101115.1. Taxonomy (GTDB): domain Bacteria; phylum Bacillota_I; class Bacilli_A; order RF39; family UBA660; genus CAG-582. The sequence continues at coordinate 72,230 of CAKOPW010000006.1, read as the reverse complement.
AATGGATTTACCAGAAGGATATAAAGCATTTAGTAAAACGAAACCTGTGGAATTAAAACATTTGCAATCTATTATTGATTGGTGGTATAACAGAACTGAGATTAAAGATTTAAAGGATGATGAATCATTAACCGAAACTTATAAATCAAAGAAATTTACAATAGAAGAATTATCTAATCTAAATTATAATCTAGATCAATGTGGTTATCCAAAAAAGGAAGAAATTATACTATCACCAAGGGAAACAATAGATAACTTTATAACTAGAAGAGAAACTCTAGAAAAACAATTAGATGAAAAACTTGAGGGTATCATTAAAATAATAGGTGATTTAAAATGATTGTTGAAGATTTCAAAAAAAGTATTTTAAATTATGCAATATGTGGTAAATTAAGCATTCAGAATAAGAACGAATCTGTCAAGGGAGTAAAAGAAATAGATAATGCTGACAATTTGTTTGAAATACCTAAAAACTGGATTTGGACAAAATTGAAATATGTAGGAAAATTAGTCAGAGGAAATGGCATTAAAAGAACAGAAACAGTAAATGAAGGATTTCCATGTATTAGATATGGAGAAATATATACATCATATTCTTACTCTTTCAAAGAAACTATATCATTTATAGAAGAAACTAATTCAAAAAAATATAAAAGTGTTAATTATGGAGATGTTCTTTTTACTTTGACTGGTGAAAATGAATACGATATTGCAAAAGCAACTGCTTATCTTGGAAATAAAGGATTAGTAATGGGAGGTGATATGTGTTCTTTAACAGAGCATAATCAAAATCCTATGTATATTGTATATTGCATGTTTAGTCAATTTTTAATAAAACAAAAATCCAAAACTGCAAAAGGAAATATTATAGTTCATACATCTACAGATAAAATTGGTGAATATATAATCCCTCTGCCACCATTAGAAGAACAGCAGAGAATAGTAGATAAAATAGAAGAAATATTTGCTAAACTAAACGAAATAAAACCAATTGAAGAAGAACTTAAATTTTTGAAAGATAGCTTTCCAAATGATATGATTACCAGTATCTTGAATGATGCTTACACTGGTAAGTTGACAAATCAAAATACTTCCGTGTGGAATAGTAATAAACTTATTGATTGTTGTAAAGATATTGTAACTGGTAATAGTATTTCTGAATCCATAAAAAAATCTAAATATACAAATATTAAAGATGGATATAACTATATTGCTACAAAGGATTTAGAATTTAATCATACTTTTAATTATGATAATGGTATAAAAATTCCTTTCGATGAAAAAGGATTTAAATATGCAAGAGAAAACGATATTTTGATTTGTATTGAAGGTGGAAGTGCTGGAAAAAAGATTGGTATTTTAAATGAAACAGTGTGTTATGGTAATAAGTTATGTAGATTCTCTACAAATCCAAATATTCTTCCTAAATTTTTGTATTATTATTTACAATCTCCTATTTTTCTAAAAAACTTTAATAGTAATTTAAGCGGAATAATCGGCGGAGTAAGTATTAATAAAATTAAAAATATTGAGTTAAAGTATCCATCTATAGAAGATCAACAAATAATTGTAAATAAAATAGAACAATTACTACCATTATGTAATGATATTGGAAAATTAATAAGCGAATAAAAAGAAGTAGTATTTAATAATCTACTTCTTTTTTCTTCCCAACATTTCATCTATTGATAAATCATTATATATCTTACTAAGATTGTATAAAAAGTTTAATGGCATTAAATATCTAGCATTTTCATAATGAGCATAACTTGATTGACTTGTATTAATAATATCGGCAATCTGTTGTTGAGTTTTACCATATTGTTTTCTCTTTTTTCTCAAATTAGTTGCCAAAGAATTAAGATTTATTTTAAGGTCTTTATATTCAATATTTTTATCTGTTAGCCCTAATAGATAATCCAAACTATAATTATATTTATTTGCATATTTAATTAATTGCTTTAAAGGTATTGTATCTTTTCCTGTTTCCCATCCTGAAATAGTTGAATATGTAACACCAAATAAATCAGTTAAATCAATCTGTTTTAAATCTAAATTTTCTCTAGTTTCCCTAAGTCTTTTTACCTTCACATTTAATCACCTAATATAATTTTCCCATTTAATTGGGGTATATTCATATTTCTTGGGGAAATAGACTAAAAATGTGTTATAATAGAAACAGCAGTACAAAATCAATTAGTTTTAATGAAGGAGAATTACATGGAAAAAGAGTGGATTGTTCCAGATACGGAACAAACAAAAAGAATGAAGAAGTACGCAGTAAGTGATGTGTATTCAAATGGTAGTGATTTATGTAAATTGCTAAGTATAAAAGAGATGCACTCATTAGTAGAAAAAATTAAGAAGGGTAATATTGATGCTAGTAAATTAGTATTTGGAAGAGATACAATTACTTTAGAAGAAAGATTCCTTGAAAATGTAGATAGATACATTACTTATATTAAAGATAATTTTTATTTTAATAGTACGGAACAATTATTAACTATTGAAGAAAGTTTATCTAATAAATATGTGAACATATTATTATGCAAAGATAATGTTCACAGCGGTAAAAATCAATATAATAATATTGCAAAATATACAGCAGGTTTTATTAGAATGTATCTTTATAATTTTTATAATAATGTATTGTTATTTTCTAAGTTATATGAAGATAATATATATACCAAAATGTTAAATAAAGAGTTATCTAAATTTGTTTTTGATAATGATAAGGACATTTTTGAGATAGAAAAAATATTTACTAAAATAGTATATTTAAGAAAAAATAATATCTTCAATTGTTTTATATCTATGAGTGATATAAAAGAAGATAAATATGATTTTTATGCTTTACAGGTGGAATGGTGCCTAGCAGACTATTATAATTTAAATTGGAATACAAGATTTACTTTTAATCAATGGGATAATTATTTTGTAGGAGAGAATGGTAGTTCAATATTATTTAATATTTTAAATAAAGAGGATGATAAATACACAATTGAATTTGGTGTTCAAAATCCTTCATTTTCTGCAAAAATAGATAATTTTATAATGACAAAAAATGAATTTAATAAATTATTAGATAGATTTAAAAAATGTTTTCATTCTAAAAAAGATAAAAAAGAATCATTTGAAAAAATGGATTTCTTAGATTCAGCCGTTCAGTTTGTATTTTGGAAAGATAGATCTTGCTATGAATTAGTTGAAATAGAATTTCATTTTGATAGGTCCACAGAATATTTTAATGTATCACTAGAAAGAGATGACATTAAAAGGCTTATTAATTTACTAGAAAATGCAATTAAAAATATTTAGAATCACATAGTGTGGTTCTTTTCTTTTGAAAAAATAAATGTTATAATTAGATTGTAGTAAGCTAACAGATGTTAGTAATATTTTTAAAGCAGTAATGACTTGTTTTGTTGTTACTGTTTTATTTTTTAGGAAGTGAAAAAAATATGTAGAAAAAAGGAAGCAATGAAAGTTATACTCAGTAATGCATCATGGAAAAGTATACTTTTATCCTCATTGAATTTAGCATTATTATTTATAACTTGTAATTAGCATAAGCAGTACCAACTAATTACATTAGCAGTATTTAACATTGCTATGGTGATGCTTATGGGGATAAAATGCCGTAAAGTTCATAAAGTTGTGTGGACTTATATAATTGTTGAAGGTGTCAAAGATATTCTAAATAGGGATATTTTTGACACCTTTTTTTGTTTAATAAAAGTTTACTTATTTATTCGTGGACCTCCTTTATCAATTTAAAAAATTAAGTTGATAAGGAGAGAAAAAATGAATAAACACGAAACAAGAAATAAGGATAAATATAATCCTTATACTTTAGAAATAAAAGAAAATAATTGTTATATATTAAAGTTTAAAGATAGTAGAAATAATCAACAGGAAATGATTATTTCAAAAGAAGTATATGATGCTTTTGATAGTTTTGAATTAGAGGATATATCTCAAATTCATAAGATTAGGAAACACATTGAATTTAACGAATTATATGAAGAAACACTTTATCATAGAAGTATTACTGAAACCATATCTGTAGAAGAGGAAGTATCTAACAAAATTATAAGTGAAGAAATAAAATCTGCCATCAATGAATTAAATGATATTCAAAAAAGAAGAATAATAAAATATTACTTTTACGATAAGACTTATGAAGAAATTGCTAATGAAGAAAAGTGTTCCAAAGTTGCTGTAAAATACTCAATTGATACAGCAATTAAAAATATTTCAAAAAAATTTAAATTTTAGACTTAACTTTTTGCTTTCAAAGTGCCAAACAAGTGAGAGGGATAAAAAAATATCTTTTCTCACTTGTTCTTTGAAAATTTAATTGCATTTACTAAATACATTCCTATTATAACTGGAAACGGTTAGCACATTAGTAGATTCGCTTGTCGGTAAAAATCTGACTATAAAAGGATAGTAGTTCTATCTTCTGCCATGACAAATAATAGGGATAATGATACTCCTGCTTAGCCACAATCTCAAATAATGGAAGCAGTTCTGTGAGAACCACAGAAGAGCATAGACTCGTGGAATTGATTAACTATCAATCGTTTAGTAATAATCCCCTGTTGAGGGTAGTAGGTAAAATATCAACAATGTAATAAAAAAGAAAGGATAAGATTATGAAAGAAAAGAATTATGAAGTAAGTCTAAAAATAGTAAAAGAAATAAAAATATCAGTACAGTCAACATCTAATGATGAAGCACTAAAAAGCATTGAAGATGTTGTACTAAAAGGAGATTACGAAAAATTATTTACTAAAGAAGAAACTAGAAATTATGTTCAAGTTAATAAGGTAAATAAAAGACCTTTATTTTGTAAAAAAAGAGGATTTGTGTTTTTAAAAAAATGATGTTATCATCAGGATGAGGTGAGATCGTATGAAAAAAATAATTATATCAGTAATAGCAGTTTTAATTATTGCTTCTGGTATTATCTGTTTTATATTGTATTCAAAAGATAAAAAGTTAGATGATTCACATAATATTGATACTGTTAGTGAAAAAGTAGATATTAAAGATAATAAAGTATCTGGTGAAGAATCTGAAATAAATCAGGAGAAAACAAAAGAACAATCTATTGATAAATCTTCCAAGTCAACCGAAGAAAATACAAATGAATATAAAACTAATCAAAAACAACCTGAAGGAAAAATTGAAGAAAAAAAGTCTGATAATGGCAATAAAAGTAATAATAATGCCAAACAGAATACTACAGTGGTAGAAGAACAAAATTCAAAGGTTGAAAAAACAGCTTGGGAAGGACTTGGAATTAGTGAATATGATTATTATCATAAGCCAATGTGGAGTTGGCAAAGAATAGATTATTCTGTTGATGAATTTAAAACAGAGCAAAAAACTAAAGAGGCATGTTTATCTAAAGGTGAAGAATATTTTAAACAAGGGATTGGATATTCATGTACTAGCGTAAATAGTTATGCTGGTACTTATTTAGGTGAAATGTTAAAAACATTTTGACATCTTAAGTGATGTCTTTTTTTATGAAGGAGGGATATAATTTGAAAAGAAAAATCTTTAAATACACTATGATTGGTGTATTTTTATTTTTAACTTTTTTAGGTATTGAAAAAGTAAATGCTGAAACTTATACAGGTCAAGCAATATGGCCATCAGAACATATTTCAAATATATTTGTTAGGAAATATAGAAATGATGGATATATTAAATATATGCAAGCTAGATTTATGAGAAGAAGTGAAGACAATGCTTTTGTGTATTGTTTGCAACCATTCGTAGATATTGATAATAATTTGCCTTATTATAATATTGCTAGAAGTGATTATGCTAGTGTATTAAATATAACTGAAGAGCAATGGAATAGAATTGCTTTACTTGCTTATTATGGTTATCAATATAATGATAATGGATATGATCATTCAAATAATAAATGGTATGCTATTACACAATTAATGATATGGAGAACAATTGAGCCACAAAATAAATTTGTTTTTACTGATACATTAAATGGAACAGATAATCCTAATAAGTTTGCAAGTGAAATAGCCGAAATGGATTCATTAGTAAATAGTCATTATACAAGACCAAATTTTAACACTGACAATTTATCAATTCCACTAGGTCAAAGCAAAACATTAACGGATTCAAATAATGTTTTAAAATATTTTAGTATTGCATCAACTGAAAATGTTAGTGCTAAAATTGAAGGTAATAATTTAATTTTGACTGCAACTGGTATTGGAGATGCAAAAGTTAATTTAGTAAAAAAAGCAACTAAACATTCCGCACCACCAATTGTTTACTTTAAAGAAGGTTCTCAAAATGTTATGAGGGTAGGTTATTATGATCCACTTCCTGCTTTATTTAATTTAAAAGTAATTGGAGGAAGAGTTGAAATTAATAAAAAGGATAGTAATACGAAAGAGAGTTACCCACAAGGCAATGCTAGTTTAGAAAATGCTATCTATGGAATCTATAATACTAGCAATGAAAAAATAAGTGAGTTAAAGACTGATAAAAATGGATATGCAATTAGTGATTATTTGCCTAGTTTAGGAGAATTTTATATTAAAGAAATAACTCCAAGTAAAGGTTATACATTAGACAAAAATAAATATTCATTTGTACTTAATGAAAATGTTTTACTTGAAAGTTTAGATGTTTATGAAAAAGTAAAAGAAACAGATTTAACAATATTTAAAGTATTCGCTAATTCTAAAACAGGTATTTTAACTCCAGAGCCAAATGTAACTTTTGAAATATTTTTAAATAATTGTACTCCTAGACTTTTAAAAAGCAAGAGTAATCAAAAACAAATGGGTAATAATGTTTGTTATATTAATAAGATTACCACTGATAAAAATGGATATGCAGAAATAAAACTTCCTTATGGAAGTTACACATTTAAACAAATAACCAGTACACCTAATTATGAAAAAGTAGATGATTTTGAGTTTGTTGTAGGAGATGATACGGATTCAAATACATACAAATTAATTTCAAATGCTGAAATAACTGCTAAATTAAAAGTGATTAAAGTTGATAAAGATACAGGAGAGGTTATTCCAAGAAGTGGTATAACATTTAAAATAAAATCACTTGCGAGTGATGATTATGTTTGCCAAACAGTTACATATCCAAAAGCAGAAACTTTATGTGAATTTAAAACTGATGATAATGGAGTATTAATTACACCATATCCTTTAATATCTGGAAAATATAAGTTAGAAGAGGTAGATCAAGTTATAGATGGTTATTTATGGAATAAAGAATCAAAAGAATTTGAAATAGGTGAAAATTCTAATTTGATAACTGACAATAAATATGGTGTATTATTTGAAACAAAATTTGAAAACCAAGCAGTTAAAGGAAAGATTGAAATTAATAAAAAGGGTGAAAAATTTGTAATAGATGATAATAAATATTCTTATGAAGAAATACCGCTTGAAAAAGTAAAATATGGACTTTATGATGAGAATAAACAATTAATTGCAGAGGTAACAACAGATTCTAATGGATATGCTAAAATTGAAAACTTAAAATTGGGTAAATACTTCTTAAAAGAATTAGAAACAAATGGTAATCATGTTATTGATTCTAAGGAATATGAAGTAGAACTAAAATATAAGGATCAATATACAGCAGTAATATCTAAAGTATTTACTTTTACAAATAAATTATCCAAAGGGAAATTAGAATTTACTAAAAAAGATTTTACAACTTCAGATACTATTCCAAATACTAAAATTGAGATTTATTTAAATGATGATGAAGAAAAACTTATTGGTGAGTATGTAACTGATAAAGATGGTAAAGTAATTATTGATAATTTACCTGCAGGTCATAAATATTTTATTTTAGAAAAAGAAGCTCCAGAAGGATATATTTTAAACACTGAAAAGATTGAGTTTGAAATAAAGGAAAATGGAGAAATAGTAAAATCTGAAATGACTAATACTAAAATTAAATCTAAATTGATAATTAATAAGGTAGATTCTAATAATAATCCATTAGCTGGAGTAGTTATTGGTATCTATAATTTAAATGATAATCTACTTGGTGAGTATACTACTGATGAAAATGGTGTTATAGAAGTGGAATTAGAATACGGAAGTTATTATTATAAAGAAATTTCTACACTTGAACATTATGTTTTAAATAATGACAAAAATTATTTTAAAGTAGAAAAAGATGGTGAGATAATAAATTCTACTTTAGTTAATGATTTAGAAGAAGTAGAAGTGCCAAATACTAATTTAAATAGAAATTATACTAAATACATTATTTCTTTATCAATAGGATTAGTAGGATTGGGGATAATCTTATATGAAAAGAAAAAAAGAAAATAAGATAGTATTAATTATAGGATTTATATTAATAATAGTTTCAGTTTTTATTTTTACTTTTGATATTTATAAAAATACAAAAAAAGAAGTACAAGAAGTTAAGATGGTGGATGACTTCTTTATAGAAGAAGAACAATCTGAGGAAGTTAGTCTTCAAGAACAATTAAAAGAGGAAGAAAATAAAAAATCTTCCTCACCATCTTATAATTATATTGCTATTCTTGAAATACCAAGTATAAACTTGAAAAGAGGTATTGTTGATTATAATAGTAGATATAATAATGTTAAGTATAATATTCAAATAATAGAGCATTCACAAATGCCTAATGTTGAAAATAGTAATTTAATACTAGCAGGACATAATGGAACAAGTGGTGTTTCTTTTTTTAGAAACTTATATAAATTGAAGGAAGATTCATTAATATATATCTATTATGACGGAATAAAATACATTTATAAATTAAACAATTCCTATGATACAGATAAAGATGGTAAAATTGAAATTGTAAGAAATAGATATAAAAGTGCAATAACACTTATTACTTGTAAAAAAGGTACTAAAGATAAGCAAACTGTCTTTATAGGATATTTAGTTGATAAGGTGGAGTATTAGTGTATGAAAAATATTCTAAGATACCTTTATCAATCAAAAATAATAAGAATTTAAGTAGTAATGCGAAATTGTTATATGGAGATATTCAACTATTATGTTATAAAAATGGATATTGTTTTGCTTCAAACAAACATCTAGGTGATATTTTATCCGTGACAGAAAGAACAATAACAAGATTATTGTCTGAACTAGAGAAAAATAATTATATCAAAATAGAATATTCCAGAAATAAAAGAAAAATTTATTTAGTGTCTAGGGTAGATGATTTTGACCATCTAGGGTAGATGAAATTTTCCATCCACGATGGACAAAAATGTCTAACATAATATAATAAGTTAATATAAAGAATTAATATAACAAGAATATAAATAATAATTTAAATTAATATAAATATTTATACAGAAAGGATTTGATTATGAATGGTGTAGATTATAACGAAGTCATTATATCTGGGAATATAAATGTTATTAGGGATATAAATGATAATGATAAATATGTAAAATTTAGTATTGTTTCTAAAAAGTATTCAAGTAATTCTAATAGTAAAGTATATATAAGTCTAAATATACCTAGAGAACTTTATTATGAAAATCTTGATTATTTTTTTGTTAATAATAAAGTATTTGTTAAAGGATATTTAAATTCTTATTCTGTAAATAATAGGATGCAAAATTTTATAACCGTAACAAAGATTTCAGATAATTATGATGATATTATCTATGGAAGAAAAGGGCCTCGTATAAGATATGATCCAGATGGAGTTATGGTATGGAATGGTCAACGATGCGAATCAAATAAAGCTACGGAAGAAGAGCAAAGAGAAATGGAAGAAATACTAAAAGATTTTAGAGGTGATATAGATGGGTTATAGATCAGATGTTAGAATTATGACAACGAAAAAAGGATTTGAAGAACTTAATAAGTATGTAAAAGATTATTTGAGTAAATTAAATCGTGATGAATATAACTTACTAGACAATTTAGAATTTAAAGCTGAAAATGATTATGCAGTTTATTTTGGCTGGAACTGGTTAAAATGGTACGATGGATATGATAGCGTTGATGCAGTGGAATCTAGTTTAAATCATTTAAGAGATAAGGATATGTCTTTTCATTTTGCAAGAATTGGTGAAAGTTGTGATGACTATGAAGAAGATAGCTATGAAAGTGAAAATGAAGAAGAACAGGATTTAGAATATCCATCAATGAATAGAGAATTTGATGATTCTTATGTTATTGAAGAAATGGAAAGAGTGAGTCCAATTAAGGAATATGAGATTAATGAAATGTGAAAGGGGTGATTTAGATGTCAAAAAAACTTAGAGCATTGTTAGTTAAAGAAAATGAACTACCTGTTGAAGTAGAAATACCAAATAATTTAACTTCTTTACAAAAACAAGTCGGAGGATATATAGAATATTTTTATATGCCTAACATTGAAGATGCAGTCATTATTTGTAATGAAGAAGGTAAAATTAATGGTATGGGTCCAAATAGAGAGGTTGGAAGAGATATAATCTTCGGACCTTTTTTAATTGTAGGGGATGATGCAAATATTGGTGACAATGTTTCATTAACTGATGAACAAATAACTAAGTTTAAAGATATGTTCAATGATAAGTCAATTGCTATGACTTATGAAAAAATAGCAAAAATTAAATTAGGTATTCACGATGAATATGAAATATAAGAAAGGTAAAGGTGATATTATAGTGAATAATTATTTTTGTGTAGGAAGACTTGTAAATGAACCAGAAGTAAAAGAATTGGAAGATGGTAAGAAAGTTACTAATATAACAATTGCTGTTCCAAGAAGTTATAAAAATGCTAATGGAGAATATGAAACAGATTTTATTGATTGTACAATCTGGAATAATGTAGCAGAATCAACTTCTGAATATTGCAAAAAGGGAGATATGATTGGAATTAAAGGAAGAATTGAAACAAGTATCTATGAAAAAGATGACGGTGAAAAAGTTAAAAGAACAAATGTAATAGCCGATAGAGTAAGTTTTTTATCTTCTAAAACCAAAGAAATTAAAGATTCTGAACCAGAAATGGAATAAGGGGTAGATTTTTCTACCTCTTTATATATAAGATTGGAGGAATGATATATGATAAAAAAGAAAAATAGAGGTGCAAATATTGCCTAAACTTATGCTAAATACCATAGTTGAAAAACTTAGTGGTAGTGTAAGTTTATTAAAAATAGAAAAATTAGATGGTGGTAATTATAACATAGATTCAATTATTAAAGCTATTCAAACTTTTTCAAATTGGGCTTTAAGAGTAGGTATAGCACTTGCAGGTGTTTCACTTATTATTGGATTTATTTTATATGCAGTTGCTGATGTAGATCAAAAACAAAGAGTAAAGCAAAGAATAATTCAAACTATGTTTGGTATAATTGGTATTATTTTAGCAATATCTATTGTTAATTTAATTATTGATTTATTTTAGGAGGAACAATGTTATTAAAAGCATTAGACCTTTTAAGAAGATTAGGTTGGGGAATAATTGATTTTATTTATAATCTAATAGATACATTATTTGAAGTTTTAAAATCTCTAAATGCTTACAATATTATAGATAGTGTTGCAGATAATTCTATGTTTTCAAATTTTCATAAAGGAATAATTGCAATAGCAGTAACTCTTTTAGGATTATTTGCATTATATAAGTTTGTTATGAAAATAATAGAACCTGATGAAGGATTATCTATACAACAATTAGTAACAGAAATATTTAAGTCAACATTATTTGTATTGTTATCAGTATTTTTATTTGCAGAAGTTTCCACCTTTTCAATTAAGTTAAGTAGTTGGACTGCAAGTATATTTTCTAGTAATGATGTTACTATATCTGATAATATGCTAACTATGTTTGTAGATTATACAGCTCAATATAAAGTTAGTGATGAATTTAAAACAGATGATTATACTAAATTTATAAAAGATAATTCTTTTACAAATGCTCAAAAATATAATGATAAATTTGTAACTAATGACAAATGGATATTACCAGATGAAAAAGATTATAAATATAGTATTAATTGGATTCTTGCAATAATAGTTGGAGGATTCTTTTTATATGCTTTGTTTTTTTCAGGAATGATGTTAGCTCGTAGGCAATTAGAGTTTTTATTTTTATTTGTAATTAGTCCCGTTGTGTTTTCAACTTCCATAGGAAATAAGCAAAGAAGAAGTGCTGTAATAGAACAACTAGTGTCATTAATGCTTCAGGGTGCTGTTGTAATGTTAATCATTAGTTTGACAGGTATTGTTATGAAAGAAATTGCAGGTACAACATTCTTTACTGATAATACATTTAAAGATATTTTAGTAAAATCTTTAATGTATATTGGAGCTGGAACATTTTTACTAACTGGATCTCAAGTAGTTAATAGATTTATAGGTGGTAATGTATCTGCTAATAGTGGAAGAGAGCAACTTATGAGTTTAATGGGATTTGGACAAGCAATGAATACAGCAACATCAGCAGTTGGTGGAGCAGGTATTGGAGCTGGAATGGTAGGATTAGGTGTTGCAAGTAGTGGTGTTGGATTAGTTGGAGGTAATAAGGCTGTTAAAAGTATAGGAAATGCAATTACTAATTTTGGTAATAAGATTTCTAATAATGCTAATAATCCAAAGAGTGCAATGGGTAAGATAGGTAACTTTATTTCTAAAACTGGTGCATCAATAGAACAAAAAACACCATCTGCATTAGGAAAAAATTTAAGACATGGTGGTATGTCAAATATTAGAGGCTCTGTTAATAGTTTAATGCCACAAAGAGCAATGTATAGAAATAGATATAAAAGTAGGTGATAGAAATTGTATATAACTATAAATAGTATAAAAAAGACATTAGGCAAGTATATAGAATTAAATGATTTATATATAGGTATTCCTATGATTATGATATTTCTATCATTATTTGCCTTTTCAACACATAAATTGTTTTCAATTATATTTTTAACGATTTGTGTATTTTTAATGATTCCAATTAACTTATCTAAAAAGAATAGAATGTATAAAGTATTGGGATTATTTTTTAAATATATTTTTAAATGTAAAAATTATATTTATACGAAAGAAAGGTAAGGTGGTTAATATAGGGTTATTCCCAAAAAAGAGTCAAGAAGAAAAAGATTTAAAATCTTTAAATAAAATAAATGAATTAAAAGAAAAAACTAAATCTGAATATTTAAAAACTTCCATAATGAAAAGAAGAATTAAAAATTCTAAAGTTTTTTCTAATATAAAGGATGTTGGTGATGATGGATTAATAGAACTTAAAAGTGGAGAGTACGCTTCACTAATAGAAGTTAAAGCTATTGATTTATCATTATCAAGTAAACAAGAAAAAATAAACTTTTTTAATTATTATAGAAGTTTATTTCATATTAAAAACTTAAATTTAAAATTTTATAAATTAGATGAGCCTATTAATTTAAATAATAATAAATTAAATCTAGATAGGTTAATTAAAAGATTTAAAAATGATCTGAAAAGATTATTTTTACTTAATGAAAGTAGAAATTTAATAGATGAATTGGAACAAAATAATTTTACTGTTTCTAGTATTTATTATATTGTTCTAATTGCAAAAGATACAGATACTCTAGAAAGACAGTTAGATGAGGTAGAAGATTTATTTGCTAATATACAACCTAGATTAAATATTGAAATAATAACAAATAGATTAGAAGTATATAAGTTTCTATCAAATTTATATTTAAGTGATAATTCACTGGACTTGTTGATGTGGAGTAAAATTGAAGAGTTGATTGTTCCACTTAATTTAGTTGAAAGAACTAATATGTTAAAAATTGATGACAATGAAGTTCAACTTTTAACAATCAAGAATATTGCTCCATTTGTTGATGAATTATTTTTTGAAGAAATATTTAATTATCCAAATGTTAGAAGCTGTTTAAATATTAAAGATGCTATTGATCAAGATGAATTGATAAGATGGATTAATTCACAGTACCAATTCTTGTTATCGGATAGGAGTACAACAAAGAAATTAAGTGATGCAACGGAGTTAGATATAAAGAAAGAAAACTATCAACTTCTTATGAATGACATTAAAAGTGGTGATGAAAAAATTAAAGAAATATCTTTGATTTTACTTGTAACAGGAGATAGAAAAGAAAGAGAAGATACTATTAGAGATTTAAAAAAGATTGCAAAAAAGAATCGTATAAAACTTGATCTTCCTAGATTAAGGCAATTAGAAACTTGGCAATCATTTGATGTAACAACAACTTCTCTAAAAGATTATTCTAACTATTTTCCTACAATTACGCTAGGAGCAGGTTTCCCATTTACAAAAGCGAATTTTATTGATCCAACAGGATACATGTTAGGAGTAGATATTCATACTTCTTTACCAGTATTTTTTGATCCATTCATTCTTAACAATAAAAGGACATCTCATAATCTGGCAATTGTATCATCAACAGGTGGAGGTAAAAGTTTTACTATGAAAAAAATAATAGTGAATGAATTTGCTAGAGGAACAAAAATTTTTATTTTTGATGCAGAAAATGAGTATGAAAAGTTAGTAAAACCAAATGATGGAGAGTATATTGATTTATATTCTAAAAAAGGTGGAATGATAAATCCACTTCAAATAAGATATATACCAAGTGATGAGGATCGAGAAACAAAAGAAACTGATTGTCCTTTAGCAAAACATTTAGGATTCTTAGAAGCATTTTTTAAAAGTGCTTTTGATAATATAAATGAAAAAGAATTAGTTATGTTACTAGCAATATTGGAATCTTTATATAATAAACAAGGTATATATAAAAATACTTCAATAAATACTCTTCAAACATTAAATGCAAATGATTATCCAATTTTCACGGACTTATATAATTATTTACCTGAATACAAAAAGTCTTTAGAGAGTGAAGAAAAAATGAGAATTGTAGATCAATTAGAAATACTTTTGTCTAGATTTTTAACTGGAACAGATTCTTATTTATTTAATTCTCATACTTCAATAGATTTAAATAATGATTTAATTGCATTTAACTTACAGGAACTTCTTTATAGTGGTAATCAAAGAATTATAAATACTCAAATATTAAATCTACTAACTTATTTAAATAATAGTATAGTTGCAAATAAAATCATAAATGAGAAAAGAGAATCTAGTGATAAACAACATATTAGTATTATTGTAGATGAATTCCATTTATATATTGATGAAAACAATAATGAAGTAATAAAAAACTTTGGACAACTTGCAAGAAGATGTAGAAAATATAATACTAATTTAATTTTATCTAGTCAGTGTATATCCGATTTTTTAGGTAATGCAAGTGTGCTAAGACATGCAACTGCTATATTTAACAATTGTCAATATACTATGGTTGGTATGCTAAAAGAAGATGATTTAAAAGCATACTTGGAATTATTTAAAAATAATCCCTTAACAGATACTCAAATAGATTTTTTACTTGGAGCCAAAAGAGGAGAATTTTTACTCAGCATAGATAATAAAACTAGAATTGGAATTAAGATAGAGGCTACTGCTACTGAAAGAAGAATGATGGGTGAAGAGGAATGAAGAGCAAAGATGAATTGTGTAATGAATTGATTAAATTTTCTAAACAACATTTAGCATTTGAATTTGAAGATGTATATGGTACAGAAGAAAATTGTTATAAAAATTATGATTATATTTTATCAAACAAGCCAACGAATGTTGCTATGGAAGTTGGAACAGCAGTGAATGATATACTACTTTATGGAAACATAGAGAATAAAGAAGAAAAAGAAAGATTAAATTTCTTTATAGATCTTGCTTGTGATTTAAATATCTATTGTAATCATTTTAGGGAAAAGAAACATGAAAAAGAGCAAGATATTTAAATTAATTATATCTTCTTCTATTGGTATGATAGGAATGGGGTTAGTAATACTAATCCCTGTTCTTATGTTACTGGACTTTTTTGGTGCAAACATAACTGATGGTTATGTAGAAAATAATAGCCAATATGCTGATATGTATAAAGCTGTTGTTAGGAAAAACATAATGAATGATAATGGTTATGTATCTCTTGATAGAATTTTGTATTTTTATTTAGAAAATGATAATTTGACTTTTGATCAAATATACACAGATAATTTAGATATAGATTTAAAACAAGTCAAACCTATTTCAGAAGTATGCAAAATGGATAGATATAAAATATATTCTGTATGTAATAGTGAAGAAATTAAAGATTCTGGCCAAATAAATGAAATACAAAATAAGCCTTTTAATTCGCCACTAGATTTTTCTAATTTATCTGTTACAAGTTATTTTATGGAAGAACGAATTGTTTATGGCACTCCTAATACTCATTCAGCATGGGATTTTGGAGCATCAGCAGAAACACCTGTATATTCAACTTGTGATGGTGAGATTACTGATGTGTCGTTTAAATATTCTACAAATACTATAGATACTAATGGAGGAGCAGGTAATTATATTAAATTAAAATGTATGGTAGATGATATTGAATATATCGTATTATATGGTCATTTATATCCTAGTTCATCTAAAGTTAAAATAGGTGATAAAGTTTCAAGTTGGCAACAAATAGCTAGTGTGGGAACAACAGGATATTCAACTGGTAATCATTTACATTATCAAGTTTCTGAAAATGGAAAAGTAATTGATGGCCTTAGTTTAGTAGATTTTAATAAGGAAAATGAAACATCCAAGATTCATCCAACATTACCTAGTACATATCCAACACTTGGAAGTGAAAATGAACCTCACAATCCCTTTAATTAAAAGGGTTAAATCAAAAGTATGGAAGAGTTCTTACATATTTTTAACTCATTTTTGCAAGTGCAAAAAGTGAAATGATAGCACTATAATCCGTTTATTTATATGGAATAAACTAGGGCTGTGCTATCATTCCCTTTATCCTGCTTTCTATAATTACATTAAAATCTACCAGTTTTATGATATAATATAGTATATAGTATGCAGTGAGTGGGTGTTAGAAAATGGATAAATATACCAATAATGAAAAGATTAAATTAATTAAAAAGTATTTTAAAAAAGATTATATATTTTTAGAATTAAGTTTAAAAAATTATGAAAGTTATAATATATATATTATTTTAACATTTAATAAAAAAATGAAATATTATAGATTATATTGGTTTGATTTATCATTAATAATAGATGATAAAATTGAAAAATATATCTCTTGTTCATCTATTCCTGTTGAAAGTATAGAGTCAATTAAGGAAGCGTTTTCAAAATTTATAGTTAGTTCTGAATATAAAGATTCATTGGTAAACGATGAGGATATTGTAGAACTAAAAGCACATCTTAGTACTAAAGTAGATAGTGAGATTGATGTATGCTTCAAAAAGTATTTACCTACATCATTGGCTCATTTATTTGATTTATTGTGTTTTATATTTAGAAATATGCCAAAAAAATTTGAAGGGTTCTTATTTGAACTTGTTGCAAAATTAACTAAGATTACAGAAAAGTACGAATATAAAAAGGAATTTGAATTTGATCTCTTTAATGATGATATTGATAAGATTTTTAGTTATCAGATTATTCAAAGAGGGAAAAAATATTACGAAGAATCTAGAATTGAATTTTTAGAAAAAATAGATGATAGATATTTTGCAATTGTTAATGGAACTGAAAAATATTTAGTTATAATAAAATATACGGAGATTGAGGAAAACAAAAAAATGCAAGTTTATTGTTCTTGTCCATGTGAATTTTATTGTAAGCATATTTATTCTGTATTACTTTCTATAAGAAATAAAGAGGAAAAAAGATTCTATAAAATTATGTACAAGAATCCAGATAAAAGCTTACTTGAAAGAGTTATGGAATTTGATTATTTCTTATGTTTGGGAGTAGTAGAGCAAAATTTAGAAATTATCAATAATTATGGAGAAATTGAACTTGTACCTATTTTAGATTTTAAGGGCAGATGTAATTGGACAGTGCTTGAAGATTCGGAAGATGAAAAATTGACGAAAGAAATTAAATGTTTTTTAGATAATAATTAAATGTGTGAAAATTAGTTTGAAATATAACTAATTTTTTTATGGAAGAAAGAGGTGGTTTAAATAATTGTAACTATATTTATAAGATGTTTGAAAGACTTAAAGGATCAAATAAGACTACTTGCTAAACAAGAAGGAATAAGCATAAATAAAATGGTTATAAAATTAATTGAACTTGGATTAATTTTATATTTTAAAGGAGGAATGATAAAAAATGAAGATGACAATATGCAAGTTAATTGCAAATGATATAGTCAACTATGGAATGGATCAAACAAGTAATTTTAATTATATTGTTTGTTTGGACAGCTACATTGATGATTTTGATGAAGAATCAAAAAAATATATATATAATCATTTAGAAGAAATATGTAATGATATCAGTAATAATGAAAATGTTGCTGATTTACATTACGATAAAAACAAAAGAGAATTTGATATGGTTTTTTATTGGGGTAATTTAATGGATGCAACAGAAAAGTATGTTGCTGATATAATTGATGACTTAGGTGAGAAAGATAGATTTGTTTTAGAGGATATACGAGAAATTGCAGAAGATGTTATTCTTGATGATTCTCTTAAAAATCTTACCAAAGAAAAAATAAGGAATCATAAAAAGATGGAGATTGATTTATGAAACTGAGATATTATACAGATGAAGAATTAAAGATTCTTAATGATAATATCTTTGTTAAAGAAGTAAGATATAAAAGGGAAATTGTATATGATACGATTTTTAAATTGTGGTGTGTAATGATGAGATTGGATTTACCAGAATTAACAGGTAAACAAATTTTTGAAAGAGCTGGATTTGATACAAGTATATTACATGATAATCTTCCTTATAGAAGAATATCATCATGGGTTAAAAATTATAAAAAGTTTGGTATAAAATATTTCTTACCAGAATATGAACCTTATTGCTCTAAGAAGAAAGAAATTAAAGAAGAACAAGTTGATAAGTTTAAATTACAATTGTTAAGATGTGTTTTAAAAAGATTACAGGAGATTGAAAATGAGAAAGATTGATAAACATTTTTCAA
Source organism: uncultured Bacilli bacterium (assembly GCA_934101115.1). GTDB lineage: Bacteria > Bacillota_I > Bacilli_A > RF39 > UBA660 > CAG-582. The sequence goes on along the minus strand of CAKOPW010000006.1, from coordinate 53,158 downwards.
TCTCTCCTGATTTAGATAACAAAATTAAAATGTCATTAAAAAAAAGTAAAAGGTCATATTCTGATGAACTTAATTTTATAATTAATGAATATTTTAAGCAAAAAGAAGAATTAGAAAAATTATTAATATCTTTAGATTCGGATATGAAATTTGTTGCTAGAAAAATGAATATATTATTTGAACTAGTTAAGCAGATATATTCTGATATGGATTTTTCTAATATCAAAGATCCTAATAGAAGTTATGCAGTTAATGAGTTTATGAAGAAAATGAAAAGAGATAAATTTGATGACTAGTCCTAAGGTTATATTTAATTGTAAATTTACTCATGCATTTAATCGTAGGGAAGAAAATTATACTGCTAAACAAATAGAGGGATTAAAAAAGAAGATAGCTCGTAAATTTGATTATTTTTCAAATGAAGATAAAAGAGTAATGAATCTGTTTGATTATTATACTGGAGAACTTAACAAAAATGAAAGAATGAATTTAGTCATTGAAGATGGTAGTTATGCTACAAAAGAAGAAATAGAAAAAAGAAAAAAACGCTTTGTAAAGTATGCTGAAGACTCTAATTTGTGGCAATGTGTAATTAGTTTTAATAATGATTATTTAAATGAAAATATATCATTACAAGATTTAGAACAAGAACTTATAAAGAATGTTCTTCCAAGATTCTTTAAAAAGATGGGATTTAAAGATAAAAAGAATATGGCCTATAATTTGTCTTTTCATACAGATACTGATAATTTACATGCTCATGTTAGCTTTATAGAAAAGAAACCAAATTACATTTTGTCTAATAATAAATTGGGTTATAGAAGAAAAGGTAAACTTACACAAGAAGAAATAAACTTTATGAAAAATGAAGTAGTTTTTGCTGTTGAAAGAAAAAAATATCTCAATCCAATGATAACAATAACTAATGACGAAATTGATAAATTAAAAAAATATTTTAATCCAAAGGAAAAGAATTTTATACTCTATGATAAAAAAGATATTTTACTTGAAGATGATATTCTTACTTTGGGTAAATTACTTTATGATGAAAGAAATAATAACTCTAAAAGAATTAAGTTTAATTCTATCAAAGATAAAGAAATTAAAGATTTAACTAAACGAATAAAAAAATATTTATTTTGTTCTAAATCTGAATTTTATGATGATTATATAAATTTTACAGAATCTATTAATAATATAAATGGATATTTATATAAAGTTAATGAAGATAATAATATTTCAAAAATAAATGTAGATAAAACTTTAACAGAAAGTAAGAAAAATTACATAGATAATTATATTTATAATGCAATTGTTAATCATGCAGATTATATGTTTAAAAGTAATTCAAAAAAATATAAAACATTAAATCCAGATGATATATTGCGAGAAATAATCTTAAAAGAGTATAAGAAAAATAAGAATCAAAATAGATACACGATACTTAGTAATTATTTAACAAATACTGTTCCTAAGTTAAAATACCAAAATAAATATAAAATTATAAATGCTGTAAAAAGTATCAATGCTGAAATGGAAGAGGCACAAAAAGAATTTAGTAAATTGTTTCAAACTGATAATTCATATTCTAAAAAATATTAAAGAAAGGGAATGATGTAATGCCAAATTGGACATATAACAGAATTAAATGTAAAAAATCAATAGGAGATAAAATATTAACCATAACAGAAAATGGATATTCTTTTGACTTTAATAAGTTGATACCTATGCCAGATGACTTAAAACTAGATGCTGGTAGTATTGAAGGAGATTCTATTGCTTGTTATTATTTATCTTTAGATGATGATGAAAAATATAAATTGATGAATTTACTCAAAAGCAAGGAAGCATCTTATTGTCATAATTATTGGAACAAATATAATGGTGATATAAAAGAACTTGAAAATAATCCTAAAAAATTAAATGATAAAATAAATAATTTTAATGGACTATTTGATTTTGATAAAGAAAAACAATTCAACAGTATAAATGAGTTAGGTAAACAGTACATAGAAAATATTAAGAATTACAATTTTCCTCAGTGGTATGATTGGTGTGTAGAAAACTGGGGTACTAAGTGGAATGTTGAGGATGACATTGATGTTGTTTATGATAAAAATATTGATGAATATGATATATCCTTTCAAACCGCATGGAGTGTACCAACAGGAATTGTTGAAAAATATAGCGAACTTTGTGAAGATGATGAATTTTATTGGGAGTATGAAGATGAAGATTATGATGGGACTCATATACTAAGAAAAATAAATGGAGAGATAGTTGATACAATCGCTCCAGAGTGTGTAAAAGAGAATGATTACATAGATGTTTAAAAAATAATATATGCTTTTCATGGTATAATAATATATATAGATTCATTAAACGAGACTGGTGGTGATATAGTGGATAAAATATATATGTGTATTGATTTAAAAAGTTTTTATGCTTCAGTTGAATGCAGAGAAAGAGGACTTGATCCACTTGATACAAATTTAGTAGTAGCCGATGAATCAAGAACTGATAAAACTATTTGTCTTGCTGTATCACCATCACTAAAGTCTTATGGATTATCTGGAAGATGTAGATTATTTGAGGCAAAACAAAAAGTAAAGGAAGTTAATTATCAAAGAAGAAAAAATAATCATTACAAACCATTTACTGGAAAGTCGTATATTGCCTCAGAATTAAATAATAATACTTCATTTGAACTAGACTTTATCAAAGCTGTTCCTAGAATGAAATTATATATGAAATATAGTACGGATATTTATAATGTTTATTTAAAATATATTGCTCCAGAAGATATACTTGTTTATTCTATTGATGAAGTATTTTGTGATATTACTAATTATTTAACTTTCTATAAGATGACTGCTGAGGAATTAGTCATAAAGATGATAGAGGATGTGTATAAAACTACTGGTATAACTGCAACGGCAGGAATAGGTACAAATATGTATCTAGCAAAAGTTGCTATGGATATTACTGCTAAGAAAATGAAACCAAATGAATTTGGGGTTAGAATGGCAAGACTTGATGAAATGTCTTATAAAAAGGAATTATGGAATCATAGACCACTAACTGATTTTTGGAGAGTTGGAAAAGGATACCAAAAAAAGTTAGAAGAAAATGGTATGTTTACTATGGGTGATGTAGCTAGAATGTCTATTAATAATGAGGATTTTCTATTTAAGTTGTTTGGAGTCAATGCTGAATTTCTTATAGATCATGCATGGGGATATGAAACATGTACAATAAAAGAAGCAAAAAGTTATAAGCCAGCTTCAAATAGCATTAGCCAAGGTCAAGTATTACATTGTCCTTATAATTATGAAAAAACTAAATTAATAGTTAGAGAAATGGTTGATAATTTAGTTTTAGATTTAGTTGCTAAACATTTAAAGACTAATCAATTTGTTTTAACGATAGGATATGATATTGAAAACTTAACTAATCAAGCTATTGCAAATAAGTATCATGGTGAAATAACAATTGACGGATATGGGAGAAAAATCCCTAAACATTCTCATGGTACTATTAATATAGATCATAGAACTTCATCTACAAAATTAATTACACAGAAAGTAGTTGAATTGTATGATAAAATTGTTAATCCAATTTTATTAGTTAGAAGAATAAACTTAACAGCGTGTAATGTGGTTAGTGAAGATTATAAGGAAACAACTTCAACGGTGGAACAACTTGACTTGTTTACAAATTATGAAGTTGTTAATAAACAAAAAGAAATTAATCTTAAAGATGAAGAAGATGAGAAAAAGATTCAAAAAACTTTATTAGATATAAAAAAGAAATTCGGAAAAAATTCTATTTTAAGAGGAATGAATTTTGAAGAAGGAGCAACTGCAAAAGATAGAAATGAAGAAGTTGGAGGTCATAAAGGATGATAAATAACTATGATGATATTATAAATTTGAATAGACCTATATCAAAACATTCACACTTAAGTATAGAATCAAGAGCATCTCAATTTGCACCTTTTGCAGCTTTAGTAGGATATGATGAAGCCGTAAAAGAAACAGCAAGACTTACAGATAAAAGAATAGAAATTGATGATGGATTAAAAGAAATGCTTAATAGTAAGTTAAATTATATCAATGAGCATATTAAAGAAAACATTGAAATAACCGTAACTTATTTTATCAATGACAGTAAGAAAAGTGGTGGCAAATATATAAATAAAACTGGTATTGTTAAAAGAATTGATTCAGTTAATGAATATATTAAATTTACTGATAATGATATTGTTTATATGAAAGATGTCATTAATATAAGCAGTGATGAATTAAATTATTTTTTTGAGTAATGATTTATATGGTATAAATATATATATATAGAAGTGATAGATAAATAGTAATTTGAAAGTGAGATGATACTTTGAAATTAGAGTTAAAAGAATTAGCGGAAAAGGATTATAAAAAAGTAATTCAATATGCAATTAAGGGAATGCACTTTAATATGTATATAAATAATAAAACAATACTTAATTTATATGGTAAGTATTTTTGGTATTTAGAACTTTTAAATGCTACACAAGTATTGGCTGTTTATTATGGAGAAGAACTAGCAGGAGTTTTAATTGCGGATATAAATGGAGAACCTAAATATCATAAATCATTTTCAAAATCTATGTATGTTAAGTTTATAGATTTTATACAAAAGCATTTCTTTAAAGATAGTGTTGGTGTATATGATGAGGTAAATAAGAAAATGCTAGAAGAGTATAAAAAAGAAAATACCCCAGATGGAGAAATTAGATTTTTAGCTGCTAATCCTGATTTAAAAGTAAAAGGAATTGGCACTATGTTGTTACAAGAATTAGAAAGTCGTGAAAAAGGAAAAGAAATTTATTTATTTACTGATGATCAATGCACTTATCAATTTTATGAACATAGAGGATTTGACAAAGTTGGAGAAGAAAATATAAAGTTAGATTTAGATAAAAAAGTACCTTTAAGGTGCTTACTTTATAGGAAAAAATTATAGTTCAAATTACAATTTATCAGTTAATTTTATATTAATTTAATTGTATACAAAATTAATGGACATTTTAGGTCTATTTTTTTTGCATTATTTTTAATAACACTTCTTCTGTTTCAACCATACCTCTAGCAATCCATTCATTTATAATTCCAAATATTCCATATCCAATAAAAGCAGTAACATATGCTTCAATATTGGATTTTTTTTCTTGTAATTTGCATGCGTAAAGAATTGTATCTAGTACAATGTATGATAAATTTTCTTTATATAAAACACTATAAAATTCTTGGTGTTTTTTATAGTGAGATATGAGTGATGGTATAAGTGTTTCAATAGTGGAATTAGAATTTTTTTCATAATCTTTACCCCATAATTCTATTAATTTTTTGTCATACTTTTTTAAAACATCTTCTTTGCTATTAAAGTTTCTATAAAATGATGCTCTTCCAACACCTGCCTTGTCACATAATGCACTAATAGAAATTTTATTTAAATCATTCTTTTTCAATAAATCTAATAGAGCTTCAGTTATTTTATTTGCAACATAAGAATCATTATTTATATTTTGTGATACATTTTTTTCTTTTTGTCTCATTTTTCTCATCTCCATTGAACAAATAATCTTATCATGATACAATTGTATCATAAATTATTTTAAATTAAAAGAAGAAGGAGTAGATTGAAATGGAATCAATATTAAAAACAACAAATATTGTAAAGAAATATGGAAATAGAACAGTTCTTAAAAATATTAATATGAATATTAATAAAGGCGATATATATGGTTTCATAGGTAAAAATGGTGCTGGTAAAACGACTTTTATGAGAGTTGTATTATCATTAACACCTAAAGATAGTGGTGATGTTATTTATTATGATAATAAGAGTATAAATGATATTGGATTAAAAGTCGGTTCTTTAATTGAATCCCCTGGATTATATAAAAATGCTTCGGCTTATGAAAATATGAAAAGATTTTCTATACTTTATGGAGCAGACGAAAGTAAGATTAATGAAATTTTAAATATGGTTGGTCTAGATAATACTGGTAAAAGAAAAGCAAAAGATTTTTCACTTGGTATGCGACAAAGACTTGGTATCGCAATTGCATTATTAGGTGAACCAGAATTGCTTATATTAGATGAACCGATAAATGGATTAGATCCTGAGGGAATTAAAGAAATTAGAGATGTTATCGTTAAACTTAATAAAGAAAAAAATATTACATTTCTAATATCATCACATTTATTAGATGAGTTATCTAAAATTGTTACTAAATATGGAATTATTAATAATGGTGAATTAATAGAAGAAATAAGTGCTAAGGAATTAAATGAAAAATGTAAAAATAGATTAATAATTGAAGTTAATGACACTGAACAAGCGCTAAGTAAATTGGTTAATATAATTCCTAAAGAAGATATTAAAGTTAATAATAATTCTATTGAGATTAACTCTCATATAAAAGAATCTTCTAATATAAATAAATTATTAGTCGAATCTGGAATTATGGTAAATGCTATATATCCTAATTTAGATAGTTTAGAGGAATATTTTATGAAAAGGATTGGTGAATAAAATGAATAGATTAATTAAATTTCAAGTTAGAAATATGTTTAAACAAAAATCTTTCTATGTTTGCCTTTGCCTACTTATTCTTATGGGACCTATACTAACTTTCATAGGTGCATTTAATACTCCAAACTATGATACTATTAAAGTTATGCCTCAAATAGTAAATTTGCTATCTGGAGAAATAAGTTTATTAAGTACAATATTTATAGCATTATTTTGTTGTTTGGATTTTAATGAGGGAACTACAAAAAATATTATTGGTAGAGGTTATTCAAGGACACAAGTTTTATTATCTAAATATATTGTTTCTTTGATTGGATTATTTTCATTTTATATAATTTCATTTATAGTAATTTTTTGCTTATTCGGAATTAATGGATTAGGTTTTGAAAATGTTATGTTATATTCCATTATTAATAGTATTTTTAGAATAATTGCTTATACAATTTTCTTTGCAACTTTATCATTTGTTTTAGAGAAAAATGGTTCTGCTATAATTGCTTGTTTGTTTGCACCATCTATCATACAAACAATATTATCTTTAGTAGACTCAAAATTGAAAATTGATATAAGCAAATATTGGATAACTAATGTATCTAATGAATTTTTAAGTAATTCGAGTCTAGCAAACTTAAATTATTCAATTATATTTTATATCATATATATAGTAATCTTTATAGTTTTAGGAATTAGCATTATCAAAAAAAGAGAAATTAAATAAATTACAATTTATCAGTGAGATTAGTTTGAAATATAACTAGTCTTTTTATTTTGAAGGAAAGAGGTGATTAAAATGCCATTTTGGAAATGGTTAATTTTTATTATATTTATAGTGTTAGTTTGTGGACTATCACTTTTTTTATTTTGTGCAATAAAAGTATCTAGTAAATGTACTAGAGATGAAGAAGGGAGGAATGCTTATATTAATACTAGGAATGATATTAAGAAATGAAAGATTAAAGAATAATTTAACACTTGAACAATTATCTAAACTAACTAATATATCAGCATCTGAATTAGATAAAATTGAACTTGGCAAGATTAAGGCACCTAGTAGTGTCTTTTTATTTCGGTTAAGTAAAGTTTTAAATTTAGATTATAATGAAATGCTTAAGTATAGATTTGCATCTTATTACAGAAAAAAAGGAATATTAAATGCTTAATAAAATTTATAATGAAGATTGTACGATTGGTATTAAAAAAATACCTGATAATTTTATAGATTTGGTTATTATAGATCCACCATATCAAATAAATAACCATAATGTTAAATATGATTCTGATTTAGCAAAAAGTATTAATAGTTATAATGATGAATTATATAAGTCAAATTTAACTGGTGGATATGATTATAATATTCTTGAAGAAATAATTAGAGTTTTAAAAAGAATAAATGTTTATATATTTTGTAATGGTGAGCAAATTCCTTTTTATATAAAATATTTTGTATTAGATAGAAAGTGCAAAATGGATATTCTTATTTGGAATAAGACTAATGCTTTGCCATTATTTAATAACAAATATTTAAGTGATAAAGAATATTGTTTATACTTTCGCAAGGGTGGATATTGTTCACCTAAAAATTATGAAGATGCTAAAACAGTTTTTTATTATCCAATAAATATTAAAGATAAAAGAAAATGGAATCATCCTACAATTAAACCTGAAGAACTTGTTAGAAAGTTAATCAGAAATAGTTCTCGTGAAAACGATTTAGTTTTAGATTGTTTTATGGGAAGTGGAACAACAGCAGTTTGCTGTATCAAAGAAAAAAGAAATTATATTGGATTTGAAATAAATAAAAATTTTTATGAAATATGTTTAAAAAGAATTAAAGATACGAAGGAGGAATGATATATGATTATAGATAAGAATAGTTGGAAAAAGTTGAAGGAATATGTAGATAATTTATATTGGGATGAAGATAGAATGAGTAGTGATGGAGTTCATTTTTTAAATAAATTAGATGATGAAATAAAACAAATAGAAAAAAATTCAAAAAATATTGTCTATGTTATTACAAGTAATTGTGTTTGCAATGATGAATCATTTAATAATGTAATAGCTGTAACACCATCTTTATCCTATGCTAGAAAGTTGTTTAATGAAGAAATAGAAAGTATAAAAAATGATTTAGATTTTAATGATTTAGATGCTATTAAATATGAAACTGATATGGATTTGAATAATCCAGACTATGATGGCCGTTGGATGTTTGAGGAAAAAGAAAATGAATTTATATTATGTCAAAATGGAGAATATAATTCTAATCATTTTATTGTTTCACTTGAACAAAGAGAACTAGAACAAGAATTAAGTAAAAAGAATGAAAAAGAGGTACAAGATGGGACAGTATTATAAATTTGTAAATGTAGATAAAAAAGAAATTTGTGATAGGAATAGACATGGATATAAGTTGATGGAACATTCCTATGTTAGTAATGATTATTGTAATGATATTTTAAGACTATTAAGTAATGAATGGAAAGGTGATAGAGTTATTCATGTAGGCGATTATGCTGAATCAACAGATAGTAGCAATACTGCTAATATAATTGAAAAGTTAAGTGAAGAATTAGGAATAAATCATACTATATATAGCTATGCTGAAGGATTTAAAAATGTTGTGAGTAAAAGCAATAACAATATTAGATATGTTTATAATTTAGATAAAAAAGAATATGTTGATTTATTCAAACAACCCATACAAAACTTTTGGATAGATAGGGATGCAAGGAAAATTGGTTCTTGTAAAATTAATTCATTTGCACTATTAACTGGGTGTGGTAATGAGCAAGGTGGAGGAGATTATTATTTTCAAAATAAAAAGTATGTTGGTTCTTGGGCAGGAGATAGATTTGTATCTTCGCCTGTACTACTTAATGAATATAAAAATTATAAATACAACAATTTAGTTTTTAATGAGAATACAAAGCATTATAAAAAAATAAAAAAGTATTATAATTTTTTGGAAAATAAAATCTTAAAAGATGAATCACTTATTCTTAATGATTTTTTAGAATATTTAAGAAAAAGTAATTATGATTATTCTAAATATAAAATTGATGATAGTGATTTATTAGATAATGAAATAAAACTATTTAATGATTCTTTAAATAAATCACAAGAACTATTAAAAGTGGAAAAAGAAAAAGAGGTGAATGAGGAATATGACATTAGATGAAATAAATAATGAATTAGATAATTTAGAAATAAATAATTTATATAGTGCCATTAAAGGTAATATACTTGGAAGCTTAAGGGTAGCACTAGAAAATTCTAACAAAGATAAAGTAAAATTTTATGATAATAGAAGTTTAGATGAAATAGTTTTAGATATTGAAGATCAAGTTGATGAAATGATATGTAATTATGATATTTATAATATTGAAGAACTTATTGATGAGGATATATGTCTTTAGAGCTAACCATTGTGTTAGCTCTTTTACTTTTGTTTATAGTAGGATTTATGTTTATAGAGCCAGCTATATCAAAACATAAAGTAAAAAATAATAATGAATATGGCTCAGCAAGATTCTCAACCTATAATGAAATTAAGAAAAACTTTAAAAAAGAAAAAATTAATAATATTAAAGAATCTGGTGTACCTATATGGTTTAGTAAAGATTTTAAATATGTTTGGTTTGATAGAGAAACACCACACTACACTTATCTTGGTTCAACTGGTAGTGGTAAATCAGTTACTGCTGTTATTCCTATGTGTTCATTTATTGCTACTGCAAAGAATAAAAGGAGTGTTTTTATAACTGATCCAAAAGGTGAAATATTTAATACAACTTCAAAAATGTTTAAGGACAATGGATATAATGTATTAACACTTGATTTTAGACATCCAGAAATGTCTAATCATTTTAATATATTGGAACCAATAATAAAAGAATATGAGAGGTACATTGAATACGAAAAAAAATCTATTGTAAGTAAAAAAGATAAAGTTAAATATAATAATTTAGCAATGACTTCCCTTGCTGAAACTAATAGATTAATAACTTCACTTGCTACGATGATAATGCAAGAGAAAACTCAGCAAAAAGATCCATTTTGGAATAATAGTGCAAGAAATTTATTAGAAGGTTTAATAGGATTCTTTTTAGAAGAATATAAGAAAAATAATATAAAAAGAAATCAGATTACTATGACATCTATCCGCAAGTTTCAAAATAGTTCAATGCAAGAGAAAAACTTTAATAAGTTTAAGACTTATATTGATAGGAAAGATTACGGAAGTAAAAGTAAGGATTCTTTAACATCAATACTTAATGCAAGTGATAATACTTATAAATCTATTACAGCAGTGTTTGGTGAAAAGATGTCTTTATTTGATGATGTTAATGTAGCAAATGTAACATCTGATTCTGACTTTGATTTTGATTTGTTAGGTAGAGAAGCAACAGCATTATTTATAATAGTCCCTGATGAAGATAAAGTGTATTTTACATTAGTTACAATTATTGTAGGACTATTATATAAGGAGTTAGTAAAACTTGCTAATAGTAAAGAAAATAAAAAGTTACCAGTACAAATTGATTGGTTACTTGATGAGTTTGCAAATTGTCCACCACTTGCAGATATTGAAGCATTAGTATCAGTTGCAAGAAGTAGAGGAATGAGATTCCATTTCTTTATTCAATCATTCTCCCAACTTGATAATGTGTATGGTAAAGAGGTAGCTCAAATAATACTTGATAACTGTGGTCTTATTTATTTAAAAACAAATACACAAGATACAGCAGAACAAATATCTAAAAGGTTAGGTAAGACAACAATATCAAGTAGTTCTATAAGTCAATCACTTAGCTTATTAGACTATAATGGTAATAAATCAACTTCTTTAATGGCAAGAGATTTACTTACACCAGATGAAGTAAAACAACTTCATTATAAAACTATAATATTTCCTATAATAGGTTATCCTATTTTTAGAGATACTGTTATGTATAATAAGTTTTCTTGTTATAAAAAAGGTGAAATTGAAAGAAAAGCTAATTCATTAAAACAACTTGATGATACATATTTCACGGTTGAACAAATAAAATCACCAATAGGTGGAAGATTTAAAAAAGTAGATGATGAATTAAATATGAGTGCTAAAGATTTTTATAAGGAACAAAGAGAAGCCGAAGAACAAGAACTTTTAAGGGCAATAGAACAGGTTAAAGATATTATAAAAGATAACATTATTAATTTTGAATATAAGACTAAAAACAATAGAACATTTTCTGTTATTAGTTTGAATAAAAACATTGGCGAAATGGAAAAATCTTTAATAAAAGGACAATTGGATAATAAAGTATATCATATTGAAATAAGTAATAATGATAATGGCAAAAATGTTATTGAGATTCATTTAAAAAGCACATTCAACCAAGAACAAGAATTAAGAAAGGAAAAGAATAAATAATGTCGTTTCTTTATTTAGTATTATTTATATCTTTATCTCATATAGTTTGATGAGGATGGTATAACATGTATAACACAGATGAAATTGAAATAAAGTGTAGTACCAAACATTTGCCTTTAGAGTATAAATTATTAGAATGGCGACTAATTTTAAATAGAGAATTATATGAGAGTAAAATAATTGATTTAAAAGTTTTTAGTTTAATGGAACAATCAATACTTGGAAGAATGACAAAAATGAAAAATGAATATAAAGACAAGATTAATGATGGTTTGACAATAGGAAAAAATCATGGTAGCATGTCATCATCCTAGTTATCTTGCTTTTTAAGAACATGGGAGGAGAGTGAGTAAACAATGGATATAAAAAAAGCAAGAGAAGATTTAAGAAAAGGAAAAACGATTTATGATATGCCACTTAGAGTAGTATATTATGCTCGTGTTTCAACAGATAAGGATGATCAGTTAAATAGTTTGGAAAATCAACAAAACTATTTTGAAGAAATGATAACAGAAAATAAAAACTGGGTATTCTGTGGTGGTTATATAGATGAAGGAATTAGTGGAACTGCTGTAAAAAATAGAGATAGATTCCTAAAAATGATTGAAGATGCTACTCTAGGAAAAATAGATATGGTGGTTACAAAAGAAATATCAAGATTCTCAAGAAATACTGTTGATAGTATAAAATATACAGAGTATTTATTAAAGCATGGGGTTATTGTATATTTTCTATCAGATAATCTTAATACAATTCAAGAGGATTCAGAGTTTAGACTTACAATTATGTCAAGTTTGGCTCAAGATGAAGTTAGAAAACTATCAGAAAGAGTTAAATTTGGTGTTAATAGAATGATTAAAGACAGAAAACTTATTGGTGGTAATTTAACTGGATATTTCAAAAAAGATGGAAGATATGAAATTAATCCAGCAGAGGCACCAATAATTACATATCTTTTTGAAACTTATGCATCTGGAAAAGTTGGTCTTAAAAAGATAGGGCAAGATCTTGCAAAAATGGGATATTTAAATTCAAAAGGTGAACCATATTCCGATACAACTATGGCAAAATTTTTAACTAATCCTAGATATAAAGGGTATTATACTGCTAGGCTAACTGAGGTTGAAAATTATAAAACACATAAAAAGAAAAAAGTTCCAAAAGAAAGACAAATAATTGAAAAGGATGATAGAGTTCCAGCAATTGTATCTGAGGAGTTATGGAATAAAGCAAATGAACTTCATGAGATGAGAAAAAAATCATCTGCAAGACATATTTTAAATTCTGAAAAGTCATTAGAGAATTCAAAATATAGTTGTTTATTATATTGTAAGGATTGTGGAAATGTATTTATAAGAGCTGGTGGAAGTAATAGAGCAAATAATCCTACATGGTCTTGTAAGAAATATAAGACTGAAGGGGTTGGTGCTTGTGCTTCACCAATCTTAAGGGAAGATTATCTAGATAAGATATTTGTACAAATATTTAGTGATTTTATAGATAATAAAAAAGAATATTTAAATCAAGTAATAAATGAATATGAGAATATTATAAGCAGTAATAAGAGTTCTGATGATATAGGAAGTATAAACAATCAAATTATAAAAATAGAAAAGCAAAAGGATAAATTATTAGATTTGAGTATTAAAGGATTGATTGATGATTTAGAGTTTAAGAAAAGAAATGATAAGTTTAACAATGAAATTAATTCCTTAAAAGCAAAAATAGATAGACTTAATAATCCTGATGCAGAACTTACAAAATTAAAGGAAAAAATAACGGAAGTTAGAAATACACTTACATCAAAAGTTGATTTACAGAGTCAGCTACCTAATTTAATGAGAATATTAGTAGAAAGAGTAGAAGTTGAAAAAATAAATGGTGATAGAAAACATGTAAGACTAATTATTTATTTCAATTTTAATGCCGATACAATATACAGAGAATTAGAAATTGATAACAAAAGAAAAAAACTTGAGTTATCAAATTTTTATCCAGAAAAATGTTCTTGTACTGATACAGAGATTCAAAACAGTCAGTACAGGAACATTGAAATTGATTGTGGAAGCCTTGAAAATAAAGGAAAAAATGTTCTTTTATGTTCCGATAGTAACACCAAGCAATACAAGCATTAAGAACATCTAAAGTATTTGATCCAACGATTAATAAAGGAATTATCTCTTATTTTACCGGAATAAATAATCTTCAAAGTGTAGAAAATTTAACTAAAAAGAATACGGATAAAATAAAAATAACTTATGAATATGATTCTTTAATCTTTGATTATAATCATTATAAGAAAATGGGCGTGATAGATGGATTAAAAGAATCTCAAGATATTTTTGGAGCAACAATCATAGTACCATTTGAAATACCTAGTAAGGAAATGGTTGATCAAAAAAATGAACTTGATCAAAAGCTAAATGAATTCAAAAGAGTAAAAGATTTAATCTCTCAAAATCCGGAGTTTACTTCAGTAATTAAATCATCTTATCCAAAAACTTTAAACAAATTAGATGAATATATTGAAAAGTATGAGACTCAAGTAAAAATAGTAAACGAAAGTCTTGCTAAAACTGATTATAAGGAAATCAAAGAGGCAGTAGAAAATGCTCGTATTAACGCTAAAAAGGAAACAAATGAAAACGATAAGAATAAAGAAAGTATTCTAGATTCTAAAAAAAGAGAATTACAAGATTTAAAAGTTCAAAGTAATCCAAATTTTGCGAGAATTGAAGCTCTTCAAAATGAAATAGCTGCTTTAGAAAAAGAAGAACAAAAAGAAGAGGAAAAAACTCCAGAAGAACTAAAAGATGAAAATATATCAGCTGAAAAAGTAGTGTTTGAAAAAAGTGATGATGAAACTTTAGTTGAAAATGCTGATTATATTAATATACGCGCAGAAGCCATAAAAAGACTTAAGGAGGATGAACCTGAGTTAGAGAGTAAGGTACTTCCTTCAATATATGAAGCAAGAATCTCTGAATATATGCAAAAAATTCGTGATGAAAGAATACAAAATAGAAGCATAGAGGACATAAAGTTTGATTTATATAAACAAGATAGAACTTTAACAGATGAAGTTACTGATGAAGAGTTTGATAAAAAAAGTGATAAAATTGATGAGTATGAGAATGCAGCAACTATGTACATTGAAAAAGAAAATGAAGTACTTGATAGATCCTTACAAGAAGAAAATGATTTTAAAGCATTGCTTCATGAACTAGATAATAATCCGGATTTAGATTTAAGTGATTATGAAAAAATGTTAGAAGAGCTTGATAAACAAATTATATTAACAGAAGACGAAAAGGAACGCTTAACAGCTGAAATAGAAGCTAGAAAATTAGCATAAGGAGAACAATTAATTTTGTTCTTTTTTATTTAGTGTGACTTTTTATTAATTTAAATCGTTAATAAGTTGAAAGGAGTAAACTATGAATAATCGTTTTGATGAAATATATTATTTATATAGTAAAGATGTTTATAAACTGATTTATAGTTATCTTTTTAATATTCAGGATACTGAAGATATTCTTCAAAAAACATTTATGAAGTTGTATAACAATAAAAAGATTCTATTATTAGAAAATGAAGAAATAAAAAAGTGGTTATTTAGAGTAAGTATAAATAATACAAAAGATTTGCTTAAATCGCCTTGGAAAAAACTTATAAAGAGTTTAGAAGATGAAATAAAATCATACGACTTAAATAAATTTGACACTTTTGAATTATTAAAAGCCATTCCAAAAGATTATAGAATATCATTATATTTATATTATTATGAGGGATATAAGATAAAAGAAATCGCTAAGATTATGCGAAAATCTGAATCTGCTATAAAGATGAACTTATTAAGAGGCAAAGAAAAATTAAGAGTAGAAATGGAGGGTAAAGATGAATAAATTAAAACAAGAGTATGTTGATAATATTAGCAATATTGTTTTAACAGATGAAAGAAATGACTATCTAAGATTAGAAACTATTAAGCGATATAAAAAAAGAAAGAAAAAAAATAAAATTATTTTTAGTTTAATTATAGTCTTCAGTATTTTAATTGTTGGAACGGGTATAACTTACGCTGAAGAAATCAAAGAAATTGTTACATCAATCTTTACTAAGTCTTATACAGAAAAAGTTGATAATAATGATGTTCAAAGAATCAAATTAAAATATAATGGTGTTAAAAAAATAAATTATAATGCTAATTTGAAAGAGCCAACTGGTAGTGGCATTGATTCTTTCAAGAATGAACCAATAGATAAAAGCAGCTATTCAATGTATACATATGAAGAATTAGAAAAAGAGTTAGGTATAAAACTTTTAAGAAATGATTTGTTTAAAAGAGATAAATTTATTTTAAGAACTTTAGAAAAGAAAGATGGAAAAATAGCAACTGTAAATCTTTATATGGGTAATGTATTTCATGTATGATAATAAAGAAAACAAAAATGTGTCTACTGTTAATTTTAATATTTTAATAAAAACTAAGTATGCTGAAATAAAAGAAAATAGTGAATTAAACCATGGAAACTATACTGATGAAACTATCCCAAAGTATAAAGTAGGAAAACTTGGCACAATGGCTTATGGAATTGAATATGGAAGGAGAAGAAGCGTTTATATGGAATATGATGATGTTCTATATAGTTTTACTTTAAGTCCTTGTGCTGATTATCGTAATAAACCTGATGAAGAAGTTCAAAAAATATTAGATGGATTTCATTATTGAAAAGTGTAACATTAAAATTACACTTTTTTATTTTAAGTAAAAATTTTAAATTTGATATAATATCTAAAATTTTTGTATGTTTTTTAAGATCTTAATCGTTAATAAAGTATAAGAGTTAAAATGTTAGAGAGGATGGTGCTATTTTGGAGGATTTATTTAAAGAAATATATGAAAAATATTATAAAGATGTTTACAATATAGCATTCAGTTATACTCTTAATAGATGTGATACAGAAGATATTGTTCAAAAAGTATTTATAAAACTCTTTAAAAATATAAAGAAGTTTAATAGTTCTGATATAAATGTAAAAAAGTGGTTATTTATAGTATGTGCAAATGAATCAAAGGACTTATTAAAATCATTTTGGAGAAGTAAAAAATCAAATTATGAATTAGAAGAAATTCCTTATAACATTAATACAGATAGTTTTATTATTTTTGATATCTTAAAGGGTTTTGATTCCAAATATCGAATTCCATTTTATTTACATTATTATGAAGGATATACATCCAAAGAGATTGCTGAGATATTGAAAATTTCAAAAAGTGCTGTTGAAGTTAGATTGTTTAGAATAAAAAAGATGATAAAAGATAAGTTAGGAGATGATTTTTTATGAAAAAAATAGACAAAATGACTCAAAAATTTTTTGATGAGTTATCAGTATCGGAGATAAAAAAGAGTTGTATATATGATAATATTGTTAACAAAAAAGAAAAATATCGATTTCATCATTTAGTAACGGCCATATCTTGTTGTTTTATTCTATTACTAGTAGGAATATTTTCTATTGTATATGCTGAACAAATAGGAGATGTTTTCAATACATTAAAAGTGAAATACTTAGAGAAAATAGTTGATGATAAAAAATATATTGTTCCAGACGTTAAAAGTGATTCTCAAGCTGTCATTAATTATAAAGCTGATTTAGTTAAAGATATGAGTTATTCATATGATGAATTAAATGATAAATTGGGAATTAATATTTTAAGAAATTCATTGTTCAAGAAAAATGACTTTACAATAACATGTAATGAAAAGAAAGACACCAATATTGGATTTTTAGTATTAAAAATGGATAATGCTTTTGATGAACAACCTAAATATAGAGGTAATTATTACCGTGAGGTTATACTTGTTAGATTTGAAGTTATTATAGCAACAAAATATGCTGAAAGAAAAGCTGGGAGAACTTATTCCTATTTTACTAAATCTGAAGAATTTTATATAAATAATTTGAATACAAAAGCCATATTAATCCGTATGAATGGAGATTATAGTGATAACGTATGGGAAGTTAGATTTGATTATAATAATATTTCTTATCACTTATCATTTATATTTGCAACATCAGGCAATCATCGAGAAGAGTTAATAAATATTCTAAATTCATTTGAAATCTAGTTAAATTAATTACACTTTTTTAGTTTAGTATATGTAATAAATTTAAATATGACACATATATTTTAACTATAAAGGAGAGGTAATTATGGAGATGAAAGACATAATTAAAGATATATCCGCAAGAGGAAACGGATCAATATATCTAGGAGTTGTTGGTACAGTTAGAACTGGTAAATCAACTTTTATAAAAAAAGTAATTGAAAATTTAGTCGTTCCAAATATAGAAGACGAATACGATAAGAAAAAATGTTTAGATGAAATTCCTCAATCATCAAATGGAAAACAGATTATGACTACTGAGCCAAAATTTGTTCCATCACAAGGGGCCGTAATTAAAATAGATGACTTTAAAACAAACATCAAACTTATTGACTGTGTTGGTTATGTTATTGATGGAGCAATCGGGTATGAAGATGCTGAATCTAACCCAAGACTAGTCAATACGCCTTGGTACCCAGAAGCAATCCCATTTATCGAGGCAGCCGAAATTGGAACTGAAAAAGTTATAAAAGATCATTCTACAATTGGAATTGTTATAACTACTGATGGATCTTTTGGAGAGTTTAAAAGAAGTGATTATATAGATGGTGAAACTAAAGTAATTGAAGAACTTAAAAGTATAAATAAACCATTTATTGTTATTCTTAACACTACTCACACAGATAATCCAGATACATTAAAGATAAAGATGGAAATTGAAGAAAAACATGGAGTAAAAGTAATTCCTTTAAATGTTGAAGCTATGGGTAAAAAAGAAATCAATGATATTTTAAGAAGTGCAATAGATGAATTCCCAATTGTTGATGTTGAAGTAAAACTTCCTGAATGGGTACACGTTTTACCAAACAAAAATGAAATAAAAATGCATTATCTAAATAAAATAAAAGAAAGTGTTATTAACGTCAATAAAATGGGTGATGTTAATTCGATAATCAATTATTATACTGATTCGGATATTATATCTCGAGCATATATAAGTGAATTTGATGCTGGTACAGGTGTTGTTTCTCTAAACCTTGATAGTTCTGATGAGCTTTATAATGAAACTTTAAAGAATATTGTCGGATATTCAAATGTAAGTAAAGCAAGTATCCTAAAAGTATTCTCAAGATATCATGAAAGTGAAGAAGAAAATAAATGCTTATCTGAAGCTTTAAAGATGGCTCATGGATGTGGATATGGAATTGTTTATCCAACATTAAAAGATATGATGCTTGAAAAACCAGAAATCATAAAACAAGGTACACGTTACGGAGTAAGATTAAAAGCTAAAGCTAGTTCAATTCATATGATTAAGGTTGATGTTGAATCCACTTTTGAACCAATAATTGGAACTGAAGTTCAATCTAAAGAATTAATCGACTATATTATGAGAGATTATAATGATGATCCTACAAGCATTTGGAAAAGTGAAATATTTGGTAGAAGCCTAGATGAAATCGTTAAAGAAGGTATTCAAACTAAATTAATGATGATGAAAGATTCCACTCGTTATAAACTTTCAAGCACTGTTAGTAAGATTGTAAATAAAGGCTCTGATAAATTAATAGCTATTGTATTATAGTAAATAAAACGTAAAAGAATATGTAAAATATTCTTTTTTTTATTCTTTAACTTTATAATAAAAGTGGTGATATCATGAAAGATTTACACAGTCATTTTTTATATGGAGTTGATGACGGATCAAAAAGTTTAGAAGAAACAAAAGAAATGCTTAAAAACGCTCATGAGTGTGGCGTTACCGATATTGTTTTTACACCTCATTATATTGATGAATCCAAATATGTAAGTGAAGTAAGTGAAAACGAAAAAATACTTAATACTATAAAGAAATCTGCTGAAGATTTAAATATAAATATTTATTTAGGTAATGAAGTATATATCAGCAATAATATTTTAAAACTTTATAAAGAAAAAAAACTTACAACTATAAATAATAGCCGATATATGTTGATTGAAATACCAATGCATTCAAAGATTAATGAAGTAAAATCAATATTTTTTGAACTTATAAGTAATGGTATAGTTCCAATACTTGCTCATCCAGAAAGATATGAAGCTTACTATAAGGATTATGAATTCTTTTATACATTAAGAAGTATGGGAGTTTTAATGCAAATCAACTTTGCTTCTTTAGCTGGTTTATACGGTCGTCATGCCAAAACAATGGCTAAAAATCTTTTAAAACTTAATCTTATCAGTTTTGTTGGAAGCGATATTCATCATCCTGATAATCGTTTTAATTATTTAAAAAAATGTGAAAAAATAATTTTAAAATGTGTTGGTGTTGAAAAAAGTAAAGCAATACTAGAGGATAACTTTACAAAAGTCATAAAAAATGAAGAAATAAACTGATTATTCATGATATAATAACTATATAATAAAAAGGTGGATTTATATGTTAGAGGAATTAAATATGTTATCTAATCCTAAATCAAGAGTAGCTGAAGCAGTTAAAACAATCAGAACAAATCTTGAATTTAGTTTAGTTAATGGTGGAGAAAAAAAGATTATGCTAACTTCTACAGAACCAGGTGAGGGAAAAAGTTTTATAGCTGCATCTCTTGCTCAAAGTTATGCATTATCCGGTAAAAAAGTTTTAATAATTGACTGTGATCTTCGTAGAGGAAGACAATATGAAATATTTGGTGTTTCCAATGGAAAAGGTTTATCCAATATTTTAATATCTGATTTATCAGGAGTAAAAATTGAAACAATAAAAACTAAACTTAAAGGAGTTTACTTACTTCCAAGTGGAACGGTACCTCCTAATCCAAGTGAGCTTTTAGAAAGTAAACGTATGGGGAAACTTATTACATTGCTTGAAAATAACTATGATATTATTATTTTTGACTGCCCTCCAGTAGTTGGTTTATCAGATGCTTTAGTTGTAACTAAATATGTATCTACAACTGTAATAGTAACAGCTTATAAACAAACTAGTGAAGACATGCTTAAGAAAACTGTAAAAGCATTAGAAGGAGTAAATGCACACATAGCAGGTGTTATTTTAAATAAAGTACCAGCCACTAAAAATGGATACTATAACAAATACTATGATGCATATTATGGAGGTTAGTTATGGAAGAATTAGATATAACTCAATTATTTAATTATTTTAAATCTAAAATAATATATATTATTTTTGCAACTTCAATATTCTTTTGTTTATCAAGTATCTATGTTAATAAGTTTAGAGTTCCTAAATATACAAGTGAAACAACAATTCTTTTAAATCAAGCAAATGAAAATGCAGCTATAAATACAAGTGATGTCAATTTAAATAAATCTCTTGTTACAACATATGGCGAAATAATAAAGAGTAAAAGGGTTCTTAATCAAGTAATTGAAAAACTAAATTTAGATTTAACTTATAAAGAATTAAATTCTATGGTAAGTGTAGGTGAGATAACAGATACTTCAATAATAAGTATTAAAGTAACTGATAAAGATAATGAACTTGCATGCGAAATCGCGAATGAAATAGCTGACGTATTTGCATCAGAAATAGTTTCTATTTATAAAATTGAAAACATCAGTACAATTGATAAAGCTGAAGTAAGTGAGATTCCGTCATCAGCATCAACTTTAAAAATTGTTGTAATTGGTTCCCTTATAGGAATGATACTTTCAATAGGTATTATCTTCATATCATTTTATTTTGATACAACCATTAAAGATGAAGAAGAAATAGAAAAAATTACTAATTTACCAGTTATTGGAGTTGTTCCAATAAGCTCTAGAGTAAAAAATATGAAAAAAAGTAAAAAGGAAGATATTGTTTTACCAATTGCAAAATCTAAATAAAACTAAAGAGAAGAAACCGAATTAAAGGTGATGATATGTTAAATATAAATGGATATTCAAAAGAAGATCTTTATAAAATATTTTTAAGTAAAATCGATGATTTATCAAGATTTAGACTAGAAAGCATCGATACAACATTATCAATATATAAGATGAAATTTACTAATTTAGGTTTTATTTTAACCGAAACTAGTTGTTATAATAAAAGAATTTATTTAAAAAGAAATCAACTTGGTTTTTATGCTGATGAAAGAGAATCTTTTAAAACTGATGAATCATTTGAAAACTATAATGCCAGTGTCAAATTTTTAAAAGAACATAATGATGAATTTGAAATAATTCATAATCTTTTAAAGGACAAAGAAGCTATTTTGAATGGTTATTATTACACAGATAGAACTAATGAAACTGATTTAGAAATAATTGTAAAAGTTTTAGGCTATGGTTCTATAAGAGAAGATGAAATACATGAAGAAAACCCTTATCATCCAAGTGAAGAATATAAGAATTTGATATCTTTAATTGAAAGATGTAATGATAAAAGAAATTATAAACAAGTAGAGAAAGAAACAATAGACATATTAAATAATATTTTTAAAGATAATTTTGAATTTAGAATAAAGTTGAAACATGACAAATATGGTCATGACTTTGATTCAGAATATGGTATTTTAGTTATTGATAAACAAAGTAAAGACATGCATATGCTTTATGGAGTTGAAAATGACTTAGTATTTAAAGAAGATTTGGATAAATATTCAGGGTACACTAATTATTTAGATATGTATATAAAAATAATAATAAAATGTATTGAAAAACAATAAATATATTAAAAAAATAACGATTTTTCGTTATTTTTTATTGCATTTAAGATAATTTTTTGCTACATTTTATATGTAGGGTAAACCTACTAGAAAAAATATATGGGAGGTACATTTAAAATGTCAAAAACTGAATTAGTAGAATTTGTTGCTGCTGAAACTGGATTAACTAAAGCTGATGCAGGAAGAGCAGTAGACGCTATGTTGAAAGGAATCGAAAAAGGACTTAAAGAAAGTCAAAAAGTTGCATTCGTTGGATTCGGAACTTTCTCTTCAAAAGTAAGACCTGCTAGAGAAGGAATTAATCCATTAACTAAAGAACCAATGAAAATTGCTGCTAAAAATGTTGTTTCATTTAAAGCAGGAAGCAAATTAAAAGACGCTTTAAATTAATAAATATAGAACTCATTTACTTGAGTTCTTTTTTTTTATGCTTTATAATTATTTTAGAGTGATGATATGGAAACTAAGAAAGTATATAGACTTAAAACAAGTGTTAAAATATTTTTTGTAGTTATGATACTTCTTGTAGGAGGTATAGTTTTTGGTGTAAAAAAATATCAAGAATATTTATATACTAAAACTAATGAATATGCACTTAAGAATCTTGGATATTCTGAGGATGATACAAAACTAATTCTTGAAAAGTTAAATGAAGATGAACAAAAGAAAGTAATAGATTTAGGATATAATGAATTTGTTCCTCATTTTCTAACTGCTAAATATTTTATGTTTAAAAATCTAGATGGATATTTAGATCAAGTTATAACTAAAGATGAAGATTTTTTCAAATATCATGGCACAGAAGGATATGATTATGACAGTATTGTATCTTTAGTAAATGTTCATCGAAATATAAATTATTATGAAGCTGATCTAAAAACTGATTTTTCAAAAGGTTATGGAATACTTGCTAATAAGTATTATAGTTTAGGTGAAGATTATGAACCAGAAGATTTAGTAAATGTTGATATAAAATATTATTATGGAGAACCTAAAAAGATTAGAAGTGAAGCCTATAATGCTTTTATTGAAATGTGGAATGCCGCATACGAAGAGGGAATTTATTTAATACTTATTTCCGGATATCGTTCTGCTGCTCATCAAAAAGAAGTATATGAAGCATATCAAGCTGATAAAGGAACAAAATATGCCGATTCTATAGCTGCAAGAGCAGGATATTCTGAGCATCAAACCGGACTTGCCTTGGATATTTATTCTAAAGAGTGTACAAGTCAAGCAAAATTTCATGAATCTAAAAGCTACGAATGGCTTATAAATAATTCTTATAAATTTGGTTTTATCTTAAGATATCCTAAAGATAAACAAAACATTACAGGGTACAATTATGAGTCTTGGCACTATCGTTATTTAGGTAAAGAATTAGCTGAAAAAGTTCATGAATCTAATCTTACTTTTGATGAATATTATGCCTATTATATGGAAAATTAAAACACTTTTGTTACAAACAATAAGTGTTTTTTTATTTTCAATTCTATAATTTATGTTAAAATATATTTAGGAGGATTTGGTTATGCAAGTATTTGATAACGTCAGTATGATTGCTGCACTTGGTAAAAACAATGAACTAGGCAAAGATAATGACCTTATTTGGCGGTTTAAAGAAGACTTAAAATTTTTTAAAGAATATACAATGGGTAAACAAATGATTATGGGATATAACACTTTTTATTCTCTTCGTGGAGGAAAACCACTTCCTGGAAGGAAACATATCGTGTTAACTAGAAATCATGAAAATGATATAGAAAAAAATGAACAAATATATATTGTACATAGTATGTAAGAACTGCTTGAATATATTGAAAACTATAAACAAGAACTTGTAGTTATAGGTGGCGTTTCGTTATATGAAAATATGCTCGAATATGCTAAGACTTTAGTTCTTACAGAAATAGATGCTGAAGGTAAAGCAGATGTTTATTTTCCTGAAATAGATGAATACGAATGGAATGAAAAAACTATATATGAAGGAAATGAAAATGGAATATCCTATAAAAGAAAATTATATGTTAGAAAGTAAAAGAAGGTAAAGTTATGATAGTAAATGGTAAAGAAATAAAAATTGATAGAAGCAAAGTAAGATTAACTGAAATGGATATATCATATTGTAAACTTGTCAGTGAAATCTTACAAGAAGGAGTAATAACTAAAAACAGAACAGGAATAGATACAATAAGTATTGCAGGATGGAACTATAAATTTAATGTTGGTCGTGAATTCCCAATTGCTGAAACTAAAGATGTAAAAGTCAAAAATAGTACTTCTGAAATACAATGGATACACACAGTACAAGATAACCATCCATCATGGTTAAGAGCAAGAGGCAATAATACTTGGAACTTATGGGAAGTTGATGAAGATGGAATATATCGTATATATGAACAAGGCGATAATGCAATAGATGATCCTGAAAGAGAAGTCCCATTAATGGAACAAGTTAGAAATCCATTAACAGGTGTGATTGAAATAATTCCTCGTTTAGATAAATATGGTAGACAAACTATGGTTAAATCCAAGGATGTTATGGATAAAAAAGCTCATGCAAGAACTATAAAACAAGCTATTTGGTTTGGACTTGAATATGCAGAGTCAATTGGAGAGGCTTATGGATGTCTAAACGCTATTTATAAGAAACCTCAATGTGTTGAATGGACATTAAAGAATAATCCAACTGATAGAAGAATGAATATTAATCTATGGCAAGACGCTCATATTCCAAAAGCCGTGCTTCCATCATGTGTTTGGAGTAGTGAATATAAAGTAACACCAGATGGAAAACTTCATTCATATGTTCATCAAAGAAGTGCTGACGTTCCACTTGGACTTCCGTTTAATATTACTCAATATGTCTTACTTTTATCCATGTTTGCTAAGGCTTGTGGATATGAAGTTGGAACAATGAGTTGGAGTATAATGGATGCTCACATTTATGTTAACCAACTTGATGGAATAAAAAAACAATTAGCAAGATATAATACAATGCTTAAACAAATAAGTATGATTCAAACAAGTTCTGATGAAGAAATTGAAAACTATTATTCAGGAGTATGCGAATATTTTGAAAATATTAATAAAACAATTTATCCAATTATTGATTCGTATATACATAATAATCAAGCATTCATAAAAAATGGAGTTCAACAAACCCCAGAAGATTTATCAATTAAGAAAAGAGTGGATATTTTGAAAACTCTTGGATATGAAGACCTAGCAAAAGATTTTGATGAATCATTTGAAAGAAAAACATGTTTTGAACACTTAGTTACAAGAGATAATCCAATACTTGAACTTGCAAATCATGACAGCATTTTTGAATATTCAACAGATTATGTCGATTCAACAGATCCATACTTATTAGAAAATCCAATTGGTAATAAAGATATAAAACTTAAAAATTATACTCCAACACCATTTATTAAAATGCCAATTGCTCAATAAAAATATTAAAAAAAATGTTAAAACTACCAAACTTAAAAAT
Organism: uncultured Bacilli bacterium; assembly: GCA_934101115.1. Classification (GTDB taxonomy): domain Bacteria; phylum Bacillota_I; class Bacilli_A; order RF39; family UBA660; genus CAG-582. Next base: position 26,899 of record CAKOPW010000006.1, on the reverse strand, counting down.
TGGTAGCTTTTTTTGACAGATTTTAACGATTTACATATAAATAGCTACAGATATTAAAGATCTGAGCCTCTAAATTTAAAATTTTGTAGTTTTGAAATATAAAAAAATTATGCTTAAATATTTTCTTGAGAAGCAAGGAAAAGATGCTTATCACTTTCTTATATGTAGGACGTGAATTTTCAGCAAAATAAGCTGTAGTAAGGAAGTGATGTATAATGTTTAAACACCAATTTAAAATAGAACTACTAGTAACAAGTTTAATCATTATAATTTTTATATTATTATATCTTCTTTGTAGAAAAGGAATATAAGATATAAAAAAGCACCTTTTCTTTTGAAAAAGGTGCAACCCAAACTGTGGTAAGCATCGCGTCCTAAAGAAACTTTGCTTCTCACTAAATAAAATATAACATTTTTTAAGAAAAATTACAATGATAATATAAAAGGTAAACTTTACACATACTAAAAGTAGAATATTTACTCTACAACAAATAAATTGTATAATTTAAATATAATAGGTGTGCAATAAAAAACAAATGACAAAAGTGATGTAAAAGAAAATAAACTCCTTGAAAATCGGGGGGGGTATTATAAAATAAAAAAGAGAATAGGTGTGTGTAAAAAATGAAGAAAAGGAGTGCAATAATATTTGCAATTGTTTTGATGTCAATTGGCTTTGCAGCAGTAAGTACAACATTAATAATAAATGGAAACGCAAAAGTAAGTGAAAATGAAGAAGACTTCAGTGTAATCTTCACAGCAGCAAGTCTAGATGGAAAAGATGTATATTCAACAGCTGTAGATGATACAAAGAAGATAATAACATTCGAAACAAGCGAATTAAAAACATTAAATCAAACAAGTATCTTAACATATGAAGTAACAAACAATTCAAGTAACTACGATGCTGAAGTAAAAGTAACATGCGTACCAAGTGACGGAACAATAGCAAAATACACAAGTATCAAAAATAAATTAGAAAATGATGCAACAGTTATAAAAGCCAAAGAAACCTTAAATGGAACATTAACAGTAACACTAGATAAAACATCAACAGAAGAAGTAGGTGAAGAATATACATGTAAGTTAGAATTCAATGCCGTAGAAAGAGATGAAGTTGGCTACGAAGGACAAGTTGAATGGATGTTCGATTATACCGGAGGGGAGCAAACATTTACTGCGCCAGCAACTGGAACATATAAGTTAGAAGTATGGGGAGCTCAAGGTGGTGGAGTAAACGACTCTAGTAATTCCACAAGCGTTAATGGTGGATATGGAGGTTACTCTAACGGAATTATTCAAATGAAAAAAAGCCAAACACTTTATATTAATATCGGCGGCCAAGGAACAAACAATTGCTTTGAAGATAGCTCCGATACAAGTCTATGTCCAGGAGGCTATAATGGAGGGGGATATGGTCGAGGATACGACTCGATAACAGGTTCTTCTAGCGGAGGTGGAGCAACGCACATAGCAACCTCTAGTGGAATATTATCCTCATTAGAAAATAAAAAATCATCTATTTTAATAGTTTCTGGTGGAGGCGGTGGATCCGGATATGCATATGGGCCAATGCCTGACCAAACCAGTGCTGATAGCAAGGTTAGATTTGATGGAATTGGTGGCTCAGCTGGTGGCTACAAAGGTAGTAGTGGACTTGACAGTTGGGGAACAGCTTATCAAGGTTCTAATTTGATTGGATTTTTAGGAACAGGTGCAACTCAAGATACTGCTGGTCAAACTACAAATCTTGGCGAAATAATAAGTGATGCGCACGGAAGTTTTGGTCAAGGTGGTAATCAATATCAAAATTGTTGTGGCGGCGCTGGAGGCGGAGGAGGTCTCTACGGAGGCGGAGGAAGCTCACGATGCCATGGAGGAGCTGGAGGTGGATCCGGTTATATTGGAAATACTCTATTAAGCGAAAAAGCAATGTATTGTTATAATTGTGAAGAATCCTCCGAGGAAAATACCAAAACAATAAGTACTACATGTGCAAATGAAACACCAACAGAAAATTGTGCTAAATCCGGTAATGGATATGCACGTATTACTTTAATAAAATAACTACTGAGAGAAGGAAAAATATGAAGAAGAAAAGTATGCTTATAGTTGCAATTATTTTAATGTCAATTGGATTTGCAGCAGTATCAACAACATTAATAATAAATGGGAATGCCAAAGTAAGTGAAAATAGAGATGACTTCTCAGTAATCTTCACAGCAGCAAGTTTAGATGGAAGGGACGTATATTTAACAGTTGTAGATGATACAAAGAAAATAATAACATTTACAACTAGTGAATTAAAAACATTAAATCAAACATCAATACTAACATATGAGGTAACAAACAATTCAAGTAACTACGATGCAGAAGTAAGTATAACATGTGTACCAAAGGACGGAACAACAGCAAAATATACAAGTATAAAGAACAAACTAGAAAATGATGCAACAGTAGTGAAAGCAAAGGAAAGCTTAAATGGAACATTAACAGTAACACTAGATAAAACATCAACAGAAGAGGTAAGTGAAGAATATACATGTAAGTTAGAATTTACTGCCGTAGAAAGAGATACAATAGGAGAAGAAATACCAGCATTCCAACAAGATAGTTGGTCTACAATAGCAGCAAATGTGCATACTGGAAATACAAGTAAATATAATGTAGGTGATACAAAAGAAGTAGACTTAGGTGATTTAGGAACACACACAGTACGTATATCAAATATGAGTGAATGTACGAATGGAGAGACAAGCGAAACAGCATGTGGATTTGTAGTAGAATTTGCTGATATAATAGCAAAACACAATATAAATAGTACAATTTCAAACATAGGTGGATGGAGAGATTCGGAAATGCGTACATATATAAATCGTGATGTTTTTAATTCTCTTTCAACAGACTTACAAAATATTATAGTTTCAACAAAAGTAATATCAGGACATGGAAGTACATCAGGAGAAAAAAACTTTGAAACTCAAGATAAACTATATTTACTATCCATTGAAGAAATATACAATGTAGAAGATTCTGATACATCAGTAGGAACTTCAAAACAACTTGATTATTACAAGCAATTAGGTGTAAGTAAGACAAATTATAATGATTTAATTAAACAATATAATTCAAATAATACTGGATGGTGGTTACGTTCAGCATTTAATTCGGATCAAAAGGGCTTTTTATATGTTTCCATTTTTGGAACTTTTTCAGACAGCTACGCTGATAGTATAGCTGGAATCTCTCCAGCATTCAGAATAGCATAATAAAAACATCTTCAAATTCGAAGATGTTTTTAGTTTATATTAAAATTCTTTAAATATTCATGATATGCCTTATAATCAACTAATTTAGTATTTACTTTATCAATACCAATATATTTTAATAAAGCATCTTTGAAATAAGGATTTCTTATTAGTATTGGTCCAAGAAGATAAGTACCAAAGAAATTATTTTTATGGATTCCTTCAACTTTGCTTTCTATATCATTTCCAGTTCCTTTAATAACTTCAAATAGATAATCATCTTTTATATCATTTGAGCTAAATCTATTTTGAAATCCTATTACAGTCTCTTTAATAATATCACATTTAAAAACCTGTTCTCCAACAATTCTATCAGTAGTTTTAGAATTAAAATTAAATATTCCAAGACATTTTTTATCATCAATTTTTTTACCAAATAATTCATAAGAATTACCAGTCATAATAAACATTTTTTTATCTATTACATTTTCGATTTTTTCTTTATACTTTAAGATATCTTTTCTAACAATCTCTTGATTTCTTTTTGTTCCCATACCCATATAAAATATATCGTATTTTTCAAAATCAATTTCATCATCAACGGATAAAGTTTTAATGTTTACTTTAAATCCAGCATATTCAATTGCAGTTTTTAAAGCAAGAACATTTCCTTGTTCACCATAGTAATTCATTAAATCATAATATAAATGTGCAATTTTAATTGTTTTCATACATACCTCTTCTCAACATATCTTTTATTTTTGCTGTCATATCAAAGCATACCATTGTAATAATCTTTCCTTTAGAATTTTTTTCTACATCGTATAAAAGATTATCTATATTCTCAACTAAAACTAATTTCTTTTTATCAATACCGGCATAAAGTAATCTAGAATATACATCATATTTAAATCTACCTATACAAAATATTTTATCTATTGAATCTATATTTAAAAGTTCAAAATCAACATCATATAACCAACTTAAATCATTATATGAATATCTTCTTGAAACATTATCGAACCCGATTATTATAGTTTTCAAATCATCACTTTCACGAATATAATTAATCGTTTGTAAATATGAAAGGGCATTTTCATTTTTAGACTCTACCATTTCAATTTCACGTTTACCAAGTTTATAAGTCTTCATTCTTTTTGAAGGAATAATATCTTCGTTAAGTTCTCTAATGATATCTTCATCTTTTACATCTATTGTTTTAGATAAGGCGTAGGCAGCTAGTGTATAATAGCAACAGAAAAATACATTTCTATTTAAATGAACCAATGTATCGTTTATTAGCATAAAATTCTTATCCAAATCAATATCAGTTGCTAAATAGTCAACAGGTCTTGAAGAAAAATCACATTTAGGACAAGAGTAGGAACCAATATGTCCATAATGATAAAAATCATATTTTAATTTTGTATCACATTTAGGACAATAAGCGGCATCAACGTTATTGCTTATTGGTTTCTTTAAATCATATTTTGTTTTATCAATTCCATATGTTGTTATATTTTTATGAGTCAATTTAAATCTTGAAACTATAGGATCATCAGCATTAATAACTAAATGAGTTGTATCATCAATAGAAGAAGCGATCTTATCAAATATTATATCTGGACTTCCATTTCTTGCTGGTTGATCTCTTGTAACATTAGTAACTACTAAATGAGTTAATTTTTGTTTCTTAAATATTTTAGAAATAAATGATTCATCCAATTCCATAAGCAACACATCAGCATTAATCTTCTTAGTAAATGGATTAGTATGATTAAGTATTAAAGTAATAGCTGCATTATAAAGGTTTGAACCATTTTTATTCCATACAACTTTATATCCTGAATTTGAAAGTATATGTGCAATCATTGAAGTTGTTGAACCTTTACCACTTGAGCCAGTAACTCCAATAACATACTTTGGATATTTTAAATCATCTAAGATATCTTTATTTAATTTAGATGCATAATATCCTGGAGTAACTGATCCATCTTTTTTAAAAATAGGCTTTAAAATATAACATCCTAATGACAAACATTTATTAAGTATAATAGCAAAAAAATCTTTCATAACATCACCACTTAAAATTATACCATAAAACTTTACATTTATAAGCAGTTGTATTAAAATATATTTTTATTAGGAGAAAATTATGGTTATTAGAGATGCTTCAGAATTAGAAAAAATTGATTTAGATTCTTTAAGTTATATTAATGCGGGTTATTATGGAAGTGTTTATAAATATGGAGATAAAGCTTTAAAAATTTTTCATAGCAAAAATCATATTGATAGGCTAGAAGACGAATATCATAAGCATTTTCTAGATTTTTTAGTTAAATTAGAAGATAAAAGTCCAATACTTGTATGTCCTCACGAAATATTTAAAAATGGTGAAGAAAATGTTGTAGGATATATAACTAATTTTTCAGAAGGAGTTAGATTGGATTCTAACATTGGTTATATTGATATAAACATAATTATGAATATATTAAATAAATTTTATCAAGAGTTAGTAAAGATTGATGATTTGTTTTTATATGATGCAACAAGAACTAATTTAATTCTTGGAAGCGAATTAAAGATAATAGATTTGGATTTAGCTCGTTTTGAAAAAAACTTAGATGTTAAAAGAAAAAATTTACAAAGATTAAATAAATCCATTTTTAAAGCGATTATAAGAAATTCACTTTGTATTTATAGTAGCCAAATAGATGATAAATCTAAAGAAATAGTCGATTCAATTATTGAAGGAGAAGATTCACTTCCTAATTTATTAGGTGAATATATAGAATATATAAATAGACAATATTTTGAGGTAAAATACGTTAAGGATTTGAGACTTCCATATGTTCAAAAAGTATAAAGAATTAAATTAGAATATAGAAAATGTTGTGTTTTAATTTATCTAAGATAATATTACAGCAAATTATCGTTAGTTAGGAGGTAAGAAAATGGTAATTGAAAACAAAAATATTACAACTGAAATAGCATTTAGACCGATTTTAGGAATAGGAACTACTGCTATAACGTTTTTAACGAGAGATAAAAGAGTATTAAAATTATTTTTAGATACTGAAAGAAAAGATCGCTTGTTTAAAGAATATGATATGTTAGCTCATCTCCAAGAGCTTGGAAATATTAAAGTAAAAAACATTTATACTCCAAATGACGTTTATGTAAATGATGGAAAAGTAATTGCAACTAAGCTTGATTATATAAAAGGAGATGTATTAGAAAAACATATACCTAATATAACTCTAAAAGTTTTTACTGAAATGATTTTAGAACTTATTGAAGAAACCCATGAATTAAGTAGGTTAGGTGTCTATGTAAGAGATTTTCATAGCAAAAATGTTATTATCAATAAGGATGGAATAAATATATTTGATACTGATGAATTTGATTTAACCTATTTCAATGAAGAGGTTTGTTTGGAACATAATTTAAGCGAATTTATTCATGAAATTTTTATTAGTATATTTAAAATTCCTTATGGATTTGTTTTTGATAGTAAATATTTAAATCAGTTTTTATCTGAATTCTACTCAGCAATTGGAACTTATAAAGATGATTTAGCTCTATATTATGCTTTATGTAAAGAATTTGGAGAAGACGAATCAATAAAAAATGTAAGTAGACTTATAAAAGAAATAGGAAGATGGTAAAAAATAAAATCTCTTCTTTTTTTTTAGACTTTTTTATAGTATAATGAAAGCATGATAGGCAGGTTTTATTATGAGAGAAATCATAGCTAGTATTGATGTTGGTAGTCATCTTATAAAACTTATAGTTGCTGAAATTCTTAATAATAAGATGAACATTTTATGTGCTTTAGAAGAAGAATCACGTGGTGTAAAGAATGGCATGATTGTTGAACCTGTAGAAGTTGAATATGCTTTAAAACGTTTGCTTAATCAAGCAGAAGAAAAACTTAATACTTCAATAACAAAGGCAATTGTAAATGTTCCTGAAGGAGAAACAATTTTTAAAATAGGTGAAGCAAGTTTAACGATAACGGATGAGGATAAAGAAGTAACTGGAGAATATATACAAAAAGTTTTACAAATGAGTGTAAAAGGAAATATTGATGAAGGTTTTGATTTGGTTACTGTTATACCAATAATGTTTAAAGTTGATGATCGAAAAACAAAGATTCCAAAAGGAATGAAAGGAAATAGTTTGTCAGTAAAATCGGTAGTTATTTCATCTCCTAAAAAAGACATTTGCCTTATTGCTAAAAGTTTAGAAAAATGTGGAGTAGAAGTAAGCGATATTATGATACCTAGTATTGGAACATTTTTTGCACATAAAACAGAAAATATGGAAACTAACACTGGTGCTGTGATTGATATTGGTTATGATACAACTAAGGTAGCAATTATAAATAAGGGTATAATAATTAATAATTTAGTAATAGATACAGGAACTAAAAATATAGACAATGATATTTCTTTTGTTTATAAATTAAGTTTAAAAGATGCAAGTAAAGTAAGAGAGGAACTTGGACTTGCTAGTAGAAAAAATGCTAGAGTTCAAGAAACTATGGAAGTTGTTAACAATTTAGGAGAAAAAATCAAGATTGATCAATATGAATTATCAAGTTTAATGATGAGTAGGCTTCATGAGATGTTAAATATTGTCAAGAACGAGATAAATTACTTAACAAAGAAAGAAATAAGTTATATAATAGTGTCTGGAGGATTGTCTGAACAACGCGACTTTGATATCGAAGTTGAAAGTGTGTTTGGACCAGTTGCTTTTATAGGAAAAAATAATTATATAGGAGCAAGAAATAATAAATTTGCCAGTTCAATTGGAATGATAAAGTATTTTGATTCTAAATTGAAATTAAGAGATAAAGACTTTAGTGTATTCTCAGATGATGACTTAGACAATCTAGTTAGCAATGGCAATAAAAAAGCAATGACAGGAGATTCCATACTAGGAAAAGTATTTGGAATATTCTTTGATAATTAAGGAGAGTGTATTTATGGACGGAGTAAAAATGAATCAGATAGCAAAAATTAAGGTTGTTGGTGTTGGCGGCGGAGGAATGAACGCGGTTAATAGAATGATTAAAGCCGGAGTTCAAGGCGTTGAATTCGTTGTTATCAATACCGATAAACAAGTACTTGATGATTCACCAGCAAGTATAAAATTGCAAATTGGTAAAAATGTTACAAATGGTTTAGGAGCTGGAGCAAATCCAGAAATCGGTAGAGAAGCAGCAGTAGAAAGCAAGGACGAAATTCGTAAAGCATTAGAGGGCGCTGATATGGTTTTTGTGACTTGTGGAATGGGCGGAGGAACAGGAACAGGAGCTAGTCCAATAGTTGCTGAAATCGCTCAAGAAATTGGTGCTTTAACAGTTGGTATTGTAACAAAGCCATTTAGATTTGAAGGAAATAGAAGAATGGAACAAGCTATCATTGGTGTTGATGAATTAAAAAAACACGTTGACTCATTAATAGTTATTCCAAATGATAAATTAAGAGATATAATTGATAAGAGTACTTCAATGCCAGATGCATTCAGAGAAGTAGATAACGTATTACATAGAGGAGTTCAATCAATATCTGACTTAATTGCAGTTTCAGGTTTAATCAATCTAGACTTTGCAGATGTAAAAGCTGTAATGGAAAAACGTGGAAATGCTTTAATTGGAATTGGTCTTGCTACTGGTGAAAATAGAGCTATTGAAGCTGCTAAGCAAGCAGTATCTAGTCCACTTCTTGAAACAAGTATTGTTGGTGCAACAGATGCAATTATAAATGTCACCGGTGGTAAATCTTTAACTCTATTTGAAGCTGAAGATGCTGCTGAAGTTGTAAGAGCTAGTGCTAATACAGATATCAATATTATATTTGGTGCTGTAATCAATGAAAACTTAGATGATGAAGTAATTGTTACTGTTATTGCAACAGGATTTGATGATGATAAACCTGCAACAACAGGAACACCAGAGGAACCAAAAAAATCAATTAACATGATGGATGATGAATTTGACATTCCACCATTCTTAAGAGATAGAGATAATATTTAGATACACGATTGTGTATCTTTTTTTATGCTGTCAATAATTTTGTAAATATGGAAGTTGTTCTTGCAAATCGGGGGGGGTATTATAAAATGAAATAGTAGAAAGTAGGTAAATATATGAAAAAGAAGAGTATGCTTATAGTAGCAATATTACTAATGTCAATTGGATTTGCAGCAATCTCAACAACATTAGTAATAAATGGAAATGCAAAAGTAAGTGAAAATGGAGATGACTTCTCAGTAATCTTCACAGTTGCAAGTTTAGATGGAAAAGATGTATACAACTCTGTAATAGATGATACAAAGAAAATCATAACATTTGAAACAAGTGAATTAAAAACACTTAATCAAACAAGTATCTTAACTTATGAAGTAACAAATAATTCAAGTAACTACGATGCAGAAGTAAAAGTAACATGTGTACCAAAGGAAGAAACAACAGCAAAATATACAAGTATCAAAAATAAACTTGAAAATGATGCAACAGTTGTAAAAGCCAAAGAAAGCTTAAATGGAACATTAACAGTAACACTAGATCAAGTAGCAACAGAGAACGTTACAGAAGAATATACATGTAAGTTAGAATTCAATGCAGTAGAAAGAGATAAAATAGGAGAAGGAAACATTCCAGATCCAGTATCATTTACAAGTGATTCTTGGACAACAATACAAAAAGCAGTACAAACAGGAAATACAAGTAAATATAATGTAGGAGATACTAAAGTTGTTGACTTAGGTAGTTTTGGAACACATACAGTAAGGATATCAAATATGAGTGAATGTACAAATGGAGAAACAAGTGAAACCGCATGTGGATTTGTAGTAGAGTTTGCTGATATTATAGCAAACCAAAAATTTAATGGCACAGATACGAATGTAGGCGGATGGAAAGATTCAGAGTTACGTACGTATGTAAATGAAACAATATATAATGCACTCCCAAGCGAATTACAAAATGTAATATCTTCAACAAAAGTAATATCAGGACATGGAGAAACATCGAGTGAAACAAACTTTGAAACTCAAGACAAGTTATATTTGTTAAGTGGACATGAAGTATGGGAGGATGGAGAAGATAATCCAATAAGTGATCGTGATACATCATATAGTAACACAAAACAATTAGATTATTATAAAAATCAAGGAGTAACAACAGATAATTATGACGAAGCAATAAAACAATATAATGGAAGTGATTATGATTGGTGGCTACGTTCGGCTGATTCTGACATTTCAAGTCGTTTCCTTATCGTTAACAACGATGGCGACTGGTGGGTCTATAGTGCGGACAACTATTATGGTATTTCTCCAGCGTTCCGAATTGCATAATTTATTTAAATGACGTAAGTTAATTTACGTTGTTTTTTGTTTTCACGCATAAAAAAACAGCTTTCTATAAGCTGTCTTATTTTTACATTGGTGACCCGTACGGGATTTGAACCCATGAATGCATGCGTGAAAGGCATGTGTGTTAAACCACTTCACCAACGGGCCTTACAAAATGGTGGGCCTGAATGGACTTGAACCATCGACCTCACGCTTATCAGGCGTGCGCTCTAACCAGCTGAGCTACAAGCCCATTTTGTAAATGGTGTCCCCTTAGAGATTCGAACTCTAGACCCACTGATTAAGAGTCAGTTGCTCTACCAACTGAGCTAAGGAGACATCAGTAAGTACTCATTCATTATAACATAAAATTTGAAAAAATCTAGTGTTTTTTTAATAAATGTCAATTTTTTAAATATTTATGATTAAAATATAAAAAATATGCTAAAATTATTATGATGATATAGAATAAAATCGGGTGATAAGATGAATAAAAAAATAAACTATGCTAATTTGTTTTTTATTACTGTTATTATAGTTGGAACTATCATTTTCTTTATATTGTGTTTACAACTAATAACTAAAAATAAAAATAAGAGTAGCGATATTACAACTACAACTAAATCTATAACTAGAGAAGTTAGTAAAAATGTTGGACTATATAAATCTTTTTACAATTCAGCACATGTAGGAGAAACTGTTATCGCAACTTTTTATGATGAAAAGAATAATAAATATACTGATGTTGATATAACCGGAATACGTTATTTATCAGATGAAGAAATAAAAGAAAATATTGACACAGATTTAAAAGAAGGATTTTCTTGGTATGGATTTGAATACAAAATAAAGTTTAATGATTTAAACTATTTAGATGAGCCAATTAACCCAGTAATTCGAACTGCTATTTATAATGACATTGGATATAATCTTTTAACTTATAATGGTCATAACTATATTCCTGAAGTAAAAATGATATACGACAATCATTTAATAAAAAATGGTGAGTCTGCAAATATTAAAATAATTTATCAATATCCCGCAACTAAAGATCATGAAATATGTTTTGGATATGATGATAAAAAACTAAGTTGCTTTTCAAAATAAAGCAATTTTTTTCTTTATTCTTATTCTTTATATTGTTATACTAATTATTAAAAAGAGGAAAAAACATGAAATATCGTTATTATTATAAGGGTGAACCGCTGGCAGAGTATTGTAGAAAACATAAAATAAATGTTAATACAATTACATCTAATATAAATAAAAAGCAAAAGAAAAATCCGGAATTAACTGATCAAGAAGCAGTTGATTTAGTTATGAGTGGAGTTGGGAAAAGTGTAAAATATTTTTATAGAGGAATTCTACTTGCTGATTATTGCCGTAGTAACAATATTGACTATTCACAAGTTATGTCAAAAATAAGAACATTAAAAGAACATAATCCTAAATTAAATAATAATGAATTAGTAAGAGTTGCCCTTGAAGATTATCAAATATCTCAAACTATATATTATTATGAGAACATTTCATTAGTTGAGTATTGCAAACTTCATCCAAATATTAAATATCCATCTGTTTTAAATAGTATTAAAAGAACTAAAAGAAAATACCCTGATAGAAAAGAAAAAGATATAATTAAAGAATATATAGAAAAAGAACATAAAAAACCAAAAAGATTTTTTATTGATGGAAAACCATTAAAAGAGTATTGTGAGAAAAACGGGATAAATTATACAACAATAATAACTAAACTTTCTGCATATCGAAAAAATGATAAATATAAAAATTTAAGCGATGAAGAAATGCTTCAATTAATTTTAAAAAAATACAAAAAAAGTGAAACTTTATATTTTTATAAAGGAGTTAGTTTATTTGAATATTGTAAATATAATAATTGCTCATATAATTCTGTATATAACTATGTACAGGAAAAAATAAAAAGCGATAGTAGCATATCAATAGAAGAAGCAATAGAAGAGGCTGTGACATCAATTAAACGATTTGGAATTATCTATTATTATAAAGGTAAGCCTTTAGTTACTTATTGCAGGAATAATGATTTAAATGTTTCCTATATAAGAGATACTATAAAAAGAAAAAAAGATAAATATGGAGATACTAAAACTTTAGATGAAATAATTGAAGAAACCGTAAAAGAATATGAATGGAAAAAGTATTTAAAAGAGGTAAATCAAATATTCTCTGAACTTAAATATAGACAAATGGAATATGAGGAAGTAGCAAAAATATGTGATACTCTTAAAATAAATTTAACCAATGTGGAAAAACTTGTAAATATGGGATATTCTTTAAAAACAGCGATAAATATGATTTGGTACTTTTTTGATCGAGAAGATAATGGCTTAAAAGAGATTTCTCATCAAAAAGTTATAGATATAATAAATTTTATTGATTCGATTAATAGAAATGAATTTCAATTTAATTTATTTGTAATGTTTGCCTTATATAAATGTGGATTGTTGGACACTAGAAGCATAATATTAGCAAATGAAGTAAGATACTTTAATAGTAATATTGATTCTTTAATGATAAGTAGGATTAACCGTTATCAATATGAAGATTTAGTAAGTGAACAAAAAATTATTTTAATGAATTTTCTTGAAAAATGTAATATTAACGTGCCTGGACAAATGATAAAGTGTATGGATTTAACTATGAAATGGAGCTTAAAAATTTATTATCGAAAAAATTATAAAAAAGTAATATCCTTAGATGAAACAATTTATGATAGCGATAGTCAAACTTTGTTAGATGTTTATAAACCTAAAACTATAGAACAAAATGAATATTCAGAAGAAATGAAAAAAATTCTTCTATCCCTTCCAAATGAATATTTGGAGTTTATAACTCTTAGATACCAAGAATGTTATGAAGAAGAAGAATTATGTGCTTACTACAATTGTGGTATTGATGAAATAAGAGAAAAAGAAAAAAATATTTTATCTTATTTAAAAGAACAAACATACATACAAAAACGATATTCAAAAAGAAAAAAATATAGCATAAAATCTCAAAATCATGAAAAATAATAATTTACTTGAATAGCAATTTATGATAATATTTATTTATGATAGGAGAGTTGTATATGAAGAAAAAAAGTGGGTTTACACTAGTGGAATTATTAGTAACAATTGTATTACTTGGTGTTGTAACAACTGTAATAATATTCAATGTAACTAATGTTTCTAAAAATTCAAAGAAAACAGAATATGAAAGATTTGTAGCATCGATTAAATCATCAGCTTCAGTTTATGCTGATATGAATCCTGAAGCGTTTCAAGATTTATATGTTAATAAGGCTTTTTTATACATAACTGTTGGTAATTTAATTGATTCAGGTTTAGTCGATGAAAAATTAAAAAATCCTTACACTGATGAAAAAGTGAAAAGAGATGAAATTGTTAAAGCAAGTTTGGATACTACAACGGAGGCTTTAACATTTGAGTATCCAATTGATAAATCAAAGGATACTAAAACTGAAGTATTTATGGTTGCTATAGATGACTATGTCGTTTGGGGAGAACCATATGATTGTATGCAAGGTTTAGGTTCATATCGTCTAGCTCTTTCAGATGAAGAGGGAAACCTTATTACTGATGTTAACACATTAAAAAATGATTATCATTTAGCTTGTTCGATGCCAAATGAATTTCAAAAAACAAATGACAATAGATATCAAACAACGGAATCAGGAAATTATGATGTAACTTATACATGGTTAACAAAAAGTGGAATAAAGAAAAGCTTTACTAGAACCTTAAGGGTTAATTCTAAAGTTACTCCAGGATTTAAAACTTATTATGATGGTGTTGAAACTAATTATGATTTTGATGATTTAAAAAATGGAAAAATGTGGGCAACACCTGAATATGTTGCTTCTGAAAATAGATGGAAGTATTTAACATATAAACCATATATTGAAGGCGCTGATGAGGATTCAACTGCTTATAGTATAAAAGTTCAATCAATTGATCCGCTTGGACAAGAATTCTATGTAGCTGGAAGTGCCAATAATCTTATAAGTGATTTTACAACAGTTTATGATGCTTATGAAGGAAATATTTTATATACTTTAAAAACATTAGTAAAAGGTCATTATGACAAAAACTATAGTTATGATGCTGAAGGAAAATATAATATGCGTCAAAAATTAGTACTTCCAAAGCAATATGTAAGTGGGGATTCAACTAATTGGACAACAGACAAAACATTTACAATTGCTGATAAATTAGGAACTAATAACACGTCTATTTATTCAAAATTTGGTATAGCAAAATTTGAGTATCGTTTAGCAAACGAAGGAACAGAAATGAATAATTCAATTGGTAATGATGCAAGATATACATTCAATAAAGTCGCAAACGGCAACACAGTTAAAAATATTGATGTTAGATATCCAGCGAACGAATGTAAGGAAAAACTAAAGTATACTTATGTTTATGTAAGACCGATTAATAATAATGGATTTGTTGGTGAATGGGTAAAATTAGATGGTTATTTAACTAATCAAGTAGATTTATTAGTTTTAACTAATATGAAAACTGGTGGAGCAAATGGTTCTACATGTACAGACTGTAATTCATGTTGTAAAGCAGAAGGCGGAGAAGCATGCTACTATTGTAACAAGAATTTTTATGTAAATATTAATGGTCATAACTTTGTTATATTAGAAAGAGATAATCAAGGTTATTTATTCTCGGCTTTAAATGCTGTTACTAATAAATGTGTAAACGGTTCAGTTACTACTTTAGAAACATGGGGTGTACAAACTTGTGATGGCTACTTTACTGGAACATATAATCAAACAACAGCAACTCAAACAGAAATTATAAAAGAAGCAACCAATATGTTATCTAACATATCTGCTAGCAAATATTTTGAGTCATACACATTAGAAGGACAAACTGTAAAAGTCGGAACATTTACTGCAGATCAATTTAAGAAGTACACAAATGCTATTTTTGAAAATGCTAACACTAACTTATGGACAGTTTCCAAATATACTGAAGTTATGGAATCAAAAGTTTCAGATCCATATCCACATGGAAATTCCACTACATATAACAACTCTTATTATTATATACAAAAAGGCTCAAATACTACTCAATCTTATTATGGTGCTTGTAACCAAGTAAAACCAGCAGTAAAACTTAAAACAATATACACTTGTGGTGGAAATGGAACAGCTAGTAATCCATATACAATAATATAATGGGTGATAAAAATGAAAAAAGAAAAAAATAGGGTAAATAAAAAACAAAAATTATACATAATAATTGCTAGTTCACTAGCAATTATTGTTATAGTTACATGTAGTATATTATGGTTAATACAAAACGGAAAAATAAATGCCAATAAAGATTATAAAGAACCTTTAAATAAAAATTTTTCGTTTTTGGTTGAAAATGAAAGTACTGAGTTAAAAAATACAAATATTTTTACTGGACAATATGAAATATACCAAAATTTATTAAAAGAATTTAAAAGCAAAAAATCAACATTAAATGATCCTTATGTTGTTGTAAATCCATTTTTAATAAGTCCACAAACGGCTTTAATACTATTTAATACAACTAAGAAGGAAAAAGTAACTGTAACAATTAAAGGAAAACATAATGATGATTTAACTGTTAATTTTGAGAGCAGCAAAGAACATATATTACCAATTTATGGTTTATATGGAAAATATACAAATAAAGTTATAATAACTACTGAAAGTGGTTCAAAAAAAGAATTGGATATCAAAATAGATGATTTTGCTCCAACAGAAAATGCTGAAGTTCTTGAAAACAAAATTGAAAATTCAAATGGTGAATTCTATTTTGGAACATCATCATTAGGAACTGGAAACATAGCTTTAGATAATTATGGTGAGATCCGTTGGTGGTTAAATATTGGATACACTAAGGGGATGACAATGCTACAAAACGGACATCTTTTACTTTCTAATGCTGATAAAGGACCTGATTTAACATCTACAAGTGGAGTAGTTGAGTTGGATATGTTAGGATATGTTCATAAAAACTATGAAATTGATGGCGGTTATCACCATGATGGCTATGAGCTTGAAAATGGTAACTTAATAATTTTAACTTCCAAAAGAGGTGGAGGTACATTAGCTGATTATATTGTCGAAGTCGATAGAAACACTGGAAAAGTAGTTAAAGACTGGAGTCTTAAAGATATAGCTTTAAAAGTTGATCCTGATTTACTTGAACCTGGTGAAATAACTTGGGGATGGATTAACAGCGTTTTTTACGACAAGAATACTGATTCACTTATTTTATCCGTAAGAAATCAAAATTCAGTTGTTGCCATTGATTATCAAACAGGAGATATCAAATGGATTCTTGGAGAGGAAAAATATTGGTCAAGTAAATTTAAAGATTATTTAATAAAAGGTGTTGGAGATGACTTTATTTATCCGCAAGGTCAACACTCAGTAAATATTACAACTGACGGAAAATTATCAATATTTAACAATGGCTATAATTCATATAAAGAAGAAACTGTGACATGTAAAAGTTTAAAAAATAATGCGTCTTACGCAGTTGTTTATAGTTTGGATTTAGATAATAAAACGGCAAAAGTTGATTGGAAATTTGGTGGTCAAGAATATTTCTCTTACGCACTATCAAGTTTTACCTATAGTACAAACGGACATCGTATATTTAATTCAGGATGGCATTTTACAGATGAGGTTAATTATGATGACCCTTCATGTACACAATTTAGCAATGATAAATATGATGCTTATATTATTGATTTTGATGAAAATAACAATATAGTTAATAAATTGAAATCTCCAGAATCAAAATTTGAGGTTGTAAAAGCTAATATTTACAATTTAGAAAGTGTTTCCGTAAAACCTAAAACTGTAACTATTGTAAGTAATTATAAAACAGAATTAGGAAAGCATTTGGCTCCATATGAGCCTGATGAATATGAAGAATTGAGTGAAAATGATGCATTGGAGTTTAAAAATAGTACTTCTCAAGAAATTATTTTTGAAATTCACAATAATAAATTCAGTTTTGTAGGATATTATCCAAAGGATACTTCTGTAAATGTTACATTCATTTCTCCTAGAGGAAAAGCATATAAATATGTTTTAAAAGAAAGTGGACAAGATATGAAAGATTTTATAGATCTATCAAATCTAAAAAGCGGTAGGTATTACATATTTGCCGAGATAGATGGAGAAAAATATAACATTGGAAATTATGTTGAAATTCAATAGGTGATATCGTGAAAAAATATTTGTTATTATTACTAATGCTTATTCCAACAGTTTGTTTTGCGCATGAAAAAACAATAATAACTGTCAAAGATACAGACGAAGCATTACAAAAAATAGATGAAATTTATAATGATTTAGATATAGGATATTATAGCATTGAATTCGAAGATAACGCGGTTGATATTGATCGTGTAAATGAATACTATAAAGAAAAATATATTACTGATATAAGCATAAATACTTATAAATATGAAGATTATGCTTATTATCAACCAATTCGTTTTTTACCAATAGTAAATGGTAATTCTATTTCAATAAATAATATGAATAGAAAAATCACTAAAGAGGAAGAAGAATTACTTGATAAATTTACTGATAAGTTTATAAAACTATTTACTGATAAAACTGATTATGAAAAAATATATATGGCTTATGCCTACATAAGTAGAAATGCAGTTTATCAAAACGAAGGAGCTTTTGAAAAATTAATAGATGGATACACAAGCGCGTATGACGTTTTAATAGATCATAAAACCGTTTGTATAGGATCTGCAACTGCATTTTCTTATCTAATGGATAAATTAGGAATTGAGTCATATATTGTTGATCATATAGCATCGTATGACGCTAAAAATAGAATGTATTATTCTTCACATACGTACAACGTTGTAAAACTTGATGGCAAATATTATATTGTTGATATAAAATATAACAATGATTTATCTGGGTTACTTATTAGTAATCAAAATTATAAAGATGAAAAATATAATTATGATATTGTGATAAGTGATGAGGATTATCCAAGAGAGGACTTTGATTATACTTTTAACGAAAATGATATTAATCATTTAGAAGATGAAGTAAAAGATGAAACTAAGTTAGAAAGTAATGAAAGTATTTATTATATCGTTTTAGTATTGATATTAGTTATAATAGGATTAATAATATTTATCTTTACTAGAAGAAAAAAATAGAGTCTATAGATGTAGACTTTATTTTTTTTGATGATATAATTATCATGTAGGAGTTGAGTTTTATGTCTTTAATTGTTTGTAAGGAATGTGGTAAAAAAATTAGTGATACTGCAAAAAGTTGTCCCCATTGCGGTTATTCAATGAAAAAGTTTAAAGGTTTTAAAATACCAAAGGATAAAAGAAAATTGTTTTTTATACTTGAAGGAGTAATTGCTATAGTAGTTTTTCTTGCGATTGCATCGACTATGAATGAAGATAAAAGTGCTTCAGCATGTGAAAATTTTGTTGCTAATTTACAAAAATATGTAGATAGTAAAGATTATGAAGGCTTTGAAAATGTTGGATGGTATAATCATGAAAATCTCGGAACAAAAGACTGTGAAGAAATTAGCTGTGCTTGTCCAGAAGCATGGGACATGTTTATGGATAACAAGATAAACTATTCTAAACAATTTCTTGATGAAGGTCTAGTTTCATCAGCTTATAATGAATTAGGAACTAGCTATATAAGTAAAAGTGAGAAGATTAAAGAATTCTTTGATAATACTGAAATATTTAAATTGTTATCAACAAAAGAAAAAGAAAGCATAACAAATGTCTATTATAGTTTTGGAGAGTGGTATTGGAAACATACTGTTGGAGGAACTTTTAAATTTAATAAAAGAAATGTTTATTATGGATCAAGTGAATTAACTTTGAAATTTGATGATTATTCTGATGAAGTTTTAATAAGTGGTCATTTGGCACCAAAAGGTCATGCAAATTGGAATAGTGAAAAAAATATTTCTGTTAATTGGTATAATTATAAAATTATTGATAATAAGATATATATAAAACTAAAAGATGAAAGTGATGAAAGTTATGATGCACTTTTTGAAATAGTTAATTTAACTGATACTAGTTTAAGCCTAAAATTATTAATTAATACAACAGATGTTAATGCCGGCGCAGTTTACGAATTTACCTACAAACGATCTTAAGTCTACAAGTGTAGACTTTTTTCATGCAATAAAAAAACTCACATAAGTGAGTTAATTCCTAAATGGCGGAGTAGGAGAGATTTGAACTCTCGCGCCAGTTGCCCGACCTACACCCTTAGCAGGGGCGCCTCTTCAGCCTCTTGAGTACTACTCCGTGCCATAGATAAATTATACAAAATTTGATTATTATAGTCAATAACAAAATAAAAAGAATTAGCAATTTTCTTCTAATTCTTTAACATCACCAAAATAGTCTTTTAAAATGTTGATACGATTTTCGTTATCGAACTTTGATCCACTTGCACATTTATGTCCACCGCCACCAAAGTTGGAAGCAAAATCGGCAACATTTATGTTTTCCTTGTTAGTTCTATAAGAGATTCTACTTGATGCATCTATTAAAATAACTAAATCAATATCATCATATTTTTGAGAGATATAATCACCAATAAAACTCTTATTAGTTTCTGCAAATACCACAGCACATCTAAGTCCATTGATTAAAACTCTTTGCATACCTTTTTCTTTCTTTTTTATATATCTATCAAGTTCTTCTGTTCTTAATTTAATATATCTTTTTTCAAAAGCTGTAAAAGTAAAAGGTTTATCTTTCTTTAGTCTTCTAATCATAGATTTTATAAATTCATATCTATCCATTGATTCTTTAATCATATCGATTTGTTTGGGAATATCGCTTGTAAAAGTAAATGTGTCAAGTTCTCTTACATATTCAACGTAAGTTTTTATGCTATCTTTATTTAATTCAGGATATTTTTCTTTTAAATACTCGTAAAATAATTCAGTTCCACATGTTTTTCTATCATTCAAATCTACTTTAACTGTAACAAACTCATACTTATTTGCAAATAGGTGAGTTTCATGATGATCAAAAACCTTTATTGGCTTATTTAAATTAAGTAAAACATCATACATTTCTTCTGTTAAGGATAAATCTGTAAAATATATTTCATCATAAAGTGATAAGTCTACTGTTTTAAGTTCTTCCATTAAACTAGTTAAATCTTTTATATCTACACATTTATAATCAAATGATTCATTTGTTAAACCAAGCAATATAATAGGGGAAACTCCGTCTAAATCAGTATGTGTGATTAAATATTTTTTCATTAATTATAAACCTCACTTTTCAAGTCATCGATAAATGTATTCATATATTGTAAATAATCATAACCATCATTTATTTCATCTTGAGTCAAACTCTTTAATGATTTTATTGAAACAATCGTTGCACCGGCATTTTTTAATTTAGTAACATTTTCATCATTAACACTTTTTTCTAAAACGAATACATAAGAATTACTTTTATTGGAAATCAAGTTTTTTGCTTCTTGATAATCACTTTTTTGATTTTTGCTTTCATCAACACTCAAAACATTGTATCCATATTTTTCTAAAAATTTAAATAAGTCATTTCCAACTATAATTGTTTTATTGCTTGCATTTTCAGCAATAACTTTTATATTAGCATCTAGCATAGAGACATTTAACTTTAATTCTTCATAAGCATCACTTATTTCTTGCTTTAAAATAGTTGAATTAGTGTAGTTTAACAAACTATCTTTAATATTTTGAGCAAGCATTAAATAATTTGATGGACTTAACCAAAGTTCTTCTTCTTCATAAGTATCATTTAAGCCTTTGGCAACATCAATAATTTTTATATTTGAATTATAGTTTAAAAGACTAGCGGCTATCTTTTTCTCATCAGTTAAACCGTTGTAGACAAAAATGTCATTTGCTGAATATTTTTTGATTTGCTTTTTTGATAAAGTATAAGTATCAACATCACTTCCAACAGGATATACAGAACTTATTGTTGAATTAAATCCATATATATTCTTTACCAAATATTCTATTGGGTATTTAGTAACAGCAATAGAAATATCATCCATATTATCTCTTTTAAAACATCCAGTTAATAAAATTAAAGTAATAAATAAAACAAATAAACTTCTTATTATTTTCATAAATTCGCTTCCTTTTTCATAATAAAAATATATCAAAAAAGCTATATTTTGTAAATTATAACTAGAATTGGACCTTTTCATATTGTATAATACTTTTGGTGATACTATGAACTTTTTAGAAAAATATGGAATAGTAATAAAGAATGAAGAATTATTAAAAACAGCTTTAACTCATAGTTCAAAAGCTAATGAAGAAAGAAGCAAAAGCTATGAAAGACTTGAATTTTTAGGAGATGCTGTTTTAGAACTTGCTACAAGTGAATATTTTTATTTACATTCACATTTAAAAGAAGGAGATATGTCTAAAACTCGTGCTAGTTTTGTCTGTGAAAATGCTTTATTTGAATATTCTAAACAAATAGGATTAATAGATTATATTCGTACTGGAAACGGAGTACCAAAAGATACAGTTTCAATTGTTGCAGATTGTTTTGAAAGTGTCCTTGCCGTAATATTCTTAGAGCATGGTTTTTCAGTTGCTAAAAGATTTGCTTTAGGAATAATTGTTCCTTATATTGAAGCAAATCACGAATTTATTCATGACTCTAAATCATACTTGCAAGAGATGGTTCAAATGGACAAAAAGACAGTTACTTACGAAGTAGTAAGTGAATCAGGTCCTGCACATGATAAAACTTTTGTTGTTCATGTTCTAGTTGATGGTCTTGTTTTTGGAGTAGGAACAGGAAAGTCTAAAAAAGAAGCTGAACAAAATGCAGCAACAGATGCAATAAAAAAAATAGCTTAGAGGTGAAGTATGAAACTTATTAGTATAAAAGCACATGGTTTTAAATCGTTTGCTGATAAAATTGAAATAAGCGTTGATGATAAGATTACTGGTATTGTTGGACCTAATGGAAGTGGAAAAAGTAATGTAGTTGATGCTGTTCGTTGGGTATTAGGAGAATCCAGTTTAAAAGAGATTCGTGGAGGCGAAAAACTAACTGACTGTATATTCAATGGTTCTTCTTCAAGAGGTGCATGTTCTCGTGCTTGGGTAAGTTTAACTTTTGATAATACAGATCATTATTTAGCAAGTGATTATAATGAGATCGAAATAAAAAGAGAAGTTTATAAAACTGGAGAAAACGAATATTACATAAATAATACAAAGGTTAGAAAAAAGGACATTACAGATTTATTCCTAGATAGTGGAACTAATGCCAATTCGTTTTCTATCATATCTCAAGGAAGAATAAGTGAAATTTTAAAAGGAAAACCAAGTGATAGAAGAGCTATTATTGAAGAAGCTGCCAGTGTTTTAAAATATAAGAAAAGAAAAGAAGAAACAAGTAAAAAGTTAGCAAGTACAATGGATAATCTTGATAAAGTAACTTTAGTTATAAATGAACTTGAAGGAAATGTTGAACCTTTAAGAAAACAAGCTGAAGATGCTAAAAAATATCTTGATTTAAAAAGTGAACTTGAAGGAATTGAAATTTCTTTAATTGCCAGTGATATTAAAACTATAAATGATCAATATAAAAGTGATAAAGAAAGATTAAATTCTTTAAATGAAGAAATTCTTACAATGGATAATAAACAAACAAGTGAAACAACTAAAATCGAAAGTTTAAAATTGAGTTCAATTAAACTTGATGAAGAAATATCTTCATTAACTGATGAACTTATAAAAATAAATGAAACTCTTTCAAATCTTGAAACAAAGAAACAAGTTATGAGTGAAAGACGAAAATATGAAGTAGATGATCAACTATTAGAAAGCAACATTATAATATTAAAGGAAAGAATAGTTGAACTTAAGAAAAACATCAGTGTTATTGATTCAGAAATTACTTCAATTGAAAAAGAAATAAGTGAACTTACAAATAAAGTTGACACTGCCAATGCTGAATTAAAAAATGAAAGATTAAGAAAAACAACTTTAATAAGTGAACTTGATAAAAAAAGTCGTGAACTTGTGAACGTAAGAAGCAAAATAGATGTACTAAATGATCAAATAGAAAACGATACAAAGCTTCCTTTTGCTGTTAAAAGTGTTATTAATAACCCAAGATTAAATGGTATTCATGATGTTTTATCAAAATTAATTGATGTCAAAGAAGAGCACGTTAAAGCAATTGAAGTGGCTTTAGGCGCTAATCAAAACGTGATTGTTGTTGATAAAGATGAAAACGCGAAAGAAGCGATTAACTATTTAAAAGAAAACAAACTTGGAAGAGCAACATTCTTCCCAATAAGTGTGATAAAACCACGTGGAGTGGATGCTGATTCTTTAAAAACAGCTGAATCTTTAGCTGGATTTGTGGGAGTTGCTTCTAACTTAGTAACTTATAATCCGCTTTATTCTGGTGTTGTTGAAAATCAACTAGGAAATGTTTTAGTTGTTAATAATATGGATATCATGAATAAACTTGGAAAACTAACTAGTTACCGTTATCGTGTAATAACGTTAGATGGAGAAATACTTCATGCTGGAGGATCTATAACTGGTGGAAGTGTAAAAAATAATACCAGTGGTTCAATGAATATAAGATATGAACTAGAAAAACTTATTAATGAAGAAAGTATTTTAGTAAATGAAATAAAGTTAATTGAAGAACATATTAATGAAATTGATTTACATCTAAATCTACTTGAAGAGAGTATTAGAAATAGTATAGCTGATCTTTCAGGAAAAAAAGAAATTTTAAATCAAAAACAAATAAGTAGAAAAGAACTTATAAATGATTTAGAAAAGAATGAAAATGAGCTTAATGGAACAAAGAATGTTTTAGATAATTCAGTTGATAATGAACTTGACAACATAATGAATGAAATCTTAACGATAAGCACTAAAAAAGAAATAAGCACAAGAACATTAAGTGAAAAGAAAACTACAAGAAATGAACTTTCAAATGAATTAAATGAATTAGAAAGTATAAATAGAAAAGCAACTTCTGCTTATAATCAAAAACTAAATGAAATAAAGAATTTAGAAGTTAATATTGGTAAGATGGATATTAAACTTGATAACTTACTTACAAGACTTGCAAGCGAATATAATTTAACTTATGAAAAAGCTCATCAAGAATATACTTTAGAAATGGATGAAGAAGTTGCACGTACTAAAGTAAACCACTTAAAAAGAGATATAAGAGATTTAGGAGACGTCAATGTTGGAGCTATTGAAGAATTTGATCGTGTTAATACGAGATATACATTCTTAAAAAATCAAAGTGAAGATCTTTTAGGAGCAATAAAAGATTTAAATGAAATAATTGAAGATCTAGATTCAACAATGGAAGAAAAATTTATGAGTACATTTAATGAAGTTAATCGTGAATTTGGTCGTGTGTTTAATCAACTATTTAAGGGTGGAAATGCTGAACTTGTGTTAACAGAACCAGAAAATATTTTAGAAACTGGAGTTGAAATAAATGCTTATCCTCCAGGAAAGAGTATAAAAAGCATTAATGCTTTATCAGGTGGAGAAATGACTTTAACAGCAATTGCTTTACTTTTCAGTATATTGAATATTAGAACTGTTCCATTCTGTATACTAGATGAAGTAGAAGCAGCTTTAGATGAAGCAAATGTTGATACATTTGGAACATATTTAAAAAATTATGGTGATGTAACTCAGTTTATAGTAATTACTCATAAGAAAAAAACAATGGAATATGCTGATACTTTATATGGAATAACAATGCAAGAAAGTGGAGTATCAAAACTTGTAAGTGTTAAATTAAGTGATATGTAAAGCATAGTAAAAAAAATGTATACATATTATAAAATTAATGATAAAATTTAAGTGTGTAATTAAGTTTAAACTTAATAAAAATGTTTGGAGGAAATATAATGGAAAGTGAAACATTAACTGAACAAATTAATAGTTTGGTTTCTGAATATGCAGAAAATGTAAATAACATAAAGGCGAGTTTAAATGACGAAGTTGATACCACTGCTTTAGAATCAGAAATAGAAACTTTGAGAACTCAATTAGAAAATGCAGAAGAAAATTTAAAGTGGGCAAACACTTTAATTGAAAATGCTGTTAGAGATATGGAAGAAAGAAATATGGGAACTATTTCAAATGATCCATATTTTGAGAATAACAATCGTGCAAGAGAAGAAAGTGAAAAGAGAGTTAACGAACTAAAAAATGAACTTGAAAGAAAAGAAAGAGAATTGTCTGAATCTACAAACAAGGAAATAAATGATTCGGATATGGAAAAGTTAAATTCGTTATCTGAAAAAATCAAGAAAATGATTGACTTTCAAAGAAGAAACTTATTAAGTTCTTTAAGATCCATTGAAAACGTTAAAGCAGAAATGATTGAAAGAGCCGAAAGTGGAATAGATCCTACAGATCGTGATATAGCTAAAATGTTCATTAAGGATAATAATAAAAAAATTCGCGAATTGAATGAAAAAATTGCGTCGTTAGATAAGTTGATGGAGCATATAGATAGTTTAGAAAATTCTTTAAAGGGCAAAAAAGAAATAGATTTTGAAAAATTAGAAGAATATTATGAATATTTTAATAATTATAATAAAGCTCCACTTGGACAAGATGATATACAAATAAGTATAACTTTTAACCAAGAAACAGAAAAATATGTTGTCACATGTAGAAGCGGAAAATTTGAACTTAACCCTGGAAAAGAATTTACTGCAGAAGAACTTACTGAAGATAACATTAATAGATTATTAAAAGGTTTTGCAGGTGCTGTAGCTAATAATAAAGTTGTAGTTAACGCAAACGGCAAAATATATGATGGAGTGAGAGTTAATAATGCTGCTAAATCTATTATAAATGCCGCTAAAGACATGGATAAAACTATTGGTGGAATTGTTGAAGAAGATAAACCAACATTTAATCCTACAACAGAAGAAACAATAGAACCTTCAGTGTCACAAACTCCAAATGCTGAGACAAAAGGAACTGCTAGTAATGGTAATTCTAACGGAATATTAACTGAAGAAGAAATAGACAATATTCTGGCTGGAATGGGTATTCCTACAAAAGATCAACCAAAACCAAATCAACCTGAGGTAGATGAACCAAAACCAGATCAACCTGAAGCAGATGAACCAAAACCAGATCAACCTGAAGCAGATGAACCAAAACCAG